>CANRSN010000001.1 GCA_947642455.1 uncultured Clostridiaceae bacterium
CATCTATATCATTTACTACCATCATAATTGCTTCTCTTAAATATTGATAACCTTTTATATGAGCTGGTACACCTACTTCATGTATAATATTTGTAACTAATGCTTCCAAATTTTCTTGATCCTTTTTAGCTTCTGGAGCTAATTCAATATATTGAGGTTTAATTTCTCTAGTAGAAAAATTCCCTCTAAAACTACCTGGTTGATAAAACTTCAATTCTCTTATTCTCTTTACAAGTACACTAATATCAAATGGTTTTACAATGTAATATTCTGCACCAAGACTTACTGCCTTTTGAGTTATTTTATCTTGCCCTACTGCTGATAACATTATACATAAAGGCTTTTTCTCCAACTCTGCATATTGTAACTTTTCTAGTACACCTAATCCATCTAAATGAGGCATTATAACATCTAGTAATACTACATCTGGTTTATGCTCTAAGACTGCATCATAAGCCTCATTACCATCTTTGGCAACATAAACTACTTCCATCTCCTCTTCTTGTTGTAAATAACCATTTAATGTCATTGCAAAATCACTATTATCATCTGCAATTAAAATTTTAATCTTGTCTTTCACTTTTGTTTCCTCCCATTTCTTTTTTTGTAAATTTTTTACATTACTATTGCATTATATTATCTTTTAACATTTTTTGCAATAGTTTTCTGGAAATTTTTTCAAGTTTTGACATTTAACATTCATATTTCAATGTTTTTTTATATTTTTCTGTTTTATAACTCTATAATTATATATTTTAAAATTCAAATTTTGAATATTTAATAGTAATTTTTGTTTTTCTTCTTCATTCACCTCAATTATACATTTTACCTGTTCGTCATATTCTACTTTAATTACATTAATATCATTTTTACTACAATAATAATTAAATTTTTCAATATCAGCATATGAAATTACAACTTCAAATTCCATGCCAAGCTGCTCAACTACAAAAGTTGCCTGTTCTATAGCTTTTAAAGTAGCTTCAGAATATGCTTTTACCAACCCTCCTGTACCTAATAGAATCCCTCCAAAATATCTAGTAACAACTACTAATACATTTGTTAATTCATTTTTATTTATAATATTTAAAATTGGTCCTCCCGCTGTTCCACTTGGTTCTCCATCATCAGATGACCTATTTATTATACCTTCTTGTGTCATTATACTAAAGGCATAACAATTATGCCTTGCATCATAATACTTTTTTCTTATCTCTTTTAACCTTTGCTCCGCTTCTTCTACAGTTTGCACATAAATTATATTTGCTATAAATTTAGATTTCTTTTGAACTATCTCTGCATAAACATTCTCCATTATTGTTTTTAGCATATTTAAAATCCTTTCATTACTGTTACATTCTTTCAAAACATGTATAAAATAAATTTAATACTTTTAATTACTGTAAATTTTAATACTCTTTTTCTAATAATCACTAATTCCTGCTGTATAACCAGTTGAATATGCTATTTGTAAATTAAATCCACCAGTATAGGCATCTACATCTATAACTTCTCCTGCAAAATATAATCCATCTACTAGTTTAGACTCCATCGTCTTTGGATTAATTTCTTTTATACTTATACCTCCTGCTGTAATTATAGCATCATTAATTCCTCTAAAATCTTGTATAGTAATTTGTATACCTTTTAACAACTTTACTATAAATTGCCTTTCTTCTTTAGTTATACTATTTGCTTGTTTTCCTTCACTCAAATTAAGTAAATTAATTATAGGCATTATTAATTTTTGAGGCAATAATTCATTAAAACTATTTTTAACTTCTTTATTTTTAAACTTCTCTAAATCTCTTAATATCCTATTATTCAATTTTTCTTCAGATAAAGCTGGTTTTAAGTCTATTTGTAATATTATTTTTCCCTCTTTTAAAAGCATATGTATATTTTTATATCTTAAAAGATGTGCAGAAGCACTCAATATTGTTGGACCAGAAACTCCAAAATGAGTAAAAATCATCTCTCCAAAATCTTCATATATAATTTTGTTTTTTTCAATATCTTTAAATTGTATTTTCACATTTTTCAAGCTTAAACCTTGTACTTCTTTACATAATGCTAATGAATTTTTATATTTTGTATTTTTTATGATATCAATATTGTTATTGCTATTTGCAGCTAAAGGCACTAATGAAGGCTCTATTGGTGTTACAGTATGACCAAGCCTTTTTACCATTTCATATCCATCGCCAGTTGAACCTGTTGCACAATAGCTTTTTCCTCCTGTAGCCAAAATTACTTTATCTGCTTTGACAAAATTACCATTTTCAAGTTTTATGCCTATTACTTTACTTAATTTTTTATTTATATTATTCTGCTCTTTTTCTACTTCAATAGACTCAACTTTTGAATTTATATTTACTTTAATATTTAATTCTTTTAATTTACTTTTAAAAGCATTTAGTACATCTATAGATTTGTCACTACATGGAAAAATTCTATTGCCCCTTTCTTCTTTTACATAAACATTTTGCTCTTTTAAAAAATTTATAATATCTTCATTTGTGTAATTTTGAAAACTACTATATAAAAATTTCCCATTACCAGGAACATTTTTTATAAACTCTTCCATTGGTAAACTACTTGTTATATTACATCTTCCTTTTCCTGTTATAAGTAGCTTTCTCCCACAACTATTCATTTTTTCAAAAATCTCTACTTCATTACCCATTTGCTTTGATGCTATAGCGGCCATCATTCCAGCTGGTCCTCCACCAATTACTATTACTTTCAATTAATTCTCTCCCCATACAATATTTTAATTTTTTTCTATATAATTTTTAATATAACTTTATTATGTACTACCATTTTGTAACAATTCAGAGATAATTAAACTTTATATTTGCTATATTATTAATATATATTTTGAATTGCCTTTAATACTCCAATTTTTCCATATTCATAAGTTAATCCCCCTTGCATAAAAGCTACATAAGGTGGTCTAATTGGTCCATCACATGAAAGTTCTATAGAAGACCCTTGTGTAAATGCACCTGCTGCCATAATAACTTGATCTGTATATCCAGGCATGTCCCATGGTTCTGGAATAGAATTAGAATCTATTGGAGAACCCATTTGAATACCTTGACAATATTTTATCAATTTTTCTTTATCTTCAAATATTATAGTTTGAACAATATCTGCTCTGTTTTCGTTAAATAAAGGCTCTGTCCTATATCCTAACTTTTCTAACATCTTACTTGCAAATACTGCTGTTTTTAAACTAGCTTTTACTACACTTGGGGCTAAAAATAGCCCTTGTAATATTGACTTATTTATACCTAAAGTTGGACCTACTTCTTTACCTTCTCCAGGTACTGTTAGCCTTTGCCCTGCAAGTTCAACTAAGTCTTTTCTTCCTGCTATATATGCTCCATTAGGAGCTATTCCTCCTCCTAAATTTTTAATAAGTGAACCTACTATTACATCTGCCCCTACTTCTAAAGGCTCTTTTTCTCCAACAAATTCGCAATAACAATTGTCTATCATTATAATTACTTCTTTATCTATTTTTCTTATAAATTTTATTACATTCTCTACTTGATCTATTGTAATACTTTTTCTGGTACTATATCCTTTAGAACGTTGAATTTCTACTAGCTTAATTTTCTTACTTTTTAAAACCTTTTCTATATTTTTATAATCAAAATCATTGTCTATTAAATCTATTTTCTCAAAATTAACACCAAAAGATTTTAATGAGCTTGAATTCTCTTTTATCCCTATAACTTCATCTAATGTGTCATATGGCTTTCCTGTAATACTAAGCATGGTGTCTGATGGTCTTAAAAACGCAAATAGTGCAACCGTTAAAGCATGTGTTCCAGATATGAATTGACTTCTTACCAAACTATCCTCTGCACTTAATACCTGTGAAAAAACTTTTTCTATTGTGTCTCTTCCTACATCTCCATATCCATATCCTGTTGTACTTCCAAAGTGCATATCTGATATATTATTATCTTGAAAAGCCTTCAATACCTTTAAACTATTATATTCACATATTTTATCTATTTTACTAAAAACATCTTTTACTTCTTCTTCTACTTTTGCTGATAACTCTATTAAATTTTCATTTATTCCAAAATTCTTATACATTTTTTACTTCCTCCTATATTATTTACTTTCTTGTATAGGAAAATCGAAAATTTTGCCTATACAAGAGCAAATTGTAGAACAAATCGGAAAGCCTTTAAATTGGCATAACTTTAGCTTTTCTCTTTGGCTTTCCGTAAATTTGTTCTGTGCCAAATTTTTTTTAAATTTGTGCTCAATGTTTGCGAAGCTTTTTATACAATAGGAAAAGTCAGTATGACTTCCCTATTGTATAAAAAGATTTCTAAAACATTGTAAAATATTTTAGAAATCCAAAATCTTAAATTTCATCAGTATAATATTCAAATCCATAACCAAAATTTAACTTACAATATTTATTAACAAATTCAGGTTCTACCCAGTCTATTTTTTCATATTTAGGCTCTACTATAACATTGCCATCTCTATCTACTACGCCCCATTTTTGATCTAGTCTAATACCAGCAAAACCATATTCATTAAATTCTGTTACCATATCATATTTATTTTCTACAATTACATTATCATTATTGTCAACAAAACCCCATTTTCCATCTTTTGACTTTGCAAATAATTTATTACTTTTATATATTTCTTTATTAGATAATTCTTTTCCTTCTTTATCAAAATACTTTCTGTCATTATCTGATACAATTTTTATATAATCGTCCTCAGAATATACTGTTGCATCTGATACTGTATATATTTTTTTCATATTTTTATTATAAAAATCTATAATTTTTGTATCTGTATTAATTGCCTGTAATACATTAGTATTTTTTACTTTTTGTATTACAGAATAATTAAACCCTATCTTTTCTTCTCCAAGATTATTTAATACTCCAACCTTTTCATCTTCTGTAACAATGAAATAATCGTCAAATGCGTGTTCTATATATTGATATTTATTCTTAACTGTTTCTATATTATTTGAATAGACTATTCCATATTTTTCATTTTTTATTGTAATTTTAAACTGCTTATCTTCAGTTTCAATTATCGCAGAATATTCAGTGTTTTCAATTTTCTCTCCTTTTGCAGTATATATATAAGTTTCTTCTCCCTTTTTTACATTTATATTTTCACTTATAAACCATATATCATCATATTCTATTGGTAATATGCTATTTCCACTAATATCAATAACACCATATTTTAAGGCCTTTTTTATTGCAAATACTTGATTTTTTCTATTATATTCTATTTCTTCATTTTGACATTCTACTATTATATCTTTATTTTTTGTTAATCCTGCTTGTCCATTTTTTTCTACCATCAGATATACATTATTGTCATCAATAATCTCTGTAACTCTTTGTATTGAATTATATATTGGTTCTAATACCTTTTCACCCTTTGAATTTATATATCCATATCTATATCCTTCATTTGTTCTATTACAAACAACAAAACCAACTGCTTTATATTTAGTTTCTTCATTATAATAACCATCTGCTGCTATTGAATAATATTCAGGTTTTATTATTTCTTTTCCTTTTATATTTATTAGTCCTACTTTGTCATTTTGCTTTACTATTAAACAACCTTCCTTATAAGATAAACTTTCTATAGAATCATATTTTGCAGCTGTTATTTCATTTCCTGAAAAATCTATTAAACCATATTTGCCATCTTTCTTATATTGTAATACACTTTTTTCAAATGGTACTTCTGTTGTAAACTCTTTAAATATTAATGGTAATACTTGTTCATATTTTTTAAATAATTGCTCATTTTTATCATTTAATACTTTTGTCTTTTGTTCATCTTCATAACATATAAATATTGGTTTTGATGGGTTTGGTATATTTATTTGCTCATATTGTGGTTGTATTAGTGTATTTCCATTTCTATCTATTATTCCATATTTACCATTTTCATATAATTTTAAATACTTATACTCTCCTACTTGCTCTATTTCATAATCTATATTGTTCTGTGCTACAAACATAATAGCCACTACTATAATAGCTATTAATGCAATTATAGGTATTATAATATATAACTTATTAATTTTTTTACTTGCCTTTTTGTTATGTTCCTTTTTCTTCATATTCTCCAACTCCTATTATATTATTTCTAAGATTTACAAGCCTTTACCCAAACAATTCTCTTATCTGTATATTCTTCTATTTTGTATACAATTTTTTCAGTTTCTATTACAGGTTTTTCGTCATCTTCTGGTACTCTTCCTAATAATTCTAATAAATAACCTGACAAAGTTTCATATTCTCCCTCTGGAATTTCAACTTCTAATAGTTTTCTTAATTCTGTTATAGATAATGACCCATTTATCATATACGTATTTTCATCTATTTTTTCATAATCATTTTCAACTTCATCATATTCATCAAATATATTTCCTACTATTTCTTCTAATATATCTTCCATTGTTACAAGTCCTGCTGTTCCACCATATTCATCTATAACTATTGCCATTTGTTGCTTATTTGTTTGTAAATCTTTAAATAGTTCATTAATTGGCTTTGTTTCTGATACAAAAAATGCCTCTTTAATTATATTTTTTATTTCTATATTTTCATTTTTTGAAATATATTTTAATAAATCTTTTATAAATACAATTCCTCTTATATCGTCTATTGTGTCCTCATATACTGGTATTCTACTATATTTGTATTCATCTATCTGATTTATTAAATCATATATATTTGAATTTATTTCTACTGCGTAAATGTCTGTTCTATGTGTCATTACTTCTGATGCTGTTATATCATTAAATTCAAATATGTTATTTATCATTTCCTTTTCTTCTAGCTCTATTGTTCCTTTTTCTTCACCCTCATCAATCATCATCTTTATTTCTTCTTCTGTTACAATTTCTTCATCATCTTCTGATATTCCAAAAAGTTTTGTTATTATGTTTGTAGTTACTGTCAATATTTTTACAAAAGGTGCTGTTATTACTGATATTACTCTGATTATTCCTATTGTTGCATATGAAATTTTTTCGTAATATTTCATGGCTAGCCTTTTAGGAACTAATTCTCCAAAAACAAGTGTAAAAAATGATAATATCATTGTTATTATTACTATTGATATCCCTCTAAATATTTCTATACTTATACTTGGAAATATATTATTTAATGCTGGTGCCAATATGTCTGCAAATGCATCTGATGCAAAAGCACTAGATAAAAAACCCGCTAGTGTTATTCCTATTTGTATTGTTGCTAAAAATTTACTTGGATTTTTTAACATTTTCTCTATCTGTTTTGCCCTTTTATTCCCCTCTCTTGCCTTCTTTTCTATTTTTGCATCATTTAATGATATAAAAGCTATCTCTGTAGCTGCAAAATACGCATTTAATAAAATAAGTATTAATAAAACTATTAATTGTGAAAACATTTATTGCTCACTCTTCCTCTCTTTTATTCTATTATCTTATTTATAACCAATTTTATAGCTTTTATTATATATTTAATAAATGTTATATGTCAATTATATTATTAAATTTCCACTAAAAAGAGTTCAATTTGTTACAATTGATAGATATTAATTATCTATATAGGCAATATAATATTTATTTTCTGGAGTTTTGCTTAAGGGAAGTTCCCTCAGCGGACATGACCCAGAGCTACCCATAAAGCCAGTAAAAAATTTCGATAAAATAAATATTATATTACTTATTAGCTTCTAATTTCAAATTATGAATTGAAAGAAATTGTACTTTTTTGCTTTTAAATTTTTATTTTTCAACAATCTTTTTCCTAGTATATAAACAAAAAGAAGCATTCTCACTGCTTGCTATTTTTGCTATTTGTTTTAGATTTTTTGAATAGAATGTATTTTTATTTCTATATTATCCTTTATATTTTCTAAGTTTGAAGAGTTATATATTATATTTAATCTATATTTATGTACTTCTTTATTTTCTTTTGAAATATTTATTAATTTTGTTTTTTTACTTTCTAATTCTATCTTTTCATTTCCATTATACAATTCAAATAAAATTGTATTATTATCTGATATTATTTCTATATAGTATTGCATTTTTACTTCATTTATATTATCATTTTCGTCATAATTTCTTACTTCAAATTCATATAATGTTTGTGGAGCAGTTGAAGTAATTATAAAACTTTCTTCTCCTCTTAATTCTATTACTGGTTTGGCAATATTCCCAAATATTTTGCCATTTACTACTGTTATATATTTAGCAAAACTAAATGATACTATAAATGTTGTAAATAAGATTACTAAAAATATTATTACTATTAAAAAGTCTTTACTCTTTTTTCTTTTATTTATTTGTATAATTTTTTCTTTCATATTTATTATATTCCTTCCTTACTTCTTTAACAAAATATTAACACTATGATTAATAAAATAATAATTATTATTGGACTAAATTTCATTAAATAATTCATAAATTTAGAATGATGTATTACTTTTCCTTCTATGCTTTCTTTTGATACTTTTTCTTTATCTTTTATATTATTATTGTCTCCTTTTGTTATATAATCTTCTCCTTCTTTTTCTACAATTCTATGTGTTACTAAATATAAATTTTCTACATTGTAAGTTATGATGTCTCCTATTTCATATGTAGCTTGTCCTTTTATTACTACTGCCTCCCCTATTTGTATTTCTGGCTCCATACTACCTGTTGAAATTGTTAATATGCTAATATCAAATATCTTAAAAAGAGGGGATTTACTATTTAGCTTAATATAAAACATTACTATTATTACTATAATTGTAATTATTGCAAATACAACTTTCTTCTTGTTCACAAAATCCCTCCTTTTTAACCTTTCTAACTTATATTACTATTGTTATTAATTTTCTATTCTTTCTGGTAATTCCTGTGTTCCTGTAACAACTATATCGAAACTATGTTGAGATAATGTACGACCATCTACTGTATCTTGCTCATTAGCCTCTTCAATGGTTTCGTTAGGATTAGCACTTTCATATCTCCAACTCCAATAAAGTTTTATTGTTCTAGTTCTCTCTTCATCATTTGCATGTATAACACCTGTTAAATATGGCTCTAATTCTTTTATATCTGAAACATAAATGTCTCCATAACCATATTCCAAATTTTTAGGCTTGTCTTTTATATTTTCAAAGTTTATTGCATATTCTACTCCTGTCTCACATTCTGTTGCATCTATTACTATATCAAAGTCTCCCTTTACTCCTGGTGCTAATTTGTTATCTTTTATTGTTTCTGGTGTAAATGTATCTGCTAAGTTAATAGTTCCCATTGTTGAACTTTGATTGTTTACTTTAAAATTCCATCTTGCTATGTCTATTACTCCTTTTCCACGTACTTGTGTTATGTATTTAGAATATGTATAACCTCCTATTAAAAATATTGCTAACATTAGCATCAGTAAAACAATGGCTATTACTAGCTTTTTCTTGTTTTTCTTCATTATAAATCACATTCCTTTCTCTATTTATATAATTTCTATTGCTTGAATACATTGTCTATATTCTGGCATATTTTCTACACATGTTATTAGTGTTATTCTATTGTCTTTTGTATCTTGAATATATGTCCAATCTGTTTCTTTTATTATTTCATTTGTTACTACTTTGTACTCTTTTGTACCTTTTTCGTTTGTATATTTAATGCAATCTCCTATGTTTAATTTTCTTATTTCTTGAAAATAATTGTATTTATATCCTCTATTGTGTGCTGCTAAACATACATTCCCTTCCCATTTCTGTGTTTCACTGAAATGACCTACAGCTTTTCTCATTGTTTCTTTTGTTGTTCCTTCCATTATTGGAGCATTTAGTTTTATTGCTGGTATTTCTATTCTCCATTTATTGCTTTTTATGTATTGATTTTCTACTATTTCATTACTTTTTTCTTTTTTTTCTGGATTTATTGAAGAAGTTTTTAAAACTAAACTTGAATTAATTTCTTTTTCTTGATTTGGATTTACTAAAATTGAATTAATTGTTATAGATAATATTATGGCTATGCCTAATGAAATGAAACTTATATTTCTTTTGTTATAATTTAACATACATATTTTTCACCGCCTTTATTCTTTTTTGTTAGTTTGATTTAAATTTAGAAAACTAAATTTTTTGAATTAAACTTTTAAGATAAAAATTGCAATTTTTTAATCTGCAATTATGTTATCATATTTTTTTGATTTTGTAAAGATTTTTTTATCGACCAATTCCTACATTTTTCGGTTTTTTTTGCACTTTTACTTTTCTAACTAAGTAAATTTAATGTTAATATTCACAGCTAAATTTCTATTTAGTCCATATATAATTTTATAAACCATGAATTGTAACAACTTAATTACAATTCATAGTATTTTTTTCTCTGAATTGTTTCAATGTCTTCTTGTATAGAGAAAGCATTCGATTTTCTCTATACAAGAGCAGAAAAACATAATAAAGTTTTTAGACCTTTTAAATCACTTTTCATTCCTCGTCTTCTTTCACTATTAAAATTTCTCTAGCAATTTGGTTCAGAATGTTTAGTGAATCTTTTACATATTATATTTTCTAAAAGAGATTTTGAATATTAAATAAACTTTTTGAATAGCTTTCTTAAATATTCTGCATTGAAATTCCTTGAAGAAATTACTCTACCATTTTTTCTTAAATATTGCTTTGAATCATATATTTCTTGTGCAACAACTACATAATAACCATGTCTTTGCATTATGTTATTTAATTTTTCTTCATTTAAATCAATACCCAAAGTAACTAAAAACATTGCATCTACTGAAAGTTGATTTACATCTTCAAAATTTTGCTTATACCTTTCTCTTAATGTTCTTTTTGCATTAACCCCATATATTTGTCCATCTAATTCAAAAGTGTAATCATACTCTACAGAATTTATAAATTTATCATGTGCACGATTATGTACATTATTTGAAATATTCAATAATACACTATTAACCCTTGATTCATAGGATGAGCCAGCAGTTGATATAGTACTCTGATTTATAGACTCATCCATAATAATCATAAATATATTATTAGCATTTATGTTATATCTTCTTGTAACTTCTTTAACTCTATTACTCAACCTTTTTACAGTTTTGCCACTTGTTTCAAGAATAAATTCATCTTCTCGATCTACATTAGTAATCGTATATACTAATAAAGCACTAATTACTCTTTGACCATATGGATATTCTAGATTTACCATATCATATCCAAAACTTAATTTATCTTTATGAGATGCTAATCCATCATCATATTGTATTTTTGCATAAGACTTTGCTTCTTCTAAAATCAATTTTTTTGATAATAACAATTCTATAGATAATATTGTTAAATCAATCCACATATTATAATTTTTTTCATCACATAAATTTAATAAAGTAGTATAGTCCTCATAAGCCTTAATATTTGCATTTACTACATTTTGCTCAAGTAGTTCAATTAATTTTAAAAATCCTAGTTCCTTGTTCCCTTGAATTAATTGTTCTAATAATATCATTTTATTTTCATTTAAATGACATTTTATTAAATTTTTTAAGATAGTATAAAATAATAAATTACTTTCATATTCCTTTTTGCTTATATCCATTAAATTTCCCCTCCCTTCTTTAATGTTTTATAAATTTCTTGTGCTACTGCATTTATCATATTAACTGGCACAGAATTACCAAATTGCTTATAGGCTTGGGTATCACTTACTACAATTTTAAAGCTATCTGGATATCCTTGTAATCTTGCAGCCTCTCTTGGAGTTAGCTTTCTAGGGTTTTTTCCTTTAGAAGATTGATCAATTAAAATTTCTGAACCATCTTTATAGTATCTTGCAGAAATTGTACTTGTATATTTCGATTCTTCATTAAACAAGCAATATCCAAATCCATTTCCCTTTGCCTTATTCTCCTCTTTTCTTCTTTGATGACTTTTCCAAAGTTTATCAGATATTGTGTATTTGTCTTCTGGATTGTCTTCTAAAATATTACCTAACTTTGTAGAAATATTTGTTTCTTTAGGGAAGTTAAAATCAATATTATGATTTTTAAATCCAACAATCATTATTCTTTCCCTATTTTGTGGTAATCCAAAATTTTTAGCATTTAATACTTTGTGATATACTTTATAATTGAGTTTATTCTCAAGAATATCTAACATTATTTTAAAAGTCTTTCCTTTATCATGGTTAGTTAATCCTTTTACATTTTCTAAAAGAAAACATTTTGGTTTCTTTTCTTCTATTATTCTTTCTACTTCAAAAAACATTGTCCCTCTTGTATCATTAAATCCTTCCCTTTTTCCTGCTATTGAAAAAGCCTGACAAGGAAAACCTGCTAATAAAATATCAAAGTCTGGAATAGAGTCTGCTGAGATTTTCGTAATATCTCCACTAGGTATTTCACCATAATTAGCAATATAAGTCTGAACAGCATATTTATCTATTTCAGAGGAAAATACACATTTACCGCCAAGATTTTGAAATGGTGTTCTAATTCCACCTATACCAGCAAAAAGATCAATATATTTAAACTGATAGCTATTATCAGACTTATTATCATTTACTTCATAACTTATATATATATTCTCTAACATTATACCTCCTAGTGTTTCATTTTTAATTTATTCTCCATTTATTTTATATCATAAATCTTTCTAAAATTCTATACATTAACAACATTTATTATAAAAAGTAGTATTTCCCCTGCCACAAATTTCTACCTCTAAAACGTTTTTCAAATCCATGCAAAATCCACATCTTATGTTTATTCCAATGTGGAGCAACTAAAATATCTTTTGGAGCATCTCCTGTAATTCTATGTATAACTAATTCAGGTTTCAAATGTGTCATTATATCAATCAAAGTTTCTATATAATCATCTAACTCTAATGCTTTATATTCACCATTTCTATACATTTGTGCAAGTACTGTAT
The DNA here is from genome assembly GCA_947642455.1 of uncultured Clostridiaceae bacterium. GTDB lineage: Bacteria > Bacillota > Clostridia > TANB77 > CAG-508 > UMGS1663. Next base: position 12,964 of record CANRSN010000001.1, read on the forward strand.
TTTCCACAACATATGTACAGTGAATTTTTACCCCTTGCAATGTATGTGCATTTATAAAATTCACTGTATTTTGTATATCTTGTTTTGTTTCATCTGGTAATCCTACCATAATATGTGCTACTACATCAATATTGTATTTATTTAAAAGTTTTACAGCATTTGAAAATTGTTCACTTGTATAACCTCTATTAATTTTTTCTCCTATTTTATCATTACTTGTTTGTAGACCTAATTCTACACATACATAATACCTATCTGCATAACTCTTCAAAAGTTTTACAATTTCTTCTGTTATACAATCTGGTCTTGTTCCTACTTCTAAGCCTACAATTCTATCATCTATTAATGCCGCATCATATTTTGACTTTAAATTTTCCACAGTATCGTATGTATTGGTAAAATTCTGAAAATATACAATAAATTTATTTGCTCTTTTAGCTCTATAACTCTGAAAATATTGCTCAACTTGCTTTGTTATACTTTCATTTGAATTAATTAGTTCTCCAGAACCTTTTTCACTACAATATATACACCCACCATATCCCAACTTTCCATCTCTATTTGGACATGTGAAACCTCCATCAATACATATTTTCAAAGTTCTCTCTCCAAACTTTTTCTTTAAATATTCATTTAAGTGATTGTATCTTTCTAAATCTTCCATATTTAATCACATTCCTTCCTCAATGCACAAATCTAGTTGGAAAAGAATTAAATTTGGGCTAGGAAAACAAATTTTAAATTTATGAAGCGTACTAATTGTACGTTGATTAAATTTAAAATGCAGTTTGACGACACCAAAATTGTAATTATTTTTCAACCTTATAATTTCCCTTTCTAATACTCATACTACATATTTATTTTTATAAATTATAACATATTTTGTATTACAATTTCAGATGATAATATACCCTATGTATTGTTTGCAACTCTTGATAAAAGCTGGATTTTTGGTTCTTACAGTGTTGATAAGTATGTATTATTTAATTTAGTAACTGGAGAAATACAAGAGTTTACACAAGAAAATTTACCAAGTTTTGTAACTATGAATTAGGATAATATTAGTTAGTGTCTATATTGGACACACCTAAGTAAAACAAGAGTTAATTATTTAACTCTTGTTTTACTTATTATTCTCTACCAGGAAAGTATAACAAATTGTTATACTTTCCTAGTAGAGAAAAGCTTCGCCCAACGTTCCACACAAAATTGCTAAAGCAATTTTGGCGGTCGAACAAAGACGAGGCATGAAAAGTAATCTAAAATGTCTAAATATTTTAATCATGCCTCTTTTGTTCTATATTAGGAAAGCATAATAATCTATAAGTGCTTTTTAGTCTGTCCCTTTTGGGACATTTTTGTCCCAATTTGCTCCGTCCCAAAATTACCAATTTCCATAATAACTATCTAATAAAATTTGTTTTAATTCTGAAACTAGTGGTAAGCGTGGATTTGCTGTTGTACATTGGTCTTCAAATGCTCTATCTGCTAGCATATCCACCTTAGCTAAAAATTCTTGTTCATTAATTCCTACATCTTTAAAACACTTTTCAATTCCCAAATCTTCATTTAACTTTTTAATTTCTTCTATTAAAGAATTTACACCTTCTTCATCTGTATAAGCTGCAAAATTCATTTTTCTTGATATATCGGCATATTTTTTGTCTGCAATAAAATATTCGTATTTTGGGAATGAAACAAATTTTGTAGGTTTGCTAGCATTATAGCGAATTACATATGGTAATAAAATTGCATTCAATCTACCATGTGCCATATGAAATTCTGCACCTAATTTGTGTGCTAGAGAATGATTTATTCCTAAGAAAGCATTTGTAAAAGCCATTCCTGCAATTGTACTTGCATTGTGCATTTTTTCCCTTGCATGAGCATCATTACCATTGTTATATGCCTGCCTTAAATTTTTAAATACCAATTCTATAGCCTTTTCTGCTAAACCATCTGTATAGTCTGATGCCATATTTGAAACATATGCCTCTATTGCATGTGTTAATACATCCATTCCTGTATCTGCTGTAATTCTTTTTGGCAAGCTCATTACTAAGTCTGGATCTACTATTGCTACATCTGGTGTTAACTCATAGTCTGCTAATGGATATTTTTTATTGTTTGTTTTATCTGTAATAACTGCAAATGATGTTACTTCTGAACCTGTTCCTGAAGTTGTTGGTATTGCTACCATTTTTGATTTTATACCTAGTTTTGGAAATTTATAGGTACGTTTTCTTATATCCATAAATTTCAACTTTAATCCTTCTACATCACTGTCTGGGTATTCATAAAATAACCACATTCCTTTTGCTGCATCTATTGGGCTTCCTCCTCCTAATGCAATTATTACATCAGGCTTAAATTCATTCATCATTGCTACACCTCTTTTTATTGTATCAAATGATGGATCTGACTCTACTTCTGAAAATATTTCAGAATGTACATATGTGTTTCTTTTTCTTAAATGATATAATATTTTATCTACATATCCGAATTTAACCATTGATTCGTCTGTAACTATAAATGCCCTTGTTATATCTGGCATTTTTTCTAAATATGCTATTGAACCTGCTTCAAAATATATTTTATCTGGAACTTTAAACCATTGCATATTAACTCTCCTTTTCGCAACTTTTTTAATATTTATTAAGTTTACTGATGATACATTTGCTGTTGTTGAATTTCCTCCAAAAGTACCACAACCTAAAGTAAGTGATGGCATATTTGTGTTGTATATATCACCTATTGCTCCATGTGTTGAAGGAGAATTTACAATTATTCTTCCTACTTTTACCTTTTCAGAAAATTTCAAAATTGTTTCTTTATCTTCTGAATGAATTACTGCTGAATGACCTAGACCTCCAAATTCAATTAGTTTTTCTGCTAATTCTATTCCTTCGTCTGCATTTTCTACTATATAGTATGCTAAAACTGGACTCAGTTTTTCTTTAGAAAATGGATATTCTATACCAACTCCATTTTCATGTAATACTAATACTTTTGTATCTTCTGGTACTTCAATTCCTGCACCTTTTGCAATATTGTATGGACTTTTTCCAACTATATCTGCATTTAAAGCACAACCCTTTTCTTCTATAAACATACTATTACGCAATTGTTTTGTTTGTTCATCACTTAAAAAGTAACATCCTGCTTCTTTCATTAATTTTTCAAATTCTTCATGTATTTCTTTGTCTACTATGACTGATTGCTCTGATGCACATATCATTCCATTGTCAAATGATTTTGATAATACTAAATCATTTACTGATGTTCTTAATTTTGCTGTTTTGTCTATATAACATGGTACATTTCCTGGACCTACTCCTAATGCTGGCTTTCCGCATGAATATGCAGCCTTTACCATCCCTGTTCCTCCTGTAGCTAATATTAAGTTTACATCTGGGTGATTCATTAACATATTTGTTGCTAAAACAGATGGCTCTTCTATCCATAAAATACAATTTTCTGGGGCACCCGCTTTTATTGCTGCATCTCTTACTATTGTTGCTGCCTCTACACTACACTTTTGAGCTGATGGGTGAAAACCAAATACTATTACATTTCTTGTTTTAGCTGAAATTATTGATTTGAACATTGTTGTAGATGTTGGATTTGTTACTGGTGTTACTCCTGCTATTATTCCTACTGGTTCTGCTATTTCTATATAGCCTTCTTCTCCGTTTTCATTGATTTTTCCAACTGTTTTGTCGTATTTTATACTATGATAAATGTACTCTGTTGCAAACATGTTTTTTGTTATTTTATCTTCGTAAATTCCTCTTCCTGTCTCCTCTACTGCTGATTTTGCAAGTTCCATGTGATGCTCTAAACCTGCCATTGCCATTTGTTTTACTATATTATTTACTTGCTCCTGATCTAGTTTCAAATACTCCTTTGATGCTATTTTTGCTTTTTCTATTAGTTCATCTATCATGGCTTTTACTTTTTGTTTCTCTTCCTCACTATACTCTGCCATTTCTCTCCTCCCTTTCTTGGTCACATATTTGAAAATGTTTCTTAAATTTTCTATCTTAGTGTTACCAATTTTTACTATTATATTATATATGATGAAAAAAAATTGTCAATCATATTTGATTGAAAAAAACATAAAAAACTGAGAATATAATATCACTTTAATGATAAAACATTCTCAGTTTTTAATATACTACATTTTAGATATTCCTACTTTCTAACGCTTTTTGACCACAAAGAATATTAAATAAAATTCTTCATATTCCAGTATCTCAATTGCATGTGGAAAGTTTTTGCAACCATATTTAGCAATCTTCTGGTTGTAATTTTGCATATATTTCTCTACCGTTTTAAATATACTCTTTTTGCATACTCTTACAAAATACCGTTTTTTCCTTTTCTTCCCTTCTTCTTCAAAAGTAATTTTTATATCTCCATTTTTTAGTTTTTCTACAGCAGTAATCTTCTGCCGTGTATGATTTGCAAGAACTTTACTCAAATACTGTTCTTTATCTGAAACATTAACTGGTGACTTGATTACCTCTACATTCTGCAACATATGCTTCTCCTCCTATAATATTAGATTTTATTTGTAAATCTAAATAAGAACTTAATACATTCATATTATAACATACATATTATCTATTGTCTATAACTTATGTATACTTGTTATAAAAATTTTAACAATTCAGAGGTCTTATACTATCTGCTGTGTTATCAATATTTATTTTTAGAAGTTTTGCACAGGGAAGTTTCCTCAGTAGAAACGGCTCTAGGCAATTTGTGAAGCCAGTAAGAAATTTCTAAAAATAAATATTGATAACACAGCAGAATATATATTTTACTTCCTTATGAATTGTTACAAAAAAAATATTGAAACTTAAATTTTTTGCTTTATTTTCTAAGAAATATGTAGTATAATAGCATATAAGTTACTTGCAATAGCAAGACAAAATGAAAGAAAGGATGATTTTAATGTCTTACAATTTTACACAAATAGAAAAAAAATGGCAAAACAAATGGTACACAGAAGGCACATTTAATGCAAAACTTGATCCTTCAAAGGATAAATGGTATGGCTTAATCGAATTTCCATACCCATCAGGTCAAGGGCTCCATGTTGGGCATCCAAGAAGTTACACAGCATTAGACATAGTAGCAAGAAAAAAGAGAATGGAAGGGTTAAACGTATTATATCCTATTGGTTTTGATGCATTCGGACTGCCTGCAGAAAACTATGCAATAAAAAACCATGTTCATCCTAAAATAACAACAGAAAAAAACATTGCTCATTTTACAGAGCAACTAAAAGCATTAGGCTTTTCATTTGATTGGTCTAGAGTTGTAGACACAACAGACCCTAATTATTATAAATGGACACAATGGATTTTCATACAATTATACAAACATGGATTAGCATACAAAACAACAATGCCTATAAACTTTTGTACAGGCTGTAAAGTAGGGCTAGCAAACGAAGAAGTAGTAAATGGCGTATGTGAAAGATGTGGAAGTCCTGTAGTGCAAAAAGAAAAAAGCCAATGGATGTTAAAAATAACTGAATATGCTCAAAGGTTAATAGACGACTTAGACGATTTAGACTTCTTAGAAAAAATAAAAATCCAACAAAAAAATTGGATTGGACGTAGTGAAGGTGCAGAAGTAAGTTTCAAAATTTCTAATTCTACAGAAGAATTAATCGTATATACAACAAGACCAGATACACTATTTGGAGCTACTTACATGGTTGTCGCACCAGAACACCCATTAATAAAAACATTAGCAAACCAAATTACAAACATAAATGAAATACAGGAATATCAAAAGCAAGCTAGTTTGAAATCAGACTTTGAAAGAGCAGAACTAAACAAAGAAAAAACTGGAGTAGAAATAAAAGGTATAAAAGCTATAAACCCTCTAACAGGAACAGAAATCCCTGTATGGGTATCAGACTATGTATTAATCACATATGGAACAGGAGCTATTATGGCTGTTCCTGCTCATGATGATAGAGATTGGGAATTTGCAAAAAAATTTAATCTACCTTTAATACAAGTAATAGAAGCAACTTCTGAAAACACAGAATGTAACATTGAAGAAAAACCATTTACAGATGTAGAAACAGGTAAATTAATTAATTCTGGCTTTTTAACAGGTTTATCTGTTGAAGAGGCTAAAAAACAAGTAATAAAATATTTAGAAGAACACAAAATTGGAACTAAAAAAGTAAATTACAAACTACGTGATTGGGTATTTTCAAGACAACGTTATTGGGGTGAGCCAATACCTATGGTTCATTGCGAAAAATGTGGCTGGGTGCCTATCCCTGAAAAAGAGTTGCCACTTGTCCTACCAGAAATAGAAGACTATGAACCTAGTGAAAACGGAGAATCTCCTCTAGCAAAACATACTGAATGGATTAATACTTCTTGCCCACATTGTGGTGGCATAGCAAAAAGAGAAACAGATACAATGCCACAATGGGCTGGTTCATCTTGGTATTTCCTAAGATACATGGATCCACATAATAACAACGAATTAGCTTCAAAAGATGCTATAAACTATTGGGGACCTGTTGACTGGTACAATGGTGGTATGGAACATACTACTCTACACTTACTATATTCAAGATTTTGGCATAAATTTTTGTATGATATTGGAATTGTTTCTACAAAAGAACCTTATCAAAAACGTACTTCTCATGGTATGATATTAGGTTCTAATGGTGAAAAGATGTCAAAGTCAAAAGGTAATGTCATTAATCCAGATGACATAGTAAAAGAATTTGGCGCAGATACTTTCCGTGTATATGAAATGTTTATGGGACCATTTGATCAAACAGCTCCTTGGTCTATGGAAAGTATTAGAGGTTGTGGTAAATTCTTAGATAGAGTATGGAATATGCAAGAATTCTTAACCGAAGATAACAATAACTCATACTCTCCAGAATTTGAAAAAATGATGCATAAAGCCATAAAAAAAGTATCATCAGATATTGAAGAGATGAAATTTAATACTTCTGTTGCAACTTTTATGTCTATGGTAAATGAGTTTTATAAATTGAAAAGAATTAACAAAGCAGAATTTAAAACATTCCTTCAATTATTAAATCCTTTTGCACCACATATGACAGAAGAACTTTTCGAAATATTGGGCATGCCACAAACAATTGCAGAAACTCCATGGCCTACTTACGATGAAGCTAAAACTATTGACAACGAAATTGAACTTCCTGTACAATTTAATGGAAAACTAAAGGCAACTGTTGTTGTTCCTTTAGATGCAGATGAGGCTCAAGTAAAAGAAATAATCCACAATAATTCTACTATATGTGAATTATTAGATGGCAAAAATATTATAAAGGAAATTTACATAAAAAATAAAATTTATAATATAGTGGTAAAATAACCTACTAAATCGACCACTGTTTACTACCATTTTTGAAAGGCAGTAAACAGTGGTTAATTTAAAAATAGTTTTTAGCAATTCTAAGCTAAGCTTTTTTCGGATTTGATTGAGTAGAAACTAAGTGATTATTTTACTTAGTGTCCTCTCACACAAAAGACCAGAATTTTATTAAATTTTCTGGTCTTTTGCTTATGCTATTTAAATGAATTCTTGTATAGTTTCCAATGGATCTGATGAAGCCAGTATTTCTTTAACCTCATAGCCCTTTAAACCTTCTATTATTTCTAATGTTTCTTCTATTCCGTATGCTTCAATAATGCATGGAAGATTTCTCTTTATATCTTCTGTTCTGAAATACATCTTCCTTACAAAGCTCTCTCTATTACTCCGAATATCTCCTAGAGCCTTAATTCTGGCTACAATTGTAGCTATACTTTCTAATTTTTCCCCCGTTTCATTCACGATATAGTTTACTAACTTCACAGAGCAACCTACAGTGTCGCCCTCTAAGTTTACTTCATACAGATTTCCATTCTTAACTACTGTTGTGCTTGCATTGGTTAATCTCATTGTGATTACCTCCTTAATATATAGAACAATTTATGTTACTTCTTTTATTATATCAAAACTTGCTTATTTTTTCAATATTATTTGTATTTTTAGTTTCGTATTTTTTTAATAGCAAGTTTTAGGCTATATTTAATAAATTTACACAGAATATTAATATTTGTGTATAGTATAAATTGAAGCCTAAAACTTGCTATTAAAAAAATACCGAAACTTAAATATTTGTATCAAATTTTAAAATAAAGCAAAAAAATGTTTGACAATTGCAAAATTATATAGTATACTATTGCAAACAAAGTTTCGGAGGTCTTTTAATGGAAATAATAGATAAATTAAAAATATTATCAGATTCAGCCAAGTATGATGCATCTTGTAGTTCTTCTGGCAGTAGGCGTAGTAATACAAAAGATGGTATTGGAAATGGAGATGTATCAGGTATTTGCCATAGTTGGGGAGCAGATGGTAGGTGTATTTCGTTATTAAAAATATTAATGAGTAACTGTTGCATTTATGACTGCAAATACTGTATTAATAGATGTACAAATTCCGTTCCACATGCTACATTCACACCACGTGAAATTGCAGACCTAACAATTAGCTTTTATAAAAGGAATTACATAGAAGGTCTATTTTTAAGTTCTGCTGTTATAAAAAACCCAGATTATACAATGGAATGTCTTTATGAAACAATATACATTTTGCGAAAAGAATACAAATTTAATGGTTATATTCATGTAAAAACTATACCTGGCTGTAGCCAAGAATTAATAGATAAATTAGGACATTTAGTAGATAGAACAAGTATCAACATAGAACTTCCTTCTGAAAACAGCCTAAAATTATTAGCTCCACAAAAACAAAAAGCAGGCATTATTACACCAATGAGCTATATTGCAAAAAACATTTCAATATCTAACCAAGAAAAATCAATATATAAACCAAAGTTTGTACCTGCTGGTCAAACTACTCAATTAATGGTTGGTGCAACACCTGAAACAGACTTAAAAATTATGAAACTCTCAGAAGGGTTATATAAAAAACTAAAATTAAAAAGAGTTTATTACTCTGCATATGTAGCAGTAAATAAAGATACCTCTTTACCTGCTCTAAAAGAGCCACCTCTGCTTCGTGAAAACAGGCTTTACCAAGCAGACTGGTTATTACGTTTTTATAATTTTACAATGGATGAACTACTTGATGAAACACATCCTAATTTTAATCCATTATTAGACCCTAAGTGTGACTGGGCACTTAGGCACTTAGAATGCTTTCCTGTCGAAATTAATAAAGCAGACTATAATACTTTACTTCGAGTTCCTGGTATTGGAGTAATTTGTGCTAAAAGAATTATTACTGCTAGACGTGAATTTCACCTTACTTTTAATGACCTAAAAAAACTAAGAGTTGTACTAAAACGTGCTAGGTACTTTATTACATGTGATGGCAAATATTTCGACCAAATAAAATATTTTTCTCAACCTTTTATAGAAGAAAATTTACTTTTCTTAGAAAAAATATCATCTAGTAACATTTCTTCTTTTTCGCAAATTTCTTTATTTGATACTAATTCTTACTGTGAAAATTTGCTTCCAACAAAAGAAGATAAAGTGAAAAGCTTAACTGGCAGTCTATAATATTGTAATATCAAAATTGTTATATAATTGCATAATTTATATACATGAAAGGATCATAATATGTGTAAAAAAAATTTATTAAAAACCAATTCTTATATATATTTGTATGATGGTAGTTTCGAAGGTTTACTAACAATTGTATTTAACAGCTATATAGAAAAAGAACTTCCAATATCCATTTTCCCACAAGAAAATTATACTCCAAATTTATTAGATACAACAAAACAAATAAAAACCGATTTTGAAAAATCTCAAAGAATTTTTAATGGTATTGTAAAAAATATATCTTATTATTCTCTTCTATATGCTTATAATGCTTTTTTAAGCAATGAAATTAATAAAGAAATATACATAGTACAATATCTAGTAAATGGTTTTATAATTGGTCCTAGCATTAATACGATGCTTAGTATTGACTTTGTAAATAAAGTACACTTTTTACATAGAAAAGTTTTTGGTGAAGCACACCGTCTAAAAGGTTTATTACGTTTTCAAGAAGTTGGCAATAATTTATTTTATGCTTCAATTCACCCAGATAACAATGTTATCGAAAACTTAGGGCAACATTTTATTAGAAGGTTGCCTACTCAAAATTTTATTATACATGATAAAAACAGAAATTTGGTATTTTTATACAATACAAAAGAATACCATATTATGTTGGCAGAAAATTTTAATATTCCTAATATAACTGAAAAAGAAAAAGAATATCAAATACTATGGAAAACCTTTTTTGATACTATATCTATTAAAGAAAGAAAAAATAGTAGGCTACAAATGCAATTTATGCCACAAAAATATTGGCAAGACTTAATAGAAAAAAACATATACATATAAATATATGATATTACAATTTATAGCCCAATACTTTATAATTAAGAAATGTTCTCTCTCATTTCTTTTAATAATTTACAACTATTATCCAATTTTTCTTGTTCCTCAGTAGTCATTTCTAGTTTAATAAGCTCACGTACACCATTCTTATTTATAATAGCAGGAATTCCGATATAAACATCATTTTCTCCATATTCTCCATTTTCAAGATAAGTAGAGACTGTCAAAATTGCATTTTCATCATCTAAAATAGCACGAACTATTCTATTTAAAGACATTCCAATTCCATAGTAAGTTGCCTTCTTTTTATCTATAATTTCATATGCAGCATTTATAACACCTTTATGAATTTTTTCTAAATCTTCCATAGGATATTCATTATCTTTTAGTATATCAATCAATCTTTTACATCCAATATAAGTATGGTTCCAAGGAACAAAAGATGAATCTCCATGTTCTCCCATAATATAGGCATGCACATTTTTACTAGATACCTTTAAATAATCTGCAATTAAAAATCTTAATCTTGCTGTATCTAAAACAGTACCTGAACCTATAACCTTATTTTTTGGAAAACCAGATTCCTTAAATACTACATATGTCATTAAATCAACTGGATTACTTGCCACAATAAAAATACCCTCAAAACCACTTGCAACTATATCTTTTGTAATTTGCCTTATAATGTTAGCATTTGTTTCTGCAAGTTCTAGCCTACTTTGGTGTGGTTTTTGTGCTACACCTGCTGTAATAACTACTATTTCGGCATCTTTACAATCACTATATTCTCCAGCTTTAATAATCATTTTTTGAGGTGCAAATGGTAAGCCATGAGATAAATCCATTTCCTCGCCTATAGTTTTGTCTTTGTCTATATCTATCAAAATAAGTTCATTAATTCCTCCCCTATTTAACATAGAATATGCCATACTCATTCCTACAAAACCTGTTCCAACTAATACAACCTTTCCATTTTTCATAATCAAATCCCTTCCTTTCTTGCTTCGCTCAAAGACACACATAGATATGAAAGTTTTTATTCTTTTAAAGTATATGCCACTCCCATATCTATGACTTCTTTTCACTTATAGTTCTTTATTATATATCATATTTTTCCTTTTTGCTATACTTAGTATGTAAATATTTATGTGCAATATGACTTCCTGGTTCTTTCAAAAATTCACTATAAATCTGTTTTATCACAAGATTTTGATGTGATTTCCTTATTGTACTTTTTTCATCTATAGTATAAATAGCATCTGCCCTTAATTTCCTTACATCTATTGAAGCCCTTGTTTTTGAATTTTTAATAGGTTGACCTCCACCCATTACACAGCCCCCAGGACAAGCCATTATTTCTATAAAATCATATTTGCATTTCTTTTTTTCTTTATTATCTTCTTGAATTTGATTCATTATCTTTCTAGCATTTGCTAAACCACTTACTACTGCAACATTTATTTCTTTACCTGCTATATTTAAAGTTGCTTCTTTTGTTCCTGCTTCTCCTCTTACAGATTTATATTCAATTTCCTTTAAATCTTTATTCTCCAAAGTATCTGCTGCTGTTCTTAAAGCCGCTTCCATTACCCCTCCAGTTGTACCAAAAATGGCTCCTGCTCCACTTGCTTCTCCCATAGGATTATCAAAATTACTATCTTCTAAATGTATAAAATCAATATTTGCTTGTCTAATCATTCTTGATAGCTCTCTTGTAGTTATTACAAAATCAACATCTCTTAACCCATCTACTTCCATTTCTTCTCTTGATGCTTCATACTTTTTAGCAATACATGGCATTACAGAAACTGTTACTATTTTATTTTTATCTATATTATATTTTTCTGCAAAATATGACTTTATTAATGCACCAAACATTTGATGAGGTGACTTACAAGTTGATAAATGACCTAACAATTCTGAATAATTTTTTTCTGCAAATCTTACCCAGCCTGGACTACATGATGTTATCATTGGAAGTACCCCATTATTTGTTACTCTTTGTATAAATTCATTTGCCTCTTCCATTATAGTAAAATCTGCTGCTGTATTAGTGTCAAATACTTTATTAAATCCCATTTGTTTTAATGCAGACACCATTTTCCCAGTAACATTCGTTCCTATTTCCATTCCAAACTCTTCTCCTAATGCCACTCTTACTGCTGGGGCTGTTTGAACTACAACATAACTATCTTCATCTTTTAGTTTTGCCCAAACTTCATCAATATATTCCTTTTCTTTTAATGCACCTGTAGGACATGATTCTATACATTGACCACAAAATGTACAATCTACATCATTTAAACTATGGTCATATGTTGTAGATATACATGAATTAAATCCTCTATTTATGCAATCAATTGCTCCTATTCCCTGTACATTTTTACAAGTTGCAACACATCTTCTACATAAAATACATTTGTTAAAATCCCTTACAATGGCAGGTGATTTATCGTCTATTTTATGTTCTGACATTTCTCCCTCATATTCTATTTTTTGAACATTAAATTTCATTGATAATGCCTGTAATTCACAATTTCCATTTCTACTACAAGTCAAACAATCTTTATGATGATTAGATAATATCAAATCTAATATTATCTTTCTCGCTTCTAAAATCTCTGGAGAATGTGTTTTTACAACCATTCCTTTTTCTACTAATTGTATACATGATGTAGCAAACCCTTTTCTTCCTTCTACCTCTACAATACACATTCTACAGTCTCCAACTTCATTTATATCTTTTAAAAAACATAAAGTTGGAATATCTATTCCATTTTGCCTTGCAGCATCTAGTATAGTAGTGTTTTCCTTAACTTCAATTTGCTTACCATCTATTGTTAAATTTATCATATTTTCCTCCTTTATAACTCTAATAAATGTTTAAATTACGCTACTGTTGTTCCTGCCATTTACTTATTTATTGCCTTAAACGGGCATTTATCTACACAGGTGCCACATTTTATACATACTTCTTTATTTATGTAATGAGGTTGTTTAACTTCTCCACTTATTGCATTTACAGGGCAATTTCTCTTACAAATTCCACAACCTTTGCATATTTGTGGATTAATTTGAAAATCACATAATGCCTTACAATATCCTGCTGTACATTTTTTATATGAAACATGTTCAATATATTCATTCTTAAAATATTTCAAAGTACTTAGTACTGGGTTTGGTGCTGTTTGACCAAGTCCACATATTGCCGATTTCTTAATACTGTTCGCTAATTTTTCTAGTCGCTCTATATCTCCATCTTCTGCTTTTCCTTCACACATTTTTTCTAAAATTTCTAGCATTCTTTTAGTTCCAATTCTACAAGGTGTACACTTTCCACAACTTTCACTAACTGTAAAATCTAAATAAAATCTTGCAATATCAACCATACATTTAGTTTCATCCATTACAATTAAGCCACCTGATCCCATCATAGAACCAATTTTAGCTAAAGACTCATAATCAATTGGGGTATCTAAGTGCTCTTCTGGAATACACCCACCAGATGGTCCCCCTGTTTGTGCTGCTTTGAAAGCTCTACCATTTGGAATTCCCCCACCTATATCAAAAACAATCTCTCTTAAAGTCGTTCCCATTGGTACTTCTACTAATCCTACATTATTCACATTTCCACCTAAGGCAAAAACTTTAGTTCCTTTTGAAGTCTGCGTTCCTATCTTTGAATACCAATCTGCACCATTTATTATAATTCTAGTAACATTGGCCAAAGTCTCAACATTATTTATTACAGTTGGTTTTCCAAATAGCCCTTTACTTGCTGGATATGGTGGTTTTACTCTAGGCTGACCTCTTTTTCCTTCTATTGACTCTAAAAGAGCTGTCTCTTCTCCACACACAAATGCTCCTGCTCCCAATCTAATATCTATATCAAATTCAAAACCTGTATCTAAAATATTTTTTCCTAAAAGTCCATACTCTCTTGCTTGAGCAATAGCTATTTTTAACCTTTTTACTGCAATTGGATATTCTGCTCTTACATATATATACCCTTGATTTGCACCAATAGCATAACCAGCTATTGCCATAGCTTCTAACACTGAATGCGGATCTCCTTCAAGTATACTTCTATCCATAAAAGCTCCTGGATCTCCCTCATCTGCATTACATACTATATATTTTTGCTCTGATTTCTCTTTTTGTGCAAAACTCCACTTTTTGCCTGTTGGGAAACCTGCTCCACCTCTACCTCTTAAACCTGAATTTGCTATTTCTTCTATTACATCTTCTTTGCTCATTGATAAAAGAACTTTTTCTATCGCCTTATAACCATCAAAAGCTATGTATTCATCTATATTTTCTGGGTCTATCACTCCACAATTTTTTAATGCAATTCTATTTTGCTTTTTATAAAAATTAAGTTCATCTAATCTTTTTACTGTTGTCCCATCAACATCTTTACATAATAGCCTATCTACAGTTTTCCCCTCTATTATATGTGAATTTATAATTTCTTCACAATCTTCTGGCTTAACATGTGCATAAAATACATCTTCTGGTCTTATTATTACAATTGGTCCTTTCGCACATAACCCAAAACACCCTGTTTGTATAACTCTTACATTTTCTATATGCTTTTCTTCTATTAATTTTCTAAAGTTTTCAATTATTTTTGGAGATTTTGAAGATGTACAACCTGTTCCTCTGCATACTAATATATGTTTTTCAACTGTATTTGCCTTTAAATTTACTCTTAAATCAAGCTCTCTTCTCTTTTTGGCTCTTATTTCTTCAATATCTCCAATTGATTTTACTTTTTCCACAAACTTCACTTCTTTCATTTTTAAATTTCTTTTTAAACATATTCCATTTATTAATGTCAAATATCCATAAAATTCTAAACACTTTTAAACTAAATTTAATTTTTCTCTTTTTTTATAATATCATCTACAACTTGTTCTAATTGCTTTACAGTTGCATTCCCATATACTTCATCATTTACCATAAATACTGGTGCTAATCCACATGCACCTACACATCTTAATTCATCTATCGAAAATAAACCATCCTGTGTGGTTTGACCAGATTTTATATTTAATTTTTCTTTAGCTCTTTCTAATAAACTTTGTGAGCCTTTTACGAAACATGCTGTTCCCATGCACACTGATATATTGTATTTTCCTTTTGGGGTAGTTGTAAATCTAGAATAAAATGTAATAACTCCATATATTTCTGCCATTGGAATTGATAAATAATTTGAAATCTCAATTTGCGATTGTTTTGGAATATAACCATATTTCTCCTGTATGTCATTTAATATTGCTATTAAATTGTCTTTTTGTTTAGAATAATTTTTTAGTATTTCATTTGTCTCTTTTTTCAGTCTTTGCTCTACACATTTTTCACATCCTTGCTCCATGTATACCTCCTTTTATAACTTTTATTTAATATTATTTTCTTATTTCGAAAAAATTACACTTTCATTATAACAAATGTCGACTTTTTTCGCAACACAATTTTTTAGTTTCAGCAAAAAAGAGTACAATGTGTTACAATTCATAGATTGAAATTAGAAGCCAATAGGCAATATAATATTTATTTTGCGAAGTTTTTTACTGGCTTCGCCAATCGCCTAGGGTCACTTCTACTGTGGGAGCTTCCCTGCGCAAAACTTCTAAAAATAAATATTATATTGCCTAGATAGATAATTAATATCTATGAATTGTAACAAATTGTATTCTTTTTTGCTGTTTTAGTTTTTGTATTTTTCAAATCATAATTTACATAATTTACTTTTTTTTCAAAAAAGTGTATAATATACTTAAATAATCTTTAGGAGGTACTTATATGTGGTATTTAGCTCTAATATTTATTAACATTTTTTATGTCGCTATATTATTTATTGCAATTCAAGCTCTCCGTGGTATTTTTCCCACATTTGGTAGTATTTTTCTTTTTAGTAGCTGGCAAAATATGAAAGCCACAGATATTCTAATTTTTATTGTTTTACTTTATCTTTTCTTCTAGTTACATTAATATAGGAGATTAATAAGTGCCTAATTCCCGCTGTTGTTCAGCGGGAATTTATTTATCTACTTTTTTTATCTTCATCTCTATGATTTACTTTAGCTGCATCATCTCTCATTTGTTGTTCTTTTGATCTTGTATCTTTCCAAGTCTCTACATATTGTTCATTTCCTAACATTGTTTGTAAGTCTGAATATTTAGCTGGTACATTTTCTGTTAAATATCTATATTGTTCATCATTTAATTGTCCATTTGCCTTAATATTATATAATCCTTCAATGTTAGCTTCAATATTTTGAGTTTTTCTATGACTTTTCTTCTCTCTTACTGTTTTTTCAAGTATACTATTATCCACAGTATTTTCTCTATATATTGTTTTTATACTTTCTTGTTTTGTATCCAATTCGCCTTTTTGATCTGTAAAAGAACGTGCATATTTTGTATTTTCAACTTCATATTCATTATTTTTTAAATCTGTTATTTTTACACCTTCTGTTATATCAGTAGACCATCCTTTTGTACTTGAATATATTCTGTTTGCTTTTATTCCAGATACTTGATTATCTGTTATTTCTGTAGTTTCTCTTAAATTTTGTAATGCCTTTTCTACATCTTCTGATGTTTGAATACTTTTTCCTCCAGTAGCATAATCAACCATTTGCTCTAATTCCACTAAAAGACCTGGCTTTGATAATATTTGTTCACTTACTCCTAACTCTTCTAATATATTTCTTTTTAAAATATTTTGATCTGTTATTATTTCTGGATTTAATTTATTTTTTTCATCTGTATACTCTTCATAATCTTTTTTCAAACTATTTCTAAATTCTTGTGCTCTACTTACTGGATATGGATGTTTAACATGATCCTCCATTATTACAAGATTAGTATCATAATTTTCTTGTGAATATCCTTTTTCCTCATAATCCCACTGCTTAGTATTATAATGGTCATCTTTCATCATATCCATTGTAATATCTCCATTATAAATTCCTGGTTGTTTCTTTGTTTTTGCTCTATATACAATATTTTCAAGTTTAAACTCATTATTTTCATTTTTAAACTGAGATTCTCTATTAAACACATATTTATTAGTTGAATTATTTTTTTCATCTCTATTTATTCGTATAGAAGTACTGTTTCTTATTAATTCATCGTTTTCTCCTAACTCCATTTGTTCTAAGATACAATCATTTTTATTTCTCCTTGTAATCCCTAAAACCATATTCCCTTCTTTAGATACCTCTATTTGTTTTCTACAAGCATTTAATGCTTCAGCAAATTGTTCTTGATTTTGTATTTGATTTATATCAAAATTTTCAACAAGCCCTAGCATTTGTACTAATGTTATATTACTTTCTTCATCTGTTATTAGCTTCTCATTTATTCCTAAAGCCCTTAATATGTCTTCATTTGTATAAACTTTTCTTTGTGCATCTGATTTACTAGCTATTTGTTCATCTTTATTTTGAAATATATTTTTAAATAAACCTGCCATAATTCTTCCCTCTTTCTTTTAAATATGGCTTTATTATAGCAAATACAAATATTATTGTAAATATTTAACTAATAATGTAATATAAATGTAATATAAGTTTAATACTTCTGTAATTCACTCTTTATAAATGATATTGTATAATAGAGTTAATCTAAGGAGAAAATTATGAATAATACAAATATTGAAAATGATTTAAAAAAAGATGGTATTACAATAGTAAAACCTGTAGATACACTAACGATAACTTTAATAGCCAAATTTGTTGCTGAGAAACTAACAACAACATTTATATTTTATGGGCTAAAGCAAAATGACTTATTTGTAAGAATAGCTAGAGTGCCTATGTATATTGCCAAAATTCCTGATGGAATGTCAGAAGCAAATTACTTATACAAAAACTCTTCTATCTATTTTAAAGAAGGTCTTTCTATAGAAGAAATGCAAGTATATGCTGTTCATGAATTTATACACTATTATCAAGAACTAAAAGACAAAAAAAATGTCTTATATAGACTAGGTTTATGCGACTTCACAAATTTCAAAGTTTATGGAATGGCATTAAATGAAGCTGCTGTTCAACTAATTTCATCTAAAGCCCTAAAAAGTAAAGTAGATATTGTCAAATATTATGGTATACTAATGCCTACAATTAGTCCAAATTGCTATCCTATTATCTGTAATCTAATTACTCAAATGGCTTACATTACAGGTGAACAGGTTTTATTCGATAGTACTTTATATAGTAATGATAACTTTAAAAATAGTTTTATAAATTTGTGTGGAGAAAAAACTTTCTACATAGTACAAAATAACTTTGATAAAATCCTTAATGTAGAAGAAAAAATAATAAAAATTAACTATATACTTCAAGAAAATAATAATCTTTCCGAAAAGTTAATTTCTAAATATTCTCACAAAATATTAAAATATAAAAACATTATACAAAATACATTTATAACTACTCAAAATTTAATTTTAACTTCATATTTTAATACTAAGTTTAACAATGTATATTCTGCTACAGAAGTTGAAGAATATAGAAAAAAATTATATAACTACAAAGATATTATTGGCACAACTGATGACTATTCTTACTTTAATAACTATTATATTAACATGATGACTAAACTTTCTGAGAAACTTGACAATATTAATTCTAATATATACTTACAACCTTACAAAGTTAATATTTTTAGTACAGTTGTTAATAAATTATTAAAACTTGTAAATAATGGGACGGAGCAAATTGGGACAAAAATGTCCTAAAAGGGACAGATCAATGTAACAATAGATAAGAACAACGATGGCAGATAAAAATATTTTGATATTTTAGGTTACTTTTAATGCCATCGTTGTTCTACGCAAAAAAAACAGACCAATGTAATATTTTTTATTAATATTACATTGGTCTGTCCCTTTTAGGACATTTTTGTCCCGATTTGCTCCGTCCCAAAAATCCCTCTATTTCATTTGCTACATTTCTTCCTGACCTTGCGGCCCATGCAACAGTAGCTTTTTGTCCTATTAAGTCTCCACCAGCAAATACACCTTTAATTGAAGTCATATATTTTTCATTTACAATAATATAGCCTCTAGAACTTAAATCTACATTTAAGCCTTGTACAACATTATCTTCTGTTTTTGAACCTATAGCCATAACTACATAATCCATCTGAATATCGTAATTGCTTCCATCAATATCTACTGGAATGGCTCTAGTTTCTCCTTCTTTATTTACTAGCTTAGTCTTTATACATTCTATTTTATTTACTGTTTTTTCCTCATTATTTCCACATATTTTTACTATATTGTTTTGGAATAAAAACTTGATTCCTTCTTTTTTAGCATCTTCAATTTCCTTTTTTTCTGCTGGCATTTGTTCTTCTGATCTTCTATATATTACATATACTTCTTTAGCTTTTAACCTTTTTATTGTTCTTGCACAATCCATTGCAACATTGCCACCACCTACAATTGCTACTTTTTTCCCTTCATAGTTAGGATGTATATTATGTTCTAAAAGTTCGTTTCCTCCAAATACTCCATTTAAGTTTTCACCATCTATTCCCATTTTTCCAGAGATATTCGCTCCTATTGACAAAAATACTGCATCATATTGACTTTTTAATTCTTGTAAAAATATATCTTTTCCTAACTCCATATTATATTTTACTTTAATTCCTATGTCTATTATTTTTTGTATTGTGCTTTTTATTATATTTCTATCTAATCTAAAATTAGGTATTCCATGTATCAATATTCCACCTAATTCATTATATTTTTCATATATTGTTACTTCTGCACCTTTTCTTGCTAAAAATGCTGCACATGTTAAACCTGAAGGTCCACCTCCAATTATTGCTACCTTTTTATTTATTAATGTCTTTTTATCATCACCAAAAGAGTATTTATTTTTTATTGCTAAATCTCCTATAAAAGCCTCTAAACTTCCTATGTCTGTTGGCAAACCTTTAATTCCTCTTATGCAACTTCCCTCACATTGACTCATATGTGGACATATTCTTCCACATATTGATTCAAGTACTGTTGTTTTACTTAATACTTTATATGCTTCTTCATAATTGCCATTTTTTATATTTTCTATAAAGCTTGGAATATCATTTTCTAAAGGACACCCCTTTTGACATGGTTTTGTTTTACAATTTAAACAGTATTTTGATTTTTCTTCTATTTGTTCCACTCTGACTTTCTCCTTTTATTTAAAATTCCTCTATATTTTATTATTTTTTTCTCTTAGTTGTCAATATATTTGACCTTTTTTGGTATTTTTTTAGTAACTATTCAGAGGTAAGCAAAATTTATATTCTGCTGTGTTATTAATATTTATTTTTAGAAGTTTTGCGCAGGGAAGCTCCTAAAGTGGACGCGACCCAGAGCTACCCACGAAGCCAGTAAGAAACTTCTAAAAATAAATATTAATAACACAGCATATAGTTTAAGGCATCTGAATAGTTACTTTTTTTAATAGCATATAAAAACATGGTAGAAAAATTATCTTTCTACCATGTTATCTTTTAATTAGTAAAATGTGTAAATACTAGCAATGATGCCTTTATATTCACCATCTTCAAAACACTCTCTCACGCCATTTTCTCTCATAAATCTGTTTATATATTTATTACATTTTTGGCTTACTGTATAATTTTGTTTGTACCCATAAAACAAAAGCTCTTTATTTTTACGAAGCTCTATTTCTTTTGTAGATTTCTTCCCCAATTCTACCATCATTTCAGAATATATTGACATCGCCAACCTCTTTTCTTTAGCACAATACTCTGAATATGATTGATTAATTTTCTTTACCCATTCTTGAGCAAAGGTTAATTCTTTTCCTTTTTCAATTGGAGATACAGAAATAGAAATTTTATCAGCTATAATCTTAATTCCTAATCCCTTTAATTCCTCGTTAATATTTTTATAATCTTTAATAACAAATCCAAGATTTTCAAGTTCCATTTTCAATGTTTCTTCGTCCATTTTTGGCCATACTAACATATTTGAGCCTTCGTATTCCTTTCTAGGAAAACGTATACTTCTATGAATTGGTATTGGTCTACATTTCTTATTCCCAATTACTGCCCGCCATGGTCTGTGAGCTTTTATAAACTCATTTTCAAAGTAGATATTTAGTACAAATTTTAATTCTTCTACTCTTTCTTGATGCGCTTTTTCATACAATCTGCTAATTCTCATAGTGTTTCCTCCTAATTAATTTGATAAAAGTTTACATATTCCGTTTCTATTATACTATACTTATTTAGATTTTTCAAGTGTTCATATATAATATCGAAAAAAAAGAGTACAATTTGTTTCAATTCATAGATATTAATTATCTATGAATTAAAACAAATTGTACTCTTTTCTCTGATATTATATTTACCTATTTTTGAAATTAATATCTATTGAACCTATTCCACCTTCTACTTTTAATAGATTGTTACCATCTCCATATTTAGACTCTCTTGTTACTGTGTCTCCGTTGATTTTTACTACTCCAATTCCATTTTCTGTTTCAATTCTATAATCATCGCCAATTAAGTGAAGATCTAATTTTCCTATTCCTGCCTCAATTTTACTATTTCCTAAGATTTCAGATTCTACTTCAGTCTTTCCTGCCCCTACATTTAGTTCTAAGTTATTCATAGATCCTGAACGTATTTCAAAGTTACCTGCTCCACCATTTATCTTAGCCTTTTCTAGCACAGTTAATTCTTTTACTACAGCTGAACCTGCCCCTATATCAAAACTTAAATTTTTGGCTAATAAAAATTCTACATCTACTTTTCCAGCACCTGCTATAATATTTACATCTTCAAAAACAAAATCATCTGGAATATAAATTATAACTTCTTTATTTTTACTTCTTAAACTATTGTTTTTATCTCTTATTTGTATAGAGTCACCTGATTTATTACAATAAATATTTTTATCATTTGCTTCTACCTTAAACATATCTCCATGTTTTATACTAAGTTTTGCAAATTTAATTTCTATATCCAATTTTTTTATTTGCTTAATATCTTCTAATTGTGTAATTCTTTCACTTTCAGGTATATCCTCGCCTTCATCTAAGCCAAATATTGCTGCTATCATAGATAAACCAAATAATATACCACCACATATATTTATAATAATAAACATTGCTAATGCTATAGCTATATACTTTATTACTTTTTGAATTCCTTTCATTTTATTTCAACACCTCCAAACATACAAAATGCATTAATATAAATTGTAGGTGCATTTTCGTTTACACTTCTTATAGATTTATCACTTACTCCACCAAATATTGGAGTAGACTTTATTTTTATATTTACATTTGTAGGAACATAAATCTCAATTCCGCCAAAAATTGAACTTGCATTTATAACTTGGTTTTGTGTAATATTGGCATTCCTTAAATTACATTTTACTCCCCCAAATATTGCTGACAAATCTACTCCTTCAAATTCTTGACCATCATAATTTATATTTTGACCTGCAAATGTAGCACAATACTCTGTTCCATTTTTCCTACCTTGATTAATCTTTTTTATTTCTTTATTTATTTTAGAAGCTACCAACTCTTTAAATATAAAAGTACAACCTATAATGACTAATACAGCTGGTATTGCTAGTTTCCAAATCATTGAAAATGATATTATACCTTGTGCACAACCTAATAACATAACACCGATAAATAAACCTATAAGATTTCCTAGTTTACCATTCTCTGTAAATAAACCTATAAAACATGGAACTATTATAAATAAAGTCCACCATCCTTTAAAAAATATATCAATATCCGTTATTCCTAAGGCATTTAGCCCCCAAATGATTCCTATTGATATAAATACTATTCCCCATAAAACATTTCCTATCTTTTTCATACTCTACTCCTTTTCTACTAACACATAGTATGTTCCTTTTTGTCCGTTTTTAAAAACACTTTATAAAATAATAAATTTACATTCTTCAATATCATTTTTATAAAAGTATTAGCTAAATCACTCTATATTTTACTATTTTAAATATGAACAAAACGTACCTACCCTATGTTCATTTTAATTTTAACTTGTTTTAAATCCTTCCAAAATTCCAGTTTTTTATTTTCGTCTCTTAACAGAGCTGCTGGATGCCAAGTTGGCATATATAAAATTCCTTTTCTTTCTATCCATTTTCCTCTCATTGAAGTAATTCCATATTCTTTTCCTAAGATATTCTTTAATGCTGTACTACCTAACAAAACTATTATTTTAGGTTTTACTAAAATAACTTGATTTCTTAAATAATTCAAACAACTTATAGCTTCATCTTCTTCTGGAACTCTATTAGAAGGTGGTCTACATTTTACTATATTTGCAATATACACCTCCTCTCTTTTTATTCCTATCCCTTCAAAAGCCTTATTCATTAGCTGTCCTGCTTTTCCGACGAAAGGTATCCCTTGCTTGTCCTCGTCTGCTCCTGGTCCTTCCCCTATAAACATTATATCTGCCTTTTTATTACCATCTCCAAAAACTATATTACTTCTGTTTGTACATAATTTACATTTATTGCAACCTTTTATTGATTCTTCTAATTCTTCCCAATTATCGTACATTTTTCCTCCTATACTCTCAAACTAAACAGTATATTATTTTAATTCAATTAGTGCAGTTTCTAATCCATATTCTTGTTTTTCTACTCTATATGAATGAATAATTTCACAATTACAAACACTACATATTCCACTATCTATTATATTTTCTGACTTTATTCCTTCTTCAATTAACATTTTTTTATTTATTTCTACTGTATCTATATGCCACTTTTTATTTTTTACAGTCTCTTCTATTGTATCTTGTATATTCTCTAAACTTTTGAATTCATTAATAAACATATCTTTTACATCTTTCTCTACTTCAAAATGACATTTTCTGATGCTTGGACAAACACAAACCATAATATCCTTAATATTGCAATTAAATTCATGATACATTTTTTCAATTGTTTTTACAGAAATTCTTTGTAAGGTTCCTTTCCATCCAGAATGCACATTTGCTATTACATTTTTAACTGGGTCATAAAACAACATTAAAATACAGTCTGCATTTGTAGTAGATAATATCAAATTTTTCTCTTTTGTAATTAGCCCATCAGTCTTTTCGTATTCAGTTAAATTAATATCTGGCTCATTCTTTTTTATTTTTGACTTTACAACTTTTACTTTATTTGTATGTTCTTGATTTGTTTTTACCAAATTTATATAATTACTTCCCATATTGCTACACAATATTTTATAGTCATTTATCGCTTTATTATATGCTTGTACACTTACATTTTCTTTATTTGGTTTTGCTGTTCTAAAATTATTTTCTATTCCTAAAGAATATGCATGATTTATTTTATCTTTATACTCTAGTAATTTTCTAAATTGTAAATATTGTACTTTGCCATTCTTTATATGAATAACATTTTCATTTGACAAATCCATAATTTTACCTCAACTATTTCTTTTATATTAATTGTATGACATTATTTGCTTTTGTATCAATTTTTGCCTTTCCTCCTACTGGAATTACCATTTTCTTTTCTGTATGACCAAAATTATTAGACTTTATTATTGGCATTTTTACATTTTCACCTATAACATCTAACAATATTTTTTCTAGTGCTACACTTCCATCATAATTTCCAACCCATATACCTTTTATCTGTTCAAATACTCCATTTTGCTTCATACGATATAAATTATAATTAACTTCTTCTGGTGGAGCTTCTAGACATAATTCTTCTATAAATAGAATTTTGTCTTTAAAATCTATACAATATTTTCCTGCTGTTAAATTAGCTGTTCTTGATAAATTTCCACCAACTAGGTTTCCTTCTACTTCCCCATCTTTTATAACAATAAATTCATCATCTGGCTCTTTAAGGCTTTTTGAACCTTCTACAAACCTTTTTATAACTTGCTCATACGCATATGGCGTTGCCCAAGATGTTAAAGACTTAAATGTCGCACCATTGTATGTAACTAATCCTGTTTTTTGTGTTATTATATTTGTTATTGATGTTATGTCACTAAATCCACATAAAATTTTAGGATTATTTTTTATTAATTCATAATCTAAATATTCAAATGTACTGTTTGAATCAGAACCTCCTGCTACTGAAAATATGGCTTTTATTTCTGGATTTCTAAACATGTTGTTTATATCTTCTGCTTTTTCTTTTCCTGTATTTGTATATCCCAATGAGTTACTAAATACATATTTTCCAAATTCTATTTGAAACCCTGAACTTTCCATTAATAGTATTGAATTGTTTACGACTTCTAAATCTTCTTCTTTTATTGTTCCTGCTGGTGCAATAATTCCTATTTTGTCACCTTTTTCTAATTTTTTAGGTACCATATCTGATTTTCCTTTCTATTATATAACTACAGTGGAAACAAATTTTATGACCATTTCTCGAACAGTTGGGATGACAGTAGCAAGGTCAACCCCAACTGCTCTAAAAATGAACCCAAAGATCGTTCTCACTGTTAGAATGTATTCACTTTTTCTAGTAATGGCAAATTGATTTATAATTACAATATTTACATGGCATAGTTTTATTTTTCGTATTATAATATGGTTCTATTTTTATGCTTCCTGACAATATTTCCTCAGATATTTGTTTAAGTAACTTTCGAGTATACTCTTGCAGATGTTCAAATTGTTCTTTTGTAAGTACTTTTGATCTTTTTTCGCTTATTTTTCCATCTTTACTTATATATGCTGGAACCATTGTTGAATAACCTGCTTCCAGTTTTTTATCCATCATTTTTATAACTTTTACATCTGCTAAAATTAAGCCTTTCATTTTAAACTGTTTTTTTAGTTTTTCTTCAATCTCTTCATCTGTTAATTGTTTTTTAGATTTTATTATTGGATCTATTAAGTTAAAATATAGTACACCTGCTGGTAATACATCTTCTATTTTGCAAGTTGCATCTAAATATGTTAAAAGTTGAAGTTGCAAACCTGCTACTACTTGATCTAAATCTATGTCTTTTATAGAAGATTTATAATCTATTATTCTTATATATTTTTTATTATTATCTCCTATTTCTGATTTACTATTTTCTGCTTGATTATAATTATCACTTTTAGTCTCCTCTGGCATTTGTGCTATATCTACTCTATCTATTTTTCCTGTAATTTCAACCATTCTACCATTTTCTAGTTTTAGCTTAATTGGCTTATAAGTTTTTCCTTCTTTAAATTCAAGTTCATTTCCAAAGACTTCAAAGTCACTATTTTTTAGTGTTTCTAATATATATTTCATTGACTTTGTTATAACCTTTTTTAGCCTCATTGCTAATAATTTATATTTATCTGTACTTGTGAAAATATAATTTTTATCTAAATTTAACTTTTCGTTTACTATATGTTCTATAATTTTTTCAATTTGTTCTTCTGATATTTCTTTAATATTTATACCATTTTCCCTAGTTCTATTAAAAAATTCGTCTATAGTTTCATGCATAAAAGTCCCTGTATCTATTGCTTCTACTTTAAAATTATTTTTCTCTGATAATTTTAAGCCATATGTTAAGTGATATGAAAAAGGGCAAGCTCTATACTTTTCTAGTCTTGATACACTTGTATTTAACTTTTTTCCATATAATTTATCTATATTTTCTTGTGATATAACCTCTGGAACATTTTCATAATTTATAGCTTTTAATGCCATTTCTAATTTGTCTTTATATTCCTCATTTGTAATATAATAATTATATACGTCAATCCATTTTAAGTCAATATTTTCGCCATCTCTAAATTCCCTCAAATTATTTATTAATTCTTCTAGTGTCGATTTTTCCGTTATTATTTCTGAGTTTGTATATATTATGTCACTTTCTTCTTTTAATTTAGGAAAAATATTTTTTATCTTTTTAATTAACATTGAAGGTCTTAATGTTGCACCATCTAAACTAGCAGATGAATATGATAAATATAATTTTTCTTCTGCTGTAGTAAATGCTTTATATATAGCAAAATTGTCTTCATATAATTGTTCTAATGTACCTTTTGCAAGCTCTATTCCCTTTTCTTTTAGATTTTTTCTATCATTATCATTTAAAAAGCCTTCATCTTTATGTATTGATGGGAAAATGCCATCATTTAGCCCAATTATGAATATTGCCTTTACTTTATGACTTCTAGTCCTATCTACATCCCCTACTGTAACTTGATCTTGTGCTGCTGGTATTTTTCCAAGTCCACTACTTCCAAGTCCCGTTTTTAATATTTCTATATATTTTTCAAATGTTGTTTTATCTTGACCAAATATTAAAATTAATTCATCAAATAAGTCTATTATGACTTTCCATGCAATTTCATATTCATTTGCTATTTCTACATCTTTTTCTATCATCTCATTTTTTTTGTTTTGCAAAATTTGCTCTATATTATTATCTACTAAAAATTTATATAATTCTTTTGTAATTTGTTCTACTGTTTTTGTTCCTGACAAATTTTGCTTTAAATTGATAAGCGGTTCTACTATTTGTTTTCTAATGTTTTCTAATTTTTCTTGTAACTCTTTTTCCTCTTTAAAATTCCACTCATTTTGCCACTTTTTTCCTTTAATTCCCCATTTTATGCAATAATTTTCTAATAAAAATATATCATCTTTGTCTATATTTAATATACCTGATTTTATATAGTTGAACATTGATTCATATGACCAATTTTTTGTAAAAATGTCAAGTATAGAAATTATATATTTTACCAATATATTTTTACTAAGCTCTTTTTTCTCATCTATAAACACTGGTATATCATACTTAGAAAAAATTGCCTTACACAAATTTGAATATGTTTCTAATTCTTTTGTAATTACTGCAATATCTCTAAACCTGTATCCTTCATCTCTTACTAATTTAACAGCCTGTTTTGCTACATTTTCAACTTCTGAATAATTGTTACTTGCCAAAAATAATGATACATTTTGGACTTCTTTTTGGTATGGCTCTGCTGTTACTTCATAAATGTTTTTTTCTAAATGTTCAAGCTCTAAACTTTTAAATCTATATTGATTTTTTAAAAATACTGTTTTTTCAAGTTCTATATTTTCTGTTTTTGCCATATATAAAAGTTTACTAGCTGTTTTTTTATTAGAATAAAATATGTCTGTATCTGGATTTGTTTGCATGTCTAAGTCATCTGTACATACTGTTACAGATATTTGTTTTGCTTTTCTTGCTAGTGCTTTTATTATATTGTATTCTTGTGGTGTAAAGCCTGCAAATTCATCTATGTATATTATTGTATTTTTAAACATATCTGTTTTTTCCAATTGCTGAGCCAAAATATCTAATTTATCATTTTCATCAATATATTTGTTTTCTATGTTTTGCTCAAATGATTCATATATTGCATATATGTCTTCTAATTTTGCTTTCAAATATTTATCTTCTGTACTTTCTATTATCTCCTTTAGTTTTTCTATAGATATGTTATGCTTTTTTAATTCTGTAATTTGTGTTAAAACCATGTCTATATTTTTATCTGATTTACCTAAAAATTTTAATTCCTTTTTCTTGTTTAAAAGTATATTATATACTAACATTGCTTTTCCAGATGCACTTATATTTGTTTTTGTGCTTCCATATACTTCATTTGCAACTCTATATGCCATACGATCAAATGTTAATACTTCTGCAACCATAATTGCTCCAGTATTTATTTTTTCTAAAAGTTTTTTTTCTGCTGTATATGAAAATTGTTCTGGAGTTATTATGTATATTTTATTATTTTTGTCTAACTTTTCTACTATTTCATCAAAGCAAAAGTTGCTTTTTCCACTTCCTGATTTTCCACAAATTAATCTAAAACTCATATCTAATATATTCCCTTCTCTATAATAAAAATTCTGCCTAAATATGCACGTGTGACTATTCAAAAGTAAATAAAATTTATAATCTGCTGTATTATTAATATTTATTTTTATAAGTTTTGCATATGAGATTTCTACAATAGAAACACCCATATGCTACCTAAGTAGCCAGTAAAAATAAATATCAATAACACAGCAGATAATTTAATACCTATGAATAGTTTTTATTGGCTTTTTGAAACCACCTCTGTATTATCTCTTTTCCAATAAAATAAATATTGTTGTGCTAGCCCAGCTATATTTCCAAACTTTTCATATGCTAATTTTTCTATTTGCTTTTTATTTACTTTTGTTTCATCTTCATTTTTTATGTATAATTCATTCATTACTCTTCTAACCCATACATCTATCGGGAATGCTTCAAACCTTTTTAATGTTGAAAATAGTAATATGCAATCTGCAACTTTTGGACCTACCCCAGAAAGTGTAAGTAATTTCTCTCTTACTATTGTAAAATCTTTTTCTTTATGCAACTCTTTTAAGTCTACCTTTTTATTTATTACCATTTGTGTTGTTTCATATACTCTTACATCTCTAAAACCTAAGCCTAATTTTCTTAAGTCTTCAACTTTTGCTTTAGAAAGCTCCTCTGGTGTTGGAAATGTATAATATTGCTTTCCATTGTATTGTATTTTTTGACCATATTGTGCAGATATTCTTTCTATTATTCCCTTTATTCTTGGTATGTTGTTATTTGCTGATATTATAAATGATATTATGGTTTCCCACAAATCTTGATTTAATATTCTTATTCCTTTTCCATATTGTATACTTGTTTTCATGTTTTCATCTATTTTTGATAGTCTTTCTTTAATTTCTTCATAGTTTCTGTTTAAGTCAAAATATTCTGTACATACCTTTTTTATGTTGTCTTGACATATTCCTTTAAATATTATTTGCTTTTCATTTGGTGTTTCTGATACATTTATAACATTTTCTCCAAAAACACCTATATAACTTCCATCTATTTGTTTATTCCATCTAAAACATTGACCACAGTCAAATATGTCTTTCAATTCAAATGAGTTTCCTTTTTCTATTTTATATATCTGTTCTTCCATTTTTTACTCCTTCATTATTGTATATGCTTGGAGAACAAAAGAGGCATGATTAAAGTATTTAGACCTTTTAGATTACTTTTCATGCCTCGTCTTTGTTCGCCCGCAAAAATTACTTTAGCAATTTTGTGTGGAACGTTTAGCGAAGCTTTTCTATTATAGAACAAACCGGAAAGCCTTTAAATTAGCATAACTTTAACTTTTCTCTTTGGCTTTCCGTAAATTTGTTCTGTGCCAAATTTTTTTAAAATTTGTGCACAATGTTTGCGAAGTTTTTTATACAATAGGAAAAGTCAGTATGACTTTCCTATTGTATGAAAAGAATTTCAAAGAAAATTTTATCTACCTATCTGATTTTGTTTTGGTTTAAGTAATCCTTTTATGTCTAAATCTGAGTTTCTGTTTTGACATTGTTGCAAATATTTTTTTACTGTAGTTGCTAATTTTGCTGGAGCTGTTGCTAATAAATTACTTAATTTTTTATCAAATGGTAGATCTTTGTATGTTTCTATACCATTTGTTAATTCATTTGTTGCCATTTCTACACTTTCATTTAATGCTTCTGCTAAAAATGAATTATATGACGGTTGAACTGGCTGTAATTTTCCATCTGCTTTTATATAATTACTATTCTTTGGATCTGGTGCAATTGCTGCTACTCCTTCTACTCTTTTTAAAAATGGATTAACACTTTCGCAACCTTTAAATAAATTCATATTTTCTTTTTTTATCTGATTAATTACATCTAATACTTGTGTTAAATTGCTTACACCATTTTTTCCAACTTGATTATTTGTATATATTACAATTTTTTCATTTCTGCTTAACCTATTCATTTGTTGTTCTGATGTAAATTTTAAGTATATTGGATTTTTTCCCATTTTCTTTAATATTTCATTTGCTAATAATACTGTATTGGCTCTAGTTGGATTTAAGTATAATCTTTCTGTTATAGGTATTCTAGAATTAAAAAATTCACCATTTCTTATATGAATAAAGTCTGGTTCACCATTAATATTTTTTTGTTCATCTATAATATATTTCCTTTTTCTATATGCAGCTACCATTGCATCCTGTTGTGCTATATTACCAGGTTGCCCACTCTCCTGTTTTCCTGCAATTTCTACTAATGCTTTATATGGATTTACATTTCCCTCTTTTGCTAATTGTACATATGAACTAATATATTGTTGAATTGCTCCTTCTACAGTATTAAAATTATACCAGCCTACATCTTTTGCTTCTGCCCTTCTTATTAAATCATTCCTAAATTCTCTTCTTTGTTGTTCGACTGAATTCTGTTGTGGCTTTCCAGTTCCATTTTTCTCTTCTGCTATTTGTTGTCTTCTTGTTTGTTGTTCTATTGCTTGTTGTTGCTGTGGTGTAAGTTGTGGATTTTGTGTTAAATCTAATGTTTTATCTACTTGTTTTTTCATTCCTGCTTCTCGTTGTCTTTTTGCTTCTTGTTCTATTGCTTGTTGTTGCTGTGGTGTAAGTTGTGGATTTTGTGTTAAATCTATTGTTTTATCTGTTTGTACCTTTCCAATATTATTTTGGAAATACTTATTTTCATTTATATTTTCTAATACTTTTATATACACTGCCATATATGGATCTATGGGTACATTATGTTGCAATCTTCTTTGATTTAAAACTTCTTGTAACTTAGTATTATTAAATATCTCTTTTTGCATTTTTAATACATCCATAATTTGAAGATTGTTATACATCTTTGTTGACATATCATCAAAATTTATAATTTGAGAAGCCTCAGATACAAGTTTATTTCCTCTTAACTTTTCATTTATTGCTTTTGTTACATTTGGATTATTAGCCTCTCTACTAACTTTTAATAATTCTACTACATTATCTATAGTTAAATTTGAGTTTAAAGTTTTAAGTAGATTATTTACATTTATTTGCCTTCCATTATTTCCAACTTTAACATTTTGTTGATTTACGTTTGTTTCATTTGATTGTGATTTATATTCTGAATTTGGATTTTTATTTTGCAACATGTCTTCTATGCTATTATATTTATTTATATCATATTTTCCCATAGTAATATTATTTAACATTTGTACATATACTGACATGTATGAATCTATAGGTGAATATTTTGATTCTGTCATTCTTCTTTTGTATAGCTGTTCTTGTAACTTAGGATTCTTTAATATTGCTTCCTGTATTTGTGATATTTCATTATTGCTAAGTGTTGCACTTTTTTTATCTGCTCTTTTATCATACTGCATAATTTCCATAGCCTTTTGCTCTAATTTATTCCCAAGTAACATATCATTTATTGCTTGTACTACATCTGGAGCTACACCAATATTATTTTCTCTAACTTTTACTAATTCTATTACCTTGTCTAATGACAAATCTTGATTTATATTTTTTTGTTCTAAATTTATTATTCGTGGTTCAAAGTCGCTATAGTCAAAAGCCTCTGATTGAATTTCTGCATTATTTTTCTCTAAAGTTTTTGCTTCTGGCAATGCTAAAGTTTTATTATTTCTTTGGAATATTGATTTTATTTTACTCCAAAAACCTACTTTTCCAATACTTGAAGTTTCAATATCCATCGAATTTGATCTTTCACTATTTGCAAAGCCATGTTCTTCAGAGTTTAAAGTTTGATTATTATTATATTCTAACGTATTTATTTTAACTGGTTTTCCATCATAAATTGCTGCTTCTGGTTTAACTGGCTCACCTCTATATAATAAGTCATTTGTATTATTTTCTATTACATTTTCATTTTTAGTTATATCTACTTTGCCTCCAATTCCTCTTGTAAGAGCATTTAATACAACTGTTGATAATACTGTTGTTATAGCTGTATCTTTCCAATCACTAAGTGTATAATTTGCATTTGGATCAACAGTTCCTTTATCTATCATTGTTCCTATAATATCTGATATAGTTTCCTCTAAAACTTCACCTGAAATATCTGCTCCTTTTTTTGCCATCTTTCTTGCAACATCATTTTTTACATTTTCTATTATTCCTCTTTCAATAATATCATCTGCAGCACCTTTTCCAAATATATTTACACCACCAAAAAGCATTTCTGTTCCTATTTCCACCATAGCTTTACCATTACCTATTTTGACAGCTTCATTAAGATCTGCTCCTTTTTGCAATGCTTCCATTGTTGACTGACCTTTTGTACTTATTCCCATTGCAGCAAGAGAAATTTGAGGATTCTTGGTTACTGCTGCAGCTGTAATACTAGGAACCATATTCCCAACTACTTGTCCTACATTTCCCATTGTTTGTGTTACAGAACCATAATTGGTTGCTTCTTGGTTTAAATCCTTTTGCATGTTTTGTAATGGCTCTGATATTAGTTGATTTACAGCCATTACATTGTCACCTGCTTCTGGATTCATATTTCCTATCATGTTCATTGCAGCATCATATGTTTGTTTTGCTGGCATATCATTTATAACATCTGTAGAAGCATTTAAAAATATTTCTACCATTTTATCTGGAAACTTTTTGTTTTTATCTCTTAATATATTGAATGCTCTTTTTATTCTTCCAGGTGCTTTTACTATAGCTGTTCCTGGATTTGGAGCTATACCATTTGAATTTGTAAAGGCTTGTGTAACAAATTTACTTTTTGTGCCTTCCATATTTGTACCTTTTTCCATTTCGTTTGCACTTTCTGTTAAAACAGATTGCCCTATTCCAGCAACTCCTGAAGCAACTCCTAAGCCTGTTTTCTTTGCTACATATCCAACATCATCTATTATTCCATTCCCTTTTTCTTCTGTATCTATTATTTCTTCATCTCTTTCTTCTTCCATGTTTTTTCATCCCCTTCATTTGTATGCAATCTCTCTATTTAATTTTATCACACCTTTTTACAGTATACAATACTTATTTTTATTTAATTTTCAGTATTTTTTAATATCAAGTTTTAGAATAGGTTTATTAAAAATTTTCACGAATATTAATATTTATTTTTGAAAAGTTCTGCGCAGGGAAGCTCCCAGAGTGGAAGTGACCCAGAGCGATTGGCGAAGCCAGTAAAGAACTTTGAAAAAATAAATATTAATATTCGTGTATGCAACAAATTGTACTCTTTTTGACTGTCGTGTACGCTATTTTTTACACTAAAACTTGATATTAAAAATGCCGAAATTAAAATTATTATTAAGCATTTTTTCTAAAACCTTTTCCCCAAGCCTCTCTTGCATTTGATATTACAATAAATGCTCTATTATCTATGTTTACTGCTATTTGTTTTATTTTTGCTACTTCATTTCTAGTACCTACACAAAAAAGCATCATCTTTTCTTGGTTAGTATACATACCTTTTGCATAAATTCCTGTACTTCCCCTATCAACCTTTTCTCCAATTACCTTAGCTATTTCCTCATATTTTTCTGAAACTATATACATAACCTTTGTAAAATAAATTCCCTCAAAAATAATGTCTATCATTTTTCCCATTAAATATATTGTAATTGCTGAATATAGCCCTATCTCTATATCTTTAAAGAAAAATACATTTAAAGCAACAATTACTATATCTACCATAACGATCAAAGAGCTTGACCTATAATATGGCTTAAATGACCTTATTATATATGAAAGTAAATCTGTTCCACCTGTTGATGCTGTAACTTTTAGAATTAATGCTGTTCCAATTCCCATTGAAATGCCACCATATATACATGCCAAAAATCTATCATTTGTTAATTGTGGGAACTTATCAAAGAAATCAATAAATAATGATAACAATGTAGTTCCCAAAATTGTTTTTATTACAAGACCTTTTCCTATTCTAAAATATGCAAAAATTATTAATGGGATATTTAATAATAATATAACTGTTCCCATTGGTGTACCTATTAAATAGTAAAATATTGTTGCAATTCCTGAAAAACCCCCAGATGAAAGTTGATTTGGAAGCAAGAAAAATGATGTTCCAAATGCCATTATTCCAGAGCCAAGAATTATAAAAAATAATTCATATATATTTTTTCTTAATTTAATAAAATCCATATAACCTCCATTTTACTAATTTTAGCAAAACTTCTTTTATATGGATTATTATCCTTTTTATTTACTTTTATACTTCTACTTTTTCTTTTACTATGTCATCATAAGTTTTTAATATTGTTATTTCAAATTTGCCTTGTTTAATATCTTCATTAGGTTTTACAATTACATCTACCTCATACACATCTCTTAATTTTGTTACATTTTCCTTTTTATGACCAATAATGTTATTAATATCTTCTGGATTTGCCTGTACCTCTACTTCTTTTACTTTTACATTAAATTTCTTTATTTTTTCTACAATTGTATCATACCATAGACCTGCTTCCACCAATTGCCTAAATGCTGGATGAAATGGTCCTGCTACAACTTCACTATCTGGATTTTCTGAATCTGTAATCTCATTTGTATTTTGAAGACCAATTCTAATTATTTTTATATTTTTTCTGTTAAATAAATTTGCTATCTCTTTACATCTTTCTACTGCCTGTGTTACTGAAAGTGGTTCATATTCTCCCTTATTATATTGTGTTTCTAACTCTGTTCCTTTTATTACAAGCACTGGATATATTCTTACTATTTTGGGCTTTAATTTAATCAACTCTTTTGCAGTATTTGTTTCATCTATTTTTGTACTCTCTGGAAGCCCCACCATCATTTGATGCCCTAAAGTAAAACCATATAGTCTAATTAACCTTGATGCTTTTTTT
The DNA here is from genome assembly GCA_947642455.1 of uncultured Clostridiaceae bacterium. GTDB lineage: Bacteria > Bacillota > Clostridia > TANB77 > CAG-508 > UMGS1663. The sequence goes on from CANRSN010000001.1 coordinate 49,085, forward strand.
ACATCTTTAAAAGTATGCCCTCTTTGCGCAATTTGTAATATGTAGTCATTTGCTGATTGTACTCCTAACTCTATTGTTTTTACTTTATATTTTTTAAGCATTTTTAATATGTTTTTATCTATACAATCTGGTCTGGTTGATATTCGTATACTATCTATTTTTCCTGTTTGTATATACTTATATGCTTCTTCTAATAGTTCTTTTTGCAATTTTATATCTATTGCTGTAAAACTCCCTCCAAAAAATGCTACTTCTATTTTTTTATCATCTGTTTTAAAATTTTTTAAGTAATACTCTATAGTGTCTTTTACATCTTTTGCTCTAACTTGCTTTTTCTCTCCACTGATTTTTGCTTGATTGCAAAATACACATGTATGCGGACACCCTAAGTGTGGTACAAATATTGGAATAATGTATTCTTTTTTCATAGCCTTACCCCTTTCTAGTTTTCCATAGATATACTATTTATATATTTTATATAGCTTTTTGGCTTTATTTGCTTTCTATACCTATTACTATTTATATTTTTTTATAGCTTTTTGGCTTTATTCGCTTTCTATACCTATTACTATTTATATTTTTTTATAGCTTTTTGGCTTTATTCGCTTTCTATACCTATTACTATTTTATATTTTTTGTATAGCTTTTCTTGCAGCTTCCATTTCTGCTGCTTTTTTCGTTTTTCCTTCTCCTTGTGCCAATATTTTTCCATTACAACTTACTTCTGCTGTAAAATTCTTGTCATGGTCTGGACCTTCTTCTTTTATAATTTCATAAAATATTTTTACATCTCCATGTATTTGCAATTTTTCCTGTAGTACGGTTTTATAATCTTTTTGTCCTACATTTTGACTTGCTATTAATGCAGGCTCTTTTAAATTTTCTATAATAAATTTTTCTGCTTCTTCTATTCCTGAATCAAAATAGATTGCTGCTATTACAGCTTCTACACTATCTGCCATTATTGCTTGCCTTGTATTTCCATGGTTTTGAAGTTCACTTTTTCCAACATATAAGAAATCACTAAAATTATGCTTTTTAGCTATTTCATATAAACTTTTCTCACATACTATTGTTGCTCTAACTTTTGTCATTTCTCCTTCTTTTAATTTAGGGAAGTTTTCATATAGGTATTTACTAGATATGAATTCTAAAATGCTATCTCCTAAAAATTCTAATTTTTCATTGCTCTCTACTTTGTTTTCAAACGCATATGAACTATGTGTTAATGCTTTTTTTAATAACTGTTTGTTTTTAAATTTGTATTTTATGTTTTCTTCCAACCTTTGTAATTCCATTTTTACTCTCATTCCTTTATAAGTTTATATATTTTCCACCTATTAATTTTATCTTTCTCCCATTATATACCATATCTAAAAAAAAATAAAGAGTATTTTTATAAAAAAAAATTGTCAAAATAGGATATTCCCTTGACAATTTTAAATTATTTTATCTTATGCTAAATGTTCTTTTATGTATTCAACTACATCTCCTACTGTAACTATTTTTTCAGCATCTGCATCTGGTATTTCTGTGTCAAATTCTTCTTCTAATGCCATTATTAATTCTACTATATCTAAAGAATCTGCTCCCAAATCATCTATAAAAGATGCTTCCATAGTAACTGATGTATCTACTACACCTAGTTGTTCTACTATTATTCCTTTTACTTTTTCAAATATTTCTTCACTTGTCATTATAATTACACCCCCTCTCACCTCATAATTTTATTTTCCTTTACAATAATATATGTTTTTATAAATGTCAAGCATTTATTACAATTTTTTATAATATTTAGTAACTATTAAGAGCTCTTATACTATCTGCTGTGTTATTAATATTTATTTTCCTTCAAATGCTTCTATCATTTTATCTACTGCTTTATTTTTCACAAATTGCTCTGCTTGCTTTATAGTAAACTCAAATAGTTTTTCATCACTACTACCATGTGCTTTAATAACTGGTTTTTTCACTCCCAAAAATAATGCTCCACCATATTCTTTATAGTCCATCGCTTTTGAAAGTGCATTTATGGATGGCATTGCAGGTAATGCACCTAACATAGTAAATATATTTTTCTTTATACTCTCTGTTAATGTTCTTTTTACTAATTTTCCTATTCCTTCAACAGTTTTTAAGAATACATTTCCAGTAAAACCATCTGCTACTAATATGTCTAATTCCCCAGAAAAGGCATCTCTTCCTTCAACACTTCCCACAAAATTAATACCTAACTCATTTGCCCTTTCTTTTAATAGTGCATATGATTCTCTTACTAATTCATTTCCTTTGGTTTCTTCTGTTCCTATATTTAGTAGCCCAACTGTTGGATTTTCCTTTCCAAATGTATTTTTTTGATATATTGTAGCCATTTGTGCAAATTGTAATAAATTAATTGGTTTACAATTGGTATTTGAACCACAATCTATTAACATTAACCTACTTTTATATGCTGGCAATATTCCTGCTAGTGCTGGTCTATCTATTCCTTTTATTCTTCCTACTAAAAGAGTAGCTCCTGTTAATAATGCTCCTGAATTTCCTGCAGATATAAATACATCTCCCTTTCCTTCTTTTAATAGGTTAAAACCTACTACCATTGATGAATCTTTTTTGTGCTTTATTGCTTGTGTTGGTATATCACACATTTCTATAGTTTCTGTTGTATGATGTATTTTTAACCTTGGTGAAATTTCTCCTATTTCATTTTTTCCATATAGTTCTTTTACTCTATTATTTATTATTTCTTTATTACCTATTAGTAATACTTCTGCTTCTATTTGATTTATTGCCTTTATAGCTCCTTTTATGTTTGCATCTGGAGCATTATCTCCTCCCATTGCATCTAATAATATTATCATTCTTGTTTCTCCCCTTTAGGAATATAAATTTTAATATAATATATATTTTTATTTCAACATTTTATAACTTATATTTTACAAAGTCAATTAAATCTTTGTAATTTTATTATTTATTTTTATCTTTTACAATACTATTGACCAATTAGTCTATGCTATTTTTTGCTTACATTCACAGCCCAATTTCTATTTAGGCAATATAATATTTATTTTAACGAAGTTTTGCGCAGGGAAGCTCCCAGAGTGGACATGACCCAGAGCGATTGGCGAAGCCAGTAAAAAACTTCGTTAAAATAAATATTATATTGCCTAAAATATATAATTTTATAAACTGTGAATTGTAACATTTTTTGTGTTACTATAATAATATTACAAATTTATTACAAATTCTATTATTTATTGATAAGATTAAAACATTAATATATAATTATTTTAATATTATTGAAAGGATTTATTTAATATGTTAAAAAATAATAAAGGCATAACTTTAATTTCTTTATCTATAACTATTATTGTATTGTTAATATTATTAAGTGTTACTTTTGAATATACACTTGGTGAAAATAGTATTCTTGATTCATCTACAGAGTATAAAAATTCTGCTGAAAAAAGTATAGTAAAAGATGAGATTGAAAATATTTTATTAAAATATAAAATGGCAAATATGGATACTGGAATTTCTATTATAGATTATTTTACTAATTTAAGTGATATTACTAGTATTACAGATAATGGTAATAATACTTACACTGTAGTTAAAGATGGAGTTAGTGTTATTGTTAGAGATTTTAAAATTATAGATGTAAAGTAATCTTGCGTGGAATGTTTGCTGAACTTTTATATGACTTAGAAAGTATAACCATTTGTTATACTTTCTAAGTCATATAAAAAATCAATAGGGTTTCTATTATAGAAACCCTATTGTAAGGAGTAAATGTAACTTTACTTGTCATAGTCCTCATACATCTTTGCAAACTCCGCTTCGTTAATTTCCTTACACTCTTTCGCCAAAAGCGAAATAAACTTATCTTCGATAGGATGACCAAAACCATATAAGCAACTACCAATTTTCACTTTGCGGATTATCTTTCCATTTAAGTCTTCTAGCTGATGTGATTCTGTATAGTTCATAAGTTTTATCAACCTTTGAAGATCTAATTGGTCTTCTAATCTAAAACTCCAATCAACACTATCGTATTCATCCCGCAAAGACACCTTCACAACAAAGTTGTCGTTGTCTTGCCCCACCAATTTTGCAGTTACATCTTCAATTCTTACATTCATGATTTCCATAGAGTATCCTCCTTAATTTTTATGATTCCATAAAAGTAACTATTTATATTATATTACAAATTAACATAAAATGCAAGTTAATTATTTTTTAGTTGTTTTTTTTCACTTCTTTACTCTAAATTGGTATTAGCACCACTCTAAATCCATCACTATATTCTCCAATACCTATATCATTTTTTTGATTTTCTTCTTCACTTTTTTGATATACAGTTACATATTTATTACTTGTCGTTTTTAGTTTATCTCCATCATATGCCAAAGACTCTGCATATTTTTTTAAATTTTCGTCATCTTCTATTGCTATATATGATGCCATCTCTTCCTTTCCTCCACCATTTAAGTCATATACACCATATATGTTTCCATTATTACTTGCATTTTGACCTGTTTTTTGATTCCAAGTATATACTCCATCTTTAGCTGTATTTTCTATTGTACTATTAATGTTGTCTATTGTAGTTTGTTTTTCATCTTCTTCTCCAGTAGTACATCCAGTAACTGAATATACACTATCTATTCCTTCTTTTCCAGAGGCTTGTGTTCTTTTTCTATTACCACTATTTATATTTATATTATTTTTTGCAATACTTGCCCCTTCTAATCCATATTGACTTTTACCTAAAAATTCACATGCCTGCCATTCACTATTTTTCATTAAATGGCTGTCTATTGTATCTTTTGTAAAACCATAAATATTTCCTTCATCTGTTAATGCTCTTGAGATATTATATGAATCATTTACATTAATGTAATTCATACTGTATGTTAGCCCTTGAAATACAGGATATTTTATTTGTGTTTCTTTTTCTGCATAAATTCCATCTAGCCAATTTCTAGCACTTTGATTACTATCTTGACTTGTTCCTGCCTCTACCGCTTTTACCAATGACATTGTTTGAGTATAATTTATATTACTTTTAACAACATTTACATCATTGTTTCCGCTAGCATACCCAGCCTCAAATTTTGCAACCCAAATACCTCTAATCTCATTGTCCCAACCACCATTAACATATTGTATGTCACTCTCGTTTGTAAAAGCTGGATGTACTATATATTCATCTTCTTGTTCGGAAATTCTTTTTGCTGTTTTTATATTTCCTTCTTTATCGTAATATTGGTCTGTTGTGCCTATTAAAAATACTATATCTGTTTTTTGATTTTCAATGTCTATTTTATATGCAAACCTTGGTATCCATACCCACATACTACCATCTTTACTTTGTGCATTTGCCCATCTTTTTTCTCCATAGTTATACCATTGTAAGTCTTCATCATTTGTTAATATTTTTTGACCTTTTTGTGTATCTGTGGGATCTTCAAATTTTATTGCTTTCATTCCATCTACTAATACAGGTTCATTTGCCTCACCTAGTTCATATATTTTTTTTACTATATTCATTTCTAGTGTAGATGATTTTTCTACTCCATATGTTGTTGCTACTACTTGTGCTATATATTTTGTATTCTTATTTATTATAAAAGTTTTATCTGATTGCTTGTCTCCTATTACCTCTGAATTTGCTTCTATTATTTCACCACTCTCATTTTTTAGTATAATTTGATTTATTTCTTCTAATTCTTTTTTATTAGAAATTTTTATTGTTACTGCTATTTGTTTGTATCTTTCATTTTCTGATATTTCTTGTCCATTTGTTTGATATAACCTTGCTTCTATTTCTGGCACTGTTGCTCCTTTATTTAACATTATAGATTGATATACTTCTTCTATTTTATTTACATCTGCTCCATATATTTCTTTTATTTTTATGTCACTTTCTAATTGTGCCTGTTGTAATGCCATTATTAATGAAAACACTGCCATTAGTACTATTACAAATCCTAATATTGTAACTACTATTAAGACTGATATTGAACCTTTATCATTTTTTAAATTAGATTTTCTTCTGTTTTTTTTCATTTATATACCATCCTTGTTTTTAATTTGTTTTATATAGAATAATTGTAACAATTATTCTATATATTTGTAAGATCTAAAATCCACTCTATCCAGCCTCTTATAGTAGAAGATCTTCTTATATATGTACTTTCTTTTTTTACATTATATAGATTAGATTTTTTCATTATTTGTATTGTTTCACTAACTGTTGGTCTTTCTAGCTTTTCTAAATATAGTTGCAGATAATTAAAAAAAACTTTATGTTTTAAAATTAACTTTACAAGTTCTAATTGCCTTTGCTTATATTTTAATTTCAAAATTCTTCTTCCTTCTTCAGTTAAGGTAAATACTATATTACTTTTATCTTTATGTTTATTTATTAAGCCTAGATATCTTCCAGCATCTGTATAATAATTCGTTTGTCTTTCATCAAACGCATAATTTTCTGTAATTTGATTTTTATTTTTTGCCCCACTAAATAGTAATTCACACAAATTTATTACTCTATTAAAAGAATCCGCTTGAGGGAATGCAACTTTTGGTTCATCTATAAATTCATTTATATTTTTAAATATCTTTTCAATATCTTGTAAATCTATCTGTGTACTTTCTATACTATATCTTTTACTCTTTACAAATTTAATAGAACTATAATCTCCTTCGTGCTCAAATTTATATTCATAAATATTAAAAATATCATTTGAATATACTATATATAAAGACCTAACTGGTTTATTTATTTTACTTTTCCATAGTCTATATGGATAATATAATTGTCTAACTATAAAGTCATCTGAAATTACATTTTTAGCTTCAATTAAAGTAAAACTATTTATTCCTTCATAACCTCCATCTATTTCTATTCTTGAATTTTGAACATGTACATTTATATATTTATCTGCATTTGTATTTACTTTAAATTCAAAATTTCCAGACCCCATTTTACCACTAATAGTAGGTACCAGCTCTTCTTCTAAAAAGTGTTCTAAAATTTTTGTAATATATGCACAATTAATTGCTAATGATTCACTTGTTATATTATTATAGTCTAAACTCTCAATATACTCTGGGAAGTTAATTTTAATGATTTCTTGTTCTTCTATCTTTTCAAATTTTTTATAAAGTTGAAATCTTGCAATCATGTAACTATTACTTGTTATTGGTAATATGCTAAGTTTATTCTTTTTAAATATTTCTGGCAAATTTGAAGAGTTATCAAATTTTGTCATTAGTCTAGCTTCTCTATATTCGTTTATATCTTTAGCTGTTATTTTAAAATATCCTTTTTGATTAACTTCTTCTATTATATTATATTCTTTAAATAATAATTGCCAAGCTTCTTTATTAGTTGCACATCTACTCATAATTCCTTATTAGCACCTCGCTTATTAATCCCCTATTACTTCCATTACTATTGATTGCTCTTTTTGCTTTAATTTCAATAATATCATAATTTTTATATAATTCTCTAATAAATTCACAATCTGAATTTGATAATAGGAATTTAACACCTTTTTTATTTAACAACTCACACAATTCTTTTAATCTTATTTGCTCATTTTCATTAAATCCACTTTCATTATAACCTGTAAAATTAGATGTCTTTGATATTGGAACATAAGGTGGATCAAAATAAACAAAGTCACCTTTTTTAGCTGTTTTGACAGCATTTTCGAAGTCCCCGTTAAAAAATTTAATATCTGATTTATTAAAATATTTATTTACTGCTCTTAGAGTAATTTCATTGATTATACTAGGATTTTTATAACTACCAAATGGTGAATTAAATTCTCCCATACTATTAACTCTATATAATCCATTATAACATGTTTTATTTAAATATAATATTCTAGCTGCCCTTTCAATACCAGTCATCTTATTATATTCTTTTGGATCTCTATCTATTTCTCTTATTTTATAATAACATTCAGCTGTATTTGAATATTTTTCTGAATTTGATAATTGTTGTATTAATTCTTCAAGATTGTTTTGTATTACACTATATACATTTATTAATTCTTTATTGATATCATTTACTATTGCCTTTTCTGGTTGAAGTTCAAATAATACTGCACCTCCCCCTATAAATGGCTCAAAATATGTATTAAACTTTTGTGGACAATACTTTTTTATTTCAGATAATAGTTGCCTTTTTCCGCCCTACCCATTTAACCACTGGTGCAACTAATTTATTTTTTTTTTGTACAGACATAAAAAACCTCCTAGTATAATATAGTTACTTCTAAAATAACTAATTTATTATCTCATTTTTTATTCTTAAGTATAATATCACAACTTTATAAAATAATCAATAGTTTTTACAAAACTATTGTTTGTTTTTGTTAAAAACTTTTTTTACCTTGACATTATCAATATTTAAACATATAATCTAAGCACAAGGAAAATTGACCTTGTTGTATAGTAACATACTATACAATAAAAAGAAAGGATGATTTTAATGGAAGATATGATTGAAATTAGATGGCATGGTAGAGGTGGTCAAGGTGCAAAAACAGCATCACTTTTACTTGCAGATGCAGCATTTAATACAGGCAAGTATATTCAAGGATTTCCTGAATATGGTCCAGAGAGAATGGGTGCTCCAATAACAGCATATAACCGTATTAGTACATCACCAATTAGAATTCATAGTAACATATATGAACCAGATTATGTAGTTGTTGTAGATGATACATTATTAGAATCTGTTAATGTTACTGCTGGTCTAAAAGAAAGTGGTGCAATCATAATCAACACAACAAAAGATGTTGATTACCTAACCAAAACATTAAAAGGTTACAAAGGGGCTGTATATACAATTGATGCAAGAAAAATATCAGAAGAAGCTCTAGGAAAATACTTTCCTAACACTCCTATGCTTGCAGCAATAGTAAAAGTATCAGGAATAATGACAGATGAAGAATTTTTAGAGGATATGAAAGGTTCCTTTAAACACAAATTTGCAAAAAAACCAGAAGTTATAGAAGGAAATATGAAAGCTTTGCAAATGTCTTTAAAGGAAGTTAAAAAAATTTAATTTCATACAAAATATATAAAGTATTTAATAAACTTATACAAAACAAGGAGGAAAAGTTGAGAAATAATTACAATTTTCCAACCAATTTGTGCCTTGAGAAGGGAATGTGATTAAAAAATGGTTAATATAAATAAAAACTCTCCTGCATGTGAAATGACACAAGGTGGAGACATATATGATGCTGGAAATGCCATAAATTTTAAAACTGGAGATTGGAGAAGTATAAAACCTATATTTCTATCTGACAAATGCAAACAATGTGGACTTTGTTTTCCTGTTTGCCCAGATAATGCCATACCAGTAGGGAAAGATCAAAAAAGAACAGATTTTAATTATGACTATTGCAAAGGTTGTGGTGTATGTGCCAAAACTTGTCCTTTTGGAGCAATAGAAATGAAAGAAGAGGGGGAAAAGTAAATGGGAATTAGAGAACGTTTAAGTGGTAATGAAGCCTCAGCAGTTGCAATGAAACAAATAAACCCTGATGTAGTTGCTGCCTTTCCAATAACACCTTCAACAGAAATACCACAATATTTTTCAACATTTGTAAGTAATGGTGATGTTGATACAGAGTTTGTAGCAGTTGAAAGTGAGCATAGTGCTATGAGTGCATGTATTGGTGCAGAAGCTGCTGGCGGAAGAGCAATGACTGCTACATCTTCAAATGGTCTTGCATTAATGTGGGAAATGATATATATAGCTTCATCTTTAAGATTACCTATAGTAATGCCTTTAGTAAACCGTGCTGTATCAGGTCCATTAAATATCCACAATGATCATTCAGATGCTATGGGAATTCGTGACAGTGGTTGGATAATGCTATTTTCAGAAAATAATCAAGAAGCATATGACAACTTAATAATGGCACACAGAATAGCAGAACACAAAGATGTAAGATTACCTCTTACAGTATGCCAAGATGGTTTTATCACTTCACATTCAATCGAAAATATTGAATTAATTGAAGATGAAAAAGTAAAAGAATTTGTTGGAACATATAAACCTGAACATTACCTACTAAATAAAAAAGAACCTATAGCAATAGGTCCATTAGATTTACAATCATATCTATTTGAACATAAATATCAACAAGCAGAAGCAATGAGAGCAGCAAAAAAAGTAATTGAACAAGTTTCTTCTGAATTTGAAAAACTAACAGGTAGAAAATATTCATTATTTGAAGAATATAAATTAGATGATGCAGAAATAGCTATAGTTTGTATGAATTCAACTGCTGGAACTACAAAAGTTGTTGTTGATGAACTAAGAAGTCAAGGTATAAAGGCAGGTCTTTTGAAAATAAGAGTTTTCAGACCATTCCCTGCTGAAGAAATTTCAAAAGCCTTGTCTCATCTAAAAGCTGTAGCAGTTTTAGATAAAGCAGATTCTTTAAATTCTGTTGGTGGAGCACTATTTACAGATGTTACATCTGGAATGTATGTAAATAATATACATGTACCTACTGTAAATTATGTATATGGTATTGGTGGTAGAGATACTACTGCAAAAGATATTCATGGTGTTTACTCAGATTTACAAGAAATTGCAAAAAAATATGATACAAAATCAACTATAAAAGTTGAAAATCCATATAGATATTTTGGCTTAAGAAAGTAACTTTAGTTTGAAATAAATTAGAACTAAATTATTTCAAACAAATCAATATTATATTAAATTTAGTTTTTTACTAAAAATTAATATTTACATCTAAATATAAATAATTATATTTGCTTACAAGCAATACATCTGAATAATTAAATTAAAAAATGTAAATAATTGAAAGGAGATATTTAAAATGGCATATAATTTAAAAGAAATCATTGCAAACAAACCTGTAAGGTTTACATCTGGCCATAGAATGTGTGCTGGTTGTGGTGCTCCACCAGTTGCTAGAATGATTATGAGAGCATTAAAAGAAGAAGACCACGCAGTTGTTTCAAATGCAACTGGTTGTATGGAAGTATCTACATTTATTTATCCATACACAGCTTGGACTGATTCATACATTCATACTGCTTTCGAATGTGCTAGTGCCACATGTTCTGGTGCTGAAGCAGCATACAAAGCTATGAAAAGACAAGGAAAATTACCTAAGGATGAACATACAAAATTTATTACTTTTGGTGGAGATGGTGGAACATATGATATCGGTATTCAAAGTTTATCTGGTGCAATGGAAAGAGGTCATGATATGACTTATGTTTGCTATGATAATGGAGCTTACATGAATACAGGCATTCAACGTTCATCTGCAACACCTCATTTTGCAGATACTACAACTTCTCCTGCTGGAAAAGTTGTACCTGGAAAAATGCAACCAAGAAAAGATTTAACTGAAATAATGGCTTCACATCATTTACCATATGTTGCTCAAACAATAGCTGTTAATAATTTTAAAGATTTATATGAAAAAGCTGAAAAGGCAATATATACTGAAGGTCCTACTTTCTTAAATGTTTTAGCACCTTGTCCTAGAGGTTGGGGATATCCTACAGATATGTTAATGCAAATTAATAAATTAGCTGTAGATACATGTTACTGGCCTTTATATGAAGTTGTTGATGGTAAATATAAAATAACATATAAACCAGCTAAAAAACTTCCTGTTGAAGAATTTTTAAAACCTCAAAGACGTTTTGCTCACATGTTCAAACCAGGAAATGAATGGATGATTGAAGAATTCCAAAAAGAAGTTGATAAAAGATGGCAAGAACTTTTGAATCTAGAAGAAATTACTAATAAAGAAGAATAAATTTAATAAATGACTATGTCTGGCAAAATCCGGATTTCTGGGATTCCCCAAAGTCCGGATTTTCAGATGTTTTAGATAGGGGGTAATATGAATACTAATAATTTTTCAAACGAAAATGAAAATGAGAATGAAATAAAAAAAACTGATAAAAAACTTACTATATTTAATTTTATTCTTATTGTTGTTATTTTTATAGGTTTAACTGTTTATATGTTTTGTATTGATGGTATAGAAAATATTATATATGTTTTAAAAAATGTCAACTATGTTTGGGTTTTAGCTGGTTTAGGATGTCTATTCTTACTATGGCTATGTGATTCTTTAACTTTACATATCCCACTAAAAAAGTTATATCCTAAGCAAAAGTTTACTAATTCTATAAAAGTAACTATGATAGGACAATTATTTAATAATATAACTCCTTTTTCTTCTGGAGGACAGCCTATGCAAGCATATGAGCTTACCAAAACTGGAAAAAGAGCTAGCGATTCTATGTCTATTCTTGCAATGAAATTTATAATTACACAAATTGCTTTAGTCTCTTTTACTTTAGTTGTTGTTATATTTCAATTAGACTTTTTCAAAGAGTTATTTAAGGATTTTTTGTGGGTTGCTATTTTAGGAATATTAGCAAATATTTTATTAATTGTTGTGGTAATTTTAGCAGGAATTAATAAGAAGTTTATAACTTGGATTACTACTCCTGTTATTAAATTATTGGCTAAAATTAAAATAATAAAAAAACCAGAAAATACGATTGAAAAACTAGATTCTAGTATAACAAACTTTAATCAACAATTTAAACTTATGAATTCTCAAAAATTAGTTGTATTACAAATTTTTGTAATATCATGTATTCAAAGTTTAGCATATTATTCAATAACTTATATGGTTTATAGAGCTTTTGGAAATTCTGGTATTGATTTTTGGCAAATTGTACCTGTTCAAGCATTTTTACTTTTATTTATGACTATTATTCCTACTCCTGGAGCTGGAATTGGAGCTGAAGGCGGATTTTTAATTTTATTTAACTCTATTTTTAAAGAAGGTACTATTAATTTATCTATTCTTTTCTGGAGAATTTATACATTCTATTTACCAATTATTGTTGGCTCACTATTTTTAATACCTTCAAGAAAGAGCAAAGCAGAATAAACATCACAAATCAAATAGATAAGACAATCTTTTTTGTTGTTTGCAAATGCTCAATCCTTTTGGATTAACTATTTAGAGATATTATAATATATATTCTGTGTTATTAATATTTATTTTTATAAGTTTTGCGCAGGGAAGCTCCCAAAGTGGACATGACCCAGAGCGATTGGCGTAGCCAGTAAAAAACTTATAAAAATAAATATTAATAACACAGAAGAATATAAATTAAATAGTAGTTAATCCAAAAGGATTGAGCATTTGCAAACAACAAAAAGGACTGCCACATGAAAAGGACAGCCCTATTGTTTATTTATATTAATTATCACTTTCTTCTGGAGCTTCTACTGGGCAAACGCCTCTGCAAGTTCCACAACCTATACATTGTTCTGGATCAATTACATATCTATCGTCACCTTCTGCTATACAAGCTACAGGACATTCTGCTGCACAAGCACCACATTTAATACATTTTTCTGTTATTTTATATGCCATATATATCACCACCCTTCTATGCTACATCTATACTATATTTTATTAGTACATTTATTATTTAATGATTAAAAATCATCATCATCTATATTTGTTTGATCTATCTTTGCCAATTTTTCTAATTCTTGTAACTCTTTTAAATGTTGTTTTTCTTCTTCATCTAAAACTTCTTCTTCTATATTTTTTATTATTTTCACATTAGGAGATTCATATTTTTTATAATAAAATTCCCCATTTTCATCTTTTAATTTAACTCTAATTCTTTCTCTTAAAGTTTCTACACCTTCTACAATTCCTTCTCCGTCTTCTGTTTTTACAATTGCACCAATTTTTGGAAGTCTACTCATTTTTTCTTCATAAACATCTTGTTCATACTTTAAACAGCACATTAACCTGCCACAGTTTCCAGATATTTTTGATGGGTTTAGTGACATATTTTGCTCTTTTGCCATTTTTATAGATACAGTTTCAAAGTTTCCTAAAAAAGAGCAACAACATAATTCTCTGCCACAAACTCCATTTCCACCTATTCTTTTTACTTCATCTCTAACGCCAATTTGTCTTAACTCTATTCTTGTTTTAAAAATTGCTGCTAAATCTTTTACTAAATCTCTAAAATCTATTCTGCCATCTGCTGTAAAATAAAATAAAACTTTACTATTATCAAACTTAAATTCTACATCAATTAAAGTCATATCTAGTTTGTGTTCTTTTATTTTTTCTTCACAAATTTTGAAAGCTGATTTTTCTTTTTCTTTGTTTGATTTATATTTTTTTTCATCTTTATAATTAGCAATTCTAATTACTTTCTTCAAAGGTTTTTCTATTTTTTCATCTGGAAGCTGTCTATTGCTAATAACTACTTGTCCATATTCCTCTCCTTGTGCTGTTTCTACAATTACAAAACTCCCATTTGAAATTCTTAAATTTCCTGGATCAAAAAAATATATTTTGCCTGGCTTTTTAAATCTAACACCTACTATATTTTTCATTAATCTCCTCCCACATCTTAATTAAAAGTCTATCTATACTCATATCATAATTACTATTTTGCAAAAGTCGTGTTTTTACATCTTCTACCAATTGTATACAGTTTATATATCTTATATCATTTTTATTATACAATATAATATTAATATAGTCCAGTAATTCTTGTATATTATCTTTTGATTTATATAGTATTTCTGATTTATTCAAAATATCTATTAAGTCTTTTGTCGATATATTGTTAATTATATTCTCTAAATTTATATATATTTCTTTTCTCTCTTCTATTAGTCTTGCTTTACCAATACTTCCTCCACACATTGAAACCATATTAGTTGTAACATCTTTTGAAATATTCTCTTCAATATAAATTTTTAAACATTCCTCAGATATTGCCTCAAAAGGAACTTTCATGCATCTTGATTTAATTGTATTTAATAATTTACTTTCATTTGAAGCAATTAGAATAATCACCGCATATTCTGGTGGTTCTTCTAAAGTTTTTAGTAAACAATTTTGTGCTTCAACAGTCATAGTATCTGCATTATCTATTATATATACCTTTTTTGATGAAATAATTGGCTTTTCTGCTATCTTTTCTTGCATAAATCTAATTTGTTCTATTTTAATATTTTTTGCATCTTCTAATTGTTCTATTTTCATATAATCTGGATTATTATTACTATTAAATTCCATACATGATTTACAATTATTACAATATTTATTTTCTTGCATACACATAATTGCTTTTGCAAATTCTTCTGCAAATAATTTTTTACCAATTCCTTCTATACCAACAAAAATATAGCTATGTAATATGTTGTTACTATTTATTGATTTAATTAATAATTGTTTTGCTTTATCATTTCCTATAAGATTTTCAAAAACCAATTTTTCTCTCCTTTATTTTATTTCTCCAAATACATCAAATGGCCAAATTCTAATCCATACAATACCTTCTATTCTATCTATTGGAATACACCCAAAATCTCTACAGTCTGTACTACCTGTTCTATTGTCTCCCATTGCAAAAATATAACCATCTGGAACTGTAAATTCTGTTAAAATTTCATTTTTTGCATATGTTTTTACAGTTTCATCTAAGTATGGTTCATTAAGTGGAGCATCATTTATATATACTTTGCCATCTTCTATTTTGACTCTTTCCCCTGGTAGACCTATCACCCTTTTTATAAAACTCTCTTTTCCTATTTCTAGTACATAATATGTAAAACCTGAAAATATATTAGTTGGATCATTGTTATAGCTTGCCTTTACCATTGTAGCAGTACTATTACTAGGTCTTTCAAAAGTTATTATATCTCCTCTTTTAGGAATACTCCCAAATGTTTTTGGTAATTTATTTAATATTAACCTTTGACCTTCCTTTAAAGTTGGAAACATTGATGTTTGCCTTACTTCTGTAGGAGTTCCTACAAAATATCTTATTAAAATAGCAAGTGTTACTGCTATTACAATACATAAAACCCATTCTAAAATTTCTTTTACTGTATTATTCATTACTTTACTTCCTTTCTATTTCAAGTTTCACTACTTTGCAAAATGTTAATTTTTACACTTATTTACTAAAATTTTTGTATCTATTCAAAGGTATGCAAAACTCATTTTCTGATGTGTTATTAATATTTTTTATTCTTTTGATTTTTACTTTTTTGTTGGAATTCTAATAACCACTTCTGTTCCTTTTCCAACTTCACTTTTTATATCTATACTTCCTCTATTTTTATCTAGTATTTCTTTTGCAATTGAAAGACCCAAACCAGTTCCTCCTAATTCTCTTGTACGTGCCTTATCTACCCTGTAAAATCTATCAAATATTCTTCCAAGTTCTTCTTCTGGAATTCCTATTCCATTATCTATTACTTTTATATATGCGTCATTATATACAAAACCAACATATATTTTTATTGTTCCACCTTCTTTAGTATATTTAATGCTATTTGTCAAAATATTTAATATTACTCTTTCTATTCCCTCTTTATTAGCATATACAGGTGGGACATTTGCTGTAACAAAGCATTCTGCATATTGCTTTTTCTTATCTATTTCTATTTGTAATTTTTCTTGACATTTTTTAGTTAATTCTCCTAAATCAAATTCAACAATTTCATAATTTACCTTATTGTTATCATATCTTGATAAAATTAGCAAATCTGTTACTAATTTTGCCATTCTTCTTGCTTCTGAAGATATTACATTTAAAAATTTGTCTTGTGTTTCTTTGTCATATTCTCCTTCTAATAATGTATCTGCATATCCCATAATTGATGTTATTGGAGTTTTTAATTCATGTGATACATCTGCTACAAACTCTTTTCTCATATTATCAAGTTTTACATGTTCTGTTATATCTTGTATAACTACCATAATGCCTGATGGTCTATCATTTTCATCTTTTAGTGATGCAAAAAATATATTCAAATATCTGTCTTCAACTTGTACTCTTTGTTCTGATGATGTCCAATTTTCTAGATATACTATTTTTTCTAAATTTATTTCAATATTAATTTTGTTAAATATTTTTTCGAAGTTATTATCCTTTTCAGATATTTTCAAAAACTCAATTGCAGCAGGATTTATATGTGTTATTTTTCCTTCCATATTGAAAACTATTATTCCATCTGTCATATGAAGTAGTATTGCTTCCATTTGCTTTTTTTCTCTACTTACATCATTTATATTATCTGCTATTTCATTTGTAATTGATTTTAATACATTTATTTGTTCTACATTTTTCCCTTCTGTAATTCTTAAGGCTCTTTTTATGAAATTACCCCTTTTTCTAGGTATAAACATTCCTATTATTATTCCTATTAGCAAAATTAGTAATATACCAAAAATGAATACTGCAATTTGCTGTACATCTCTCATTTTATTTCTTCCCTTCTATTTACTACCTGTTTTTAATATTTATCTTATGTTGTTGTATTTCTGAAAAATAACCTAAATTTTTTATATTCAAAAGTTTTTCAACAATTTGCAAATTTGTTTACATTTTTTAAGGAACGTGCTTTTGAAACACGTTCCTCATTTGTCTCTATGGCACTCTATTTTGCTGCTATATAATACCCTACTCCTCTTTTAGTTATTAATATCTTTGGATTCGAAGTATCTTTTTCGATTTTTTCTCTAATTCTCCTTACTGTAACATCTACAGTTCTTATATCTCCATAATATTCGTACCCCCATACTTTTTCTAACAAGATTTCTCTTGTTACTACTTGTCCTGGTTGGTTTGCCAAATATTTCAATACTTCAAATTCTCTTAAAGTAAGATCCATTACTTCTCCTCTTACTCTAACTTCAAACCTTGCTAAATCTAGTGATAAATCTCCTACTGTTAATACACTTTCATCTTCTGCTTGCTCTTCTTCTCCTTCTTTTTTGTCTATAATATTTGCACTTACTTCTGCTTTTCTCAAATTAGCTTTTACCCTTGCCATTAACTCTCTAATACTAAATGGTTTAGTTATATAGTCATCTGCTCCAAATTCTAGTCCCAAAATTTTATCTATTTCTTCATCTTTTGCAGAAATCATTAAAATAGGTACATTTAGGGTTTGCCTTATTCTTTTACATACTGATAACCCATCTAGTTTTGGAAGCATTATGTCTAATAATATTAAATCTGGTTTTCTTTCTAATGCCATGTTTAGTGCTTGCTCACCATCATTTGCTTCTAATGTATTGTATCCTTCTTTTTGAAGGTTTAATGCTAACATTGTTACAATTGTCTTTTCATCATCCACTATTAGTATAGTTTTTTTCTTTGCATTTTCTTCCATAGAAGTACCGCTCCTTTTTTAGACTTTTACTTTTATTATTTATATCACACTATAAACTTTTCTTCAATAGTTTTTTAAAATTTTAAACTTTATTGAATAACAATTATACGTATTATACTGTTTGCTGTGTTATTAATATTTATTTTTATAAGTTTTGCGCAGGGAAGCATAGCCAATATCTATTTACTATTTTCACTTAATGTAGCTTCTTTTTGTTTCTCACATCTCTTTTCTACTATATAATCTAAATTCATTGCTACATCTACATATTCCTTTTGATATTTTTTTATATCATTTTCAGAGTTTTGATAAACATATGCACCTTTTAATTTTTCTGACATAGTTACCATTCCTATTGTTAATTCAAAAAAGTCATTTTCTTCTTTTATTCTGCTATCTGTAATTTTTGTTCCACTAGAAGTGTATGTTGCCACTAATTTTCCATCTATAAGATATTGATATACCGTGTTTCTTCCATATATAACCTCTTCTCCTGCCTCTTTATTAAAATCAGATTTCATTCTAGTTTCAACAATATTTCCTAATTTATCTCTTTTAACTATTAGATAGCCAGGTTTATATACTTTTATTCCTAATCTTTCGGCTGTTATTGGCTCTAATGGATTAAGTTTATTATACTCATTTGCAATTATTTCTTTTCTATTATAATTAATAGAAGCATCATTATTTAATTTTTCTACTTTTTTTAATAATTTATCATATTCGAATTCTTGTTCTGGCTCAATTTCTTTTAGTTCAATTCTATCTTCATATACTGCTTCCTTTACTTCTTGTGCCTTTTGTTGTTTACTCACAGTGTTATATACATTAACTGTTAACATACTAACAGATAATAATCCCATAGTTAACATTAATCCAATATTTCTTTTTTCTCTTTTCATTCTTTCAAATCTTTTTTCCATAATTGGAAAATCTCTAAAATATTCATCTATATAATGCTTTTTATTTTGTTTAAATATTTCAGGTGTTATTTGGCTATATTTATTTAATATATGCTTTTTGGCTCTTCTTTCTATTTCTTCATCTATGGTTATAAACTTTTTCCCCTTATATTTCATAATTACTTCTCCTTATATTATTTTTAATAAGTTTTTCTTTAACCAAAATGCAACTTTTAATTCATATAGTCTTTTAATTTCTTGCTTCTGCTTGGATGTCTTAGTTTTCTTAGCGCTTTTGCTTCAATTTGTCTAATCCTTTCACGTGTTACCATAAATTCTTTTCCAACTTCTTCTAATGTTCTTGCTTTTCCATCTTCTAGCCCAAACCTTAACTTTAGGACTTTTGCTTCTCTAGGAGTTAATGTTCCCATAACTTCTTCTAGTTGTTCTTTTAAAAGTGTATATGCAGCTGAGTCTTGTGGAGCTGGACTATCATCATCTTGTATAAAGTCACCCAAGTGACTGTCATCCTCTTCTCCTATTGGAGTTTCTAATGATACTGGATCTTGAGCTATTTTTTGAATTTCCATAACCTTTTCCACTGATATTTCCATTTCTTTTGCTATTTCTTCTGGGCTTGGCTCACGTCCTAATTGTTGTAATAAATGCCTTGAAGTACGAATTAATTTATTTATTGTTTCCACCATGTGTACTGGTATTCTTATTGTTCTTGCTTGATCTGCTATTGCTCTTGTTATAGCTTGCCTAATCCACCAAGTTGCATAAGTACTAAACTTAAATCCTTTTTCATAGTCGAATTTTTCTACTGCCTTTATTAAGCCCATATTCCCTTCTTGAATTAAATCTAAAAACAACATTCCTCTTCCAACATATTTTTTAGCTATACTTACTACTAACCTTAAGTTTGATTCTGTTAATTTTTTCTTTGCATTTTCGTCACCTTCTATAACTTTTTGTGCAAGTTCTAATTCCTCTTCATATGAAAGTAGAGGAATTCTTCCTATTTCTCTTAAATACATTCTTACTGGATCATCTACATTAATACCATCTAAATTAGTAAGATCTATTTCTTCAATTTTTATGTCTTCTACTTCTTCTAAATCTTCTATGTCAGGCTCCTCTAAATCTTCTTGTAATATATTTACCCCTAAGTCTTCAAATGCATCAAATACTTTATCTATTTCTTCTGGGTCTGCTTCATCTAATTGAGTTGCAAGTTCACCAAAAGTAATTTTTCCTTTATTTTTTGCTCTTTCTATTATTTCTTTTACTTTATTTCCCTCATTTTCTACATTTTCAGTAGATTTTTCTTTTACTTCTATTTGTTCTGCATCATCGGCTTTTTTCATTTTTACAAACATTCCTTTCTAATGGGTTCCCCCTATTTTATTTTCGCAAGGCTTATAATTATATTGTTTAATTCTTCTTCTAATATTTTTCCTTTTTCTTCACTTAAATTCTTATCTTCTAATTTTTTTATTACTTCATTTCTTTTTCTTATAAGTTTTTCCTTTTTATATATATAAATTACATCTTCTATACATTTGCCTATTTCTCCAATTTCAAAGTCATATGCTAAAATCCATGAAAGATAATTTACAGTCTCTTCATCTTCAAACCAATCTATTATATTATTAGTATTACTATTTCCTTTTTCTATTTCTTCATACAATTTTTTTATAATATTCTGATTTCTTTCTGAGGTAAATTCATCTAATTCTATATTACTTTTTATTTTTTCATAGCTTTGTTCTGGATAATTTATTAATAGATAAATAATTAGTTTTTCTCTTTTGTCTGCTTGTTCATTTACTACTTTTTCTGTTTTTGTTTCTAACTTAGGCTTTGCTCTTTCTAGCGTTTTTGTGCCTTTTATATTTTGTGAATTTAATTTGATAACTTCTGCATATATTGCTTCTTTTGAAATGTTATATTCTGATGCTATATTTTGAATGTATACTTCTCTTTCAATTTCATTATCTATTTTTGATAAAATTTTTGCAATTTCATTTAAGAATTTAATTTTGTCATTAGCATGTTCCAAGTTTAAGTCTTTTTTTAATATTTTTACTTTATATTCTACTAATGATATTGATTTTTCAACTTGTTTTTCAAATCTTTCAGGACCATATTTTATTACAAATTCATCTGGATCTTTTGCTCCTTCTATTTGTAATATTCTAACATCACAACCTAAATTGCTTAAAATTTCTAAACCTCTTAATGTTGCTGCTTGTCCTGCTCCATCTGAATCATAACCTATTATGACTTGTTCACTACTTTTTCTAAGAAGCCTTCCTTGTGCTTCTGTCATAGCTGTTCCAAGAGATGCTACCACATTTGTTATTCCTCTTTGATGAAGTGATATTGCATCCATATACCCTTCTACTATTATTATTTTTTTTAGATCACCCTTTTTTGCCACATTTAATCCAAATAAATGCCTTCCTTTGCTATATACTATATTTTCTGGAGAATTTATGTATTTGGGCTTACTATCATCTAAAACTCTTCCTCCAAATGCTATTATTTTATTTCTTACATCTTGTATTGGAAACATTAATCTTTTCCTGTATCTGTCTACATATTTACCATCTGGAGTTTTGTTTACTAGTCCTGATGCCAATATTTCCTGTTCTTGAAAGCCTTTTTCTACTAATAATTTGTATAATTCATTATAATTTCCTGAATACCCTATTAAAAAGTTTTTTAATGTATTATTATCTAACTTTCTTTTTTTTACATATTCTTGTGCTGGCTTTGCTGTAGCACTATTGTATAAATTGTTATGATAAAATTCTGCTGTTATTTGATTTATTTCATATACTTTTGACTTTAATATAGCTGTTTTGTTGTCTTCATCTGATTCTAGGGTTGGAAGTTCTACACCTGACCTATCTGCCAGTGACTCTATTGTTTCTCTGAAGTTTAGATTTTCTATTTTGCTCACAAAATGAATGACATTTCCACCTACTCCACAACCAAAGCAATGAAATATTTGCTTATCTGCCGAAACACAAAAAGAAGGTGATTTTTCTTTATGAAATGGACATAAGCCAAAAAAGTTTCTACCACTTCTTTTTAATACTACATATTGTGAAATAACGTCTACTATATCATTCCTATTCCTTATCTCATCTATTAACTCTTCACTATATCGTACCATTTTCCTACCTTTCTCTATTTTGCTAATTACTCATTTTGCGCCATATTTATAATATTCGACATAATACACATAAATCCTTCTTTTTATGTAACGCTCTTTGACATTTTTTTACACTTTTATGGAAAAGTACAAGAACAACAGTGGCATGATTAATATTTCTTAACATTTTAAATTACTTTTATGCCACGCCCGTTGTTCGTCCGCCAAAATTGCTTTAGCAATTTTGTGTGGAACATTTGGCGAAGCTTTTATATACTAGTAAAGTATAACAGATTGTTGTACTTTACTAGTATATAAAAATAAGGTAGAAAACTTCTTTTGTTTTTTACCTATATTTTATGTATTTTTTATAAATTTTCTGTTCCATCATATGGAATAAATTTTTTTACTATGTCTTGCTCTATGGTACTTATATCTCCTGCTACTTTGTATTCTTCAAAAGACATTTTTATTTTATTATCTACTAATTGTTCTACATCTTCTTGACTTGCATGCTCTGCTAATACCAATTCACTAACTAATATTTGCTTTGCATTATTTAACATTTTTTTCTCTCCTGTTGACAAGCCTTTTTCTTTTTGCTTAAAAGCTAAATTTCTTACTACATCTGCAACTTCATAAATATCGCCACTTTTCATTTTTTCCATATTGTCCCTATATCTTTTATTCCAATTGTTTGACATCTCTGTTTCATTTTCTTCTAATATTTTTAATACCTTTCCTGCGTGCTCTTTATCTATTATATTTCTAACACCTATTTGCTCTGCTTTTGCTGTTGGTACCATTACCTTTACTTCTCCTGGCATTTTTATTATATAATATGACTGCTTTTCTCCTAAAATATCTTTTTCTTCTATTGAATCTATTGTTCCTGCTCCATGCATTGGATATACTATTTTATCACCTACATTAAACATGTAAGCCACTCCCTTCTAGCTAGTTTTATTTATATGTAAGTTTAAGAAAGGTTTTGATTCTCTTCTTCAACCACCACATTTATTATACTATAATTTTTGGTAAAAGTCAAAACATTTACCAAAAAAAATTTTATTTTGCAGTAGAACCAAATCCTCCAACTCTTTCACCTTCTGCATTGTCTACATCTGTTAAAAAATACTTTTGAAATATTGCTTGTCCTATACATTCACCTTTTTTTATTTGTATATCTTCGTCTTTTACATTAAAAAATGCATACATAAACGCCCCATCATTTTCTGGGTTTCCATAGTAATCTTTATCAATTATTCCTATACTATTAGCTAGTATTAAACCTCTTTTTCCTGGATTTGAACTTCTGTTACATAACATTAAATATTCATCATCTTGCATATATGCTTTTAACCCTGTTTTTACTAGTGTTGGCTTCATTCCTTTTTTAAAACTTGGTATTGTACAATCTTCTGCTGCTTCAATATCATATCCTGCAGAATATTTTGTTTTTCTTATAGGTAAATTTATATTTTTTTCTTCAAACCCTTTTGCTACTTCAAAACCTCTTATTCTTTCCATTTTCATCTTATCCTTTCTTAATACAAATTGGCTAATTTCTTAACCTTATTACATTTTTATCAATTTCTTTTTTATTTTATATTACTTTTTTTTCTAAGTCAATAATAATTTTATTTCATTTTCTCTTGAAATATGTTTTTGACTATGATAACATACATATGTAACAGTCAATTATTTAAAAGGAGGTTTTTATGCCATTGCAAAAAAAACAATGCTTTTTAAGTGAAGCTGACAAAAGAGAACTTCGGAGAATTTTAAAAGAAAATTTTCCAAAAAAGACAGACTTAGAAATAAATACAATGTTCCAAAAGTTAATGAACTCTGGAGGAAAAGAAGGCTATATCAAAAAAGTCAATGGTAAAATTACAAAAATAGGAGTTATTACTGAAAATGATAATATTATTTACTTTTGTCCTGACATTAATTCTGACTTTCCTTGGATGTACAAAGATTAAAAACCTATGAGGTGTCAATATCATTTTATTGACACCAATTTTTTGTAAATTTTGTAAATTATATTGACTTTTTACTTTTATTGTAATATAAATTAATAAACAAAATGAGAATTGTTCTCATTAATATTTAGGAGGTTATTATGGAATTAAAAGGATCTAAAACAGAAGCTAATTTAAAAGCTGCATTTTCTGGTGAGTCAGAAGCAAGAAACAAATATACTTATTTTGCAAGTGTAGCAAAAAAGGAAGGATATGAACAAATTGCTGCTATATTTTTAGAGACTGCAGAAAATGAAAAAGAACATGCTAAATTACACTTAAAATATCTAAATGGTATTGGAGATACTAAATCTAACTTAGCAGATGCTGCAGCTGGTGAAAACTATGAATGGACTGATATGTATGCAACTTTTGCCAAAGAAGCCGAAGAAGAAGGTTTTATGGAAATTGCTGCTACTTTTAAAGGAATTGCTGCTGTTGAAAAGGAACATGAAGCTAGATATAGAAAGTTATTAGAAAACGTTGAACAAGGAGAAGTTTTCAAAAAAGGAAGTATTGTAATTTGGAAATGTAGAAACTGTGGTCATATTGTTGTTGGAACAGAAGCACCAAAAATTTGTCCAGTTTGTAAACATCCACAATCATACTTTGAAATAAAAGCAGAAAATTATTAATTTGATGTATCCTAAAATTAGTCTTATAGGTATACACAAAAATTGAGTATATTTTATCTTATATTGATTTAATATACTCAATTTTTATATCTGTTTGTAACAATTATAGGTAAGAAAAATTTGTATTGTACTGTTTATTTTTAAATATTAACTCAGCTTATTTTATAGTTCATTTCATATTATAATTTATTGTTTAGTTTTTTATATACAAATTGTATTCCAGACTAATGTTGTTATCATACATATTATAACTCCACAAACTGTTGGTAATATAAATGATATTATTACCCATTTCCATCCTCCTGCTTCTTTTTTTATTGTAAGTAATGTTGTACTACATGGAAAATGTAAAAGAGTAAAAATCATTACATTTATTGCTGTAAGTATAGTCCAACCATTTTGTACTAATATTTGACCTATTTCGTGAGCATTTTCTAAATCTACTAATATGCCTTTTTGCATATAACTCATTAATATTATTGGCAATACTATTTCATTTGCTGGAAGTCCTAGTAAAAATGCTGTTAATATATATCCATCTAATCCCATTAATTTTGCAAATGGATCTAGAAAATTTGCTACATATGTCAATATGCTTACATTATATATTTGAATATTTGCAAATATCCAAATAACTATTCCTGCTGGTACCGCAACTGCAATCGCTCTTCCGAAGTACAAATAGTGTTCTGTCAAATATTGATCTTACTAATATTTTACCTATCTGCGGTCTCCTATATGGTGGCAATTCTAAAATGAATGAGTTTGGTATTCCTTTTAATATTGTCTTTGATAATATTTTTGATATTATTAATGTTAGCATTATTCCTAATATTATTACTATAAGCACTGTTAATGTAGATACTATTGATGAGAATATTCCTGTAAAATAACTCCCTACAAATACTGTAGCTATTGTTATTAAAAATGGAAACCTACCATTACATGGTACAAATACATTTGTTAATATTGATATTAATTTTTCTCTTGGAGAATCAATGATTCTTGTACCTACAACTCCTGCTGCATTACAGCCAAGACCCATGCACATGGTTAGTGCCTGTTTTCCTGAGCTACATGCCTTTTTAAAATACTTATCTAAATTAAAAGCAATTCTAGGTAAAACACCTAAATCCTCAAGCAAAGTAAACAATGGAAAAAATATAGCCATTGGTGGAAGCATAACAGCAGTCACCCAAGTAACAGTACTATAAATACCATCTATTAAAATTCCCCTTATCCACTCAGGAGATCCAAAAGAATGTAATATTTTAATCAGAAACTCTTTAATCATACCAAATAGCTCAGAAAGCAATGAAGATGGATAATTTGCTCCAACTATAGTAATCCATAAAATAAAAGCTAGAAAGGCTATCATAATAGGAATACCAAATAATTTAGAAGTCAATATCTTATCAATTTTTCTATCTCTGCTTCTGTAATCACTTCTTTTATATTGTATAACGTCTCTTGAAACATTCTCTGCTTCAAAAACTATGCTAGAAACAACTTTATCTCTCACATCTTCTTTTTTTATATCATTTCTCTCTAAAATTTTTTGTACTTCTGATAATTTATCATTAATTTGTTTATCATCAAAATTTAGTTCTAAATTCTTTTGAATAGAATATAATATCCTATCATCTCTATCAATTAATTTAAGACAAATCCATCTTAATAAATATTCATTTCTCTTTGGAAGAATATTTTGTACCTTACTTTCTAAAATCTTTATACAGTCTTCTATAATCGGTATATACTTAATTTTATTAGATTTTATAACTACTCTTTTCTCTAAAACATCTGTAACTTTATCCATTAATTTGTCCAAAGTTTTCTTTTTTCTTGCAATAGTTCCTACAACAGGAACTCCTAATCTTTTTTCAAGCAATTTTAAATTTACAGTTATCCCCTTTTTCTTTGCTTCATCTAATAAATTTACGCATACTACAATATTAGATGTTATTTCCATTATTTGATATACTAAATTTAAATTTCTCTCTAAACAAGTTGCATCTAATATAATTACAGTTGCATCTGGATTTCCAAAACATATATAATCTCTAGCTATTTCCTCCTCTTGCGAGTTTGACATTATTGAATATGTACCAGGTATATCTACCAATAAGAATTTCTTATTTTTATAATTACAAATTCCATTACTATTTTCTACTGTTTTACCTGGCCAATTTCCTGTATGTTGATTCATTCCAGTAAGTCCATTAAATATTGTTGATTTTCCCACATTTGGATTTCCTGCTATTGCTATAACATAATCACTATTTTTCTTTAAATTATCAATATCATTACTTAACAACTTTTTTCCCATAGACCTATTTGTAAGCCCCATACCATCACCTCAATATATACTATTCTTCTTACCTTTAATAGTTACATTTGAACTTCTATATTTTGGCTATCTTCTTCTCTAAGTGAAAGTACCATACCTCTAACTTCATAAGCTGTTGGATCTCCCAATGGACTTTTTAATACTGGTTTTATCTTTGTCCCATCAATTATTCCTAAATCTAAAATTCTTCTTTTTATACTTTCTGTACAATTTATTTCCTTTACAATAACTTCTGAATTTATTTTAACCTTGTCTAATGTCATTTTTTCCCCTCCTTTTAAGCTAACAGTGTAAACATAACCTTTACTATTATATTATAAATAATTTTTTTTGTGATTTTGTTGTATTTATTTAATTGATGTTATAAAATAATTGCAAGGAGGAATTCAAATATGAAACATAAAAAAATAGTTTTAACATTAATTATATTATTCTTTGCACTCATACTATTTGCGCCAAAAACTTTTGCTGGCAGTTTAAAATTAGAAGACTTAAAATATGATGTAGACTTAAATTCAGATGGTACAGCAAATGTTAAAGAAACTTGGGTAATTAATATTAGAGATACAAACACTTTATTTAAAACATTTGAAATGGATAGCACAAAATACTCTGGAATCACTGATGTTCTAGTAGTTGAAACAACTGGAGGTAAAAGAAAGGATTTCACACAAAAAAAATACTGGCAATATCATGTTGACAAAGATTGCTATTATGGACTTATAAACAAAAATAGACAATTCGAAATTGCTTGGGGAGTAAGTGAAAAAAGAGCCACTAGAACTTTTGAAATTAGCTATACAATAAAAGATGCTATAAAAAATTACAACGATTGCTCTGAATTTTACTGGCAATTTATAAGTACAGAATCAGAGATACCAGCAAAAAAAGTTTCAGGAACAATCAATTTGCCTGAAGCAGCAGTCAATAAAGAAGATATTAGAATATGGGCACATGGACCATTAAATGGCAATATATTTCTCGAATCAAATACTACAGTAAAATTTGATGTAGAAAATTTAGATGAAAACACTATGCTAGAGGCAAGAGTTATTACTCCTACAAGTGTATTTTATGAAAATGATAATATTTTAGAAGTAAATAAGCTAAATACAATTTTAGCTCAAGAACAAAAATGGGCAGATGAGGCAAATAGAGAAAGAAATCTTAGAAATCTTATTGTGATAGCTATCATTTCTATTATAATAGTTTTAAATATTATTGGTATTGTAATAGCTGTTTTTCTATCAAAGAAAATTTCTACTTATAAAAAAATACTAAATGAAACACCTATAATAAAACCAACAAATCCAGCAAAATACTTTAGAGATATTCCAAATGAAAATTCAACTCCAGCACAAGCAGGATTTTTATACTATTTTAACAATACTGGTATAGACTCAAACATCTCTCAAATAATTTCTGCCACCTTTTTAGATTTATGTTTAAAAAAATATATATCTTTTGAAGTTGCATCTGATAAAAAAAATGACATAATTATTATTTTAAATCCAGTAAATAGTATCAATTTACCTAATGATGAAAAATTAATCTATGATTTATTAGTTAAAGTAATTTCAAACAACTCTCAAAATTCTTGCACAATGAAAGACTTTAAAAAATATTGTGAAAGACATTCTTCTGAGTTTCTAAAGCTATGTACAAATATTACAAAAGAAACTAAAAATATTTGTCAAGCAAATGGTAATTATGATAAAGCACTTATTATTAATTCTTCAGATTGGTCTGCTAAAGGTGTGGGATATATATTTTTAGCTATATTAGGTTTTATTCCATTTTTGGCTTGTGTAATTCCATCAATAATTCTTGCATACTATAGTTTTTCTTTAAGCTCAAGACTTAAAACTTTAACTCAAAAAGGAACAGATGAAAAAGAATGTTGGACTGGTTTAAAAAATTATATGAATGATTTTTCCTTACTAAAAGAAAAAGAAGTTCCTGAACTTGTTTTATGGGAAAAATACTTAGTATATGCTACAGCTTTTGGAATTGCTGATAAAGTTTTAAAACAATTAAAGGTTATTTATCCTCAAATTACAGATTATAATTATATGTCTACACATGGTTATGCTTATCTTTATTGGTCATTCTATGGTAATATGAATGGTAATTTTATAACACATATTAATACTTCTGTTTCTGGTGTATATAGTTCAACTCACTATTCTTCTGGAAGTGGCTTTGGTGGTGGCTTCTCAGGAGGTGGCGGTTTCGGTGGTGGCGGTGGCCGGAATGGGCGGAAGATAAATTTAAAATAAATATGAAACAATGCATAATTAATAGGAGGTATTAATAATATGAATATTAATGTAGAAAAAGCCAAAAATTATATAAAAAATCTTGGTTTTGATATAGATTTAGACTACAAAATATGGAATGAAACCCTAGAATATTATACTGCTAAAAATGACTTAGATGGCTTAGCTAAATATATTTCACAACTCCAAAATTGTGGTGGATATGCACTAGAAATTCCTATATGTATATGGCCAGTACCAAACTATACTTTTGAAGAAAAAGTATTGAGAATTATGAATTTGTACCCATTTGTAAGATTACTATCAAATTCAAAACTTAAAGAAAATGAATATATTGTAATATATAGAGCTAAAGGAAATGGTCATCATTTCATTAAAATTAATAACCATTCTGAAGTATTAGAAAAAGAATCAGCTAAATTACCTCAGAAGTTTACTGGTTGGGGAGCATTGCAAAATGCTCCACAGGCGGTTTTCGCAGTACTTAAACAAAATTATCGAGATAAAAAAATAAAACAATTACCACAATGTAACAGAAATATGTTTTTAAATTGTGATGCTTATGAATATACAGAAGATGGATATACAGATATAATAACTCAAGAAGCAGAAAGACCAGATACTTTTGAAAGAGTTTTAAAAAATGCCTATAATAATAAAAAATCTACTTTTATATATAATAAAAAGAATTTTTACTTAAAGACAGAAAAAAATGATAATGAATTAATATATATATGTAATGAAAACTGCATTTTAGGTAGCGTTTGCACAGATGGGGAAACATTCATAATAGAATTAAATGAAGAAAAGAAAAATGAAATATTTGGTTTTGAACCAATTACACAAATTCAAATATGTAATGAAAAAGAAACTGATATTTTAGAAGTTGAAAAATAAATCTTTTTATTGAAAACGTTGTCCTAAAATAAATTTTGGTAAAATATAGAATATCCTACCACTTTGATGGTAAAATATTCTATATTTTATTATAAAATTGAGTAGCTGTTTTTTATATATTATTTATTTTCTTAAAATATCAATTTTTACTTTTCAAATATTACAATGGTCTGTCCCTTTTGGGACATTTTTGTCCCTATTTGCTCCGTCCCATTTTATACCTATTAAGTCATATTGTTTTACGTCCACAATTTTGCATTTTATAAACTTATTCATTAATTCTTCATCTTCTGCTTTTATGTAGATACACCCATCAATATCTGGAACATCCATATAACTTCTTGCTACATAATACTTAGAGTCAAATGTTTTTCCTTCAACAAAAATATCAAAAATTTTACCAATAAATTTTTTCATATTTTCTGTTGAAATTTCCTGTTGTAGTTTCATTATTTTATTATATCTACTCTTTTTAGTATTTGCATGTACTTGTCCTTTTAATTTTTCTGCTGGAGTATTATCTTCTTTTGAATAAGCAAAAGCTCCTAACTTGTCGAATCTAGCCCATTTAATAAACTCATATAATTGTGTAAAGTATTCATTTGTTTCACCTGGAAACCCTACCATTATAGTTGTTCTAATAATAACATTTGGAATCTCATTTCTTAACTTTATAATTAATTTTTTTATATTATCACTGTTACTTTTTCTATTCATTCTTTTTAAAACAGAGTCTGAAATATGTTGAATTGGAATATCAAAATATTTGCATATTTTATCATTATTTTTAACTACCTGTATTAGTTCATCTGTTATAGTTTCAGGATACGAATATAAAAATCTAATCCACCTTATTCCTTCTATATCACATAATTTTTGTAATAGTTCTGCAAGTTTTGGTTCTCCATATATGTCTATTCCATATTTTGTTGTATCTTGAGCAATTACGATTAATTCCTTATAACCTTCTTTTGCTAATTTGTTAGCTTCTTTGATAATGTCCTCCATCTTTCTACTTATAAAAGGTCCTCTAATATATGGTATTGCGCAATATGTACATCTATTACTACACCCTTCTGCAATTCTTAAATATGCGTAATTATCTCCTGTTGTAATTACTCTTTCCATAAAGTCTAATTTATTGTTAACTTTGTTATGTATATTCCTGTTAATTAATTCCTCTATTTGCTCCCAAAATGTATTATATGAATCATATTTAATCCATAAATCTACTTCTGGAATGGCTTTTGAAAGCTCTTCTTTATAACGCTGAACTATACATCCCATTACTATTAAATATTTGCATTTTACTTTTTTATATTCTGCCATTTCTAATATTGTATCTATTGCTTCTTGTTTTGCAGATTCTATGAAACCACATGTATTAACTACTATTATTTCTGCTTCTTTAGGATTGTTTACTATATTAAAATTATTTTTCTTAAATAGTCCTATCGCCATTTCTGTGTCTACTAAATTTTTACTACAACCTAGTGAGATAAATCCTACATTCATTTCTACTCCTACTTTCTAAAATCACTCTTATATATTTTTATTATTTACTTTCTAAAATTACTTTTTATACTCTTTTATTTTTTAGCTTTCTGCACTTTTTCAAAATCTCCATTTATTTACTTTTGCTTTCTGATATTTCCTTAAATATCCTTTTATTTGCTCTAGCTTTTTTTATTTTCCTAAATATTTCTTATTATTTGCTCCAATTTTTCTAAGCCTTCCATTAATTTATCATGAACTTCTTTGCTTACTGCATCAGATTCGCCATCTAAATATTTTTGTGCTGTTTCCTTTATATCCATCAATTTAAAACGATTCCTTGCTCCTGCTTTTTCTCCATTATCATACATATAAACAGGAGTATATGTAACTTTTTCTAATAGTACTTTTCCTGTATTATCTTTTGTTATTTGTACATTTAATATCATTTCTAAATTTGAATTTTCATATCCTAAAGATGATGTATAGTTTCCAACTGAATATGATATAAATACATTTTCGCCAGCCGAATTTTGCTTTATTTGCATCGGCTCAATTACAGCTGGGTGTGAACCTACTATCATATTTGCCCCATTCTCTATAAGGAAGTCTGCAACATCTTTTTGCTGTGATGTTGCTCCTATATTATTTATCTCTCCCCAGTGCATAATAATACAAATATATTCTGCTTCTTTTTTTGCATTTTCTAGGTCTTGTTTTGCCATTTCTTTACTAAACTTATTCACATATTTTTCTGCCTCTGTGGAAATAATTGCTCCATCACTAAAACCATATGTGTATGCAAGAAAAGCTATTTTTATTCCTTCTACATCTTTTACAATATAATTTTTTTCTTCTAATGTATTTTTTGTTCCAACAACTTCAAATCCCATTTGCTTTAAATTAGTATTTGTATTTTTTAGACCTTGTAAATCATAATCTAAACTATGGTTATGTGCTGTTGAAATTACATTAATTCCTGAATTTTTTACAGCTTGACCAAATGAATATGGGCTATTACATTTTAAATAGCCTGAATAATCTGAATTTGTAAAATTAGTTTCCATTGTTCCTATTGCAACATCTGCTTCTTTAAGATATTTTGATATATCACTAAATAAATAATTGAATTCATATTCTCCATTGATATTTGCATCTTCTAACATTGCATTTCCGCAAAGTATATCTCCAACAATTGCAATATTTACAGTAGTATTCTCTTCTTGACTTATTGTGGTAATTTCATTTGCCATTTGATTTTCATTGTCTTGTACAGTTTGATTTACCACTTCATTTGCTATATTATTTTTTGACTTTGAAACACTTTTATCTTCAAATATAGCATCTAATTGCCTTTCTAATAATTCTTTTTGTTTTGCTACTTTTAGATTGTCATTATAATTTCTTATTCTTATAATTGCTATACAACAAATACTTATAATTGCTATTACTATTACTATTTTTCTAAAGGTTTCATTACTTATTGTCTCAATAATTTTGTTCATGTTTCTTTTGTTTCTTCTATTTCTTGGCATAAATACCTCCACTCCTTAAGCCACTACATGACTCCTATTTTCTTTTACAATATTATATATTCTTTTACTTCTGTAGTAAAGTGTCTTTACCACTTTTTTGTAAATTTTAGTAACTATTCGTTACAATTTACAGCCAATTTCTATTTATGCAATATAATATTTATTTTTAGTATGATTAGTCATTTCTATTGATTTATTTTTAATTTTTATATACAATAATATAAATAAAAGAGGTTTATAGGCAAATCCTTAAAAAACCTAAATATAATATAAGGATGTTATAAAATGAGTGAAAAATTCAAATCAAAACCAAACATGATATATCCACAAATGTATGTCGACAACTTTAGAGAGTTACTAAACAACACTCTAGAAAGGTTTCCTGACAAAGTAGCTTTTAGTTACAAAAAAGATGCTACTTCAAAAACTCCAGAATATATAAATGTAACATATAAACAGCATTATGAAGACATAAAAAATCTAGGAACAAAACTATTAGATTTAGGATTAGAAGAAAAAAAAGTTGGCTTAATTGGTCATAACAAATATCAGTGGCCTGTAAGTTACCAAGCAGTAAACAATAGTAACATGATATGTGTACCATTAGATTACATGTTACCTGAAAACGAAATAGAGAATCTACTTGTCAGAAGTGGTTGTGAAGCCATCATTTTTGATGGAAAATTCTTAGATATTTTTAAAAATATAAAAAATAGAAATACCACAAATTTGAAATATTATATTTGTATGGATTTAAATGAAGATTTAGATGGCATATTATCTTTTTATAACCTAATAAAGCAAGGAAAATCTCTTTGTGAAAATGGTAATACTTCTTTTGATAACATCCAAATTGATAGTAACAAAACTTCTGTTATGATATTTACATCTGGAACTACAGATATTGCAAAAGCTGTTATGCTTTCACAGAGGAATATCTGTTCAAATTTTAGTGCTATGACAAGTTTAATAAAAGCACAAGAAGGAGATAAAGTATTATCTTTTTTACCATTACATCATACATTTGAATGTACAGCAACTTACCTTTTTAGCTTTTTTACTGGTTTCACAATATGTTATTGTGATGGTTTAAAACATATACCAAAAAACATGAATGAATATGGAATTAGTGGCTTAGTATGTGTTCCTGCATTGTTAGAAGTTATGTATAGACAAATAAATAAAACTATAAAAAATAAAGGATTAACAATTCCTTTTAAAATTATGATGGCAGTATCTAATTTTTTATATTTTCTACATATTGATGTTAGGAGAAAAATGTTCAAATCTATTTTAGATAATTTAGGTGGAAAAATTAGAATTATAATTTATGGTTCAGCATCTGTCGACAAAAAAATTACAAAATTCTTCACTTCAATGGGCATAAAAATGTTACAAGGCTATGGTCTTACCGAAACCTCTCCTGTTATCTCTTGTGAAAATGATAAATATCAACGTGCTGGTAGTTGCGGGCATGTACTATTTAATCAGGATGTTGAAATAGTTGATAAAGATGAAAATGGAATTGGGGAAATTACTGTAAAAGGTCCAAATATAATGCTTGGATATTACAATAATGAAGAAAAAACAAAAGAGGTCTTAATAGATGGCTATTTTCATACTGGCGACTTAGGCTATATCGATAAAGATGGCTATCTTTTTGTAACAGGTCGTATTAAAGATATGATTGTTTTGAAAAATGGTAAAAAGATATTTCCTCAAGAAATGGAAATTCTGCTTAACGAATCTACTCTTATTGAAGAAAGTTTTGTATATTTATCTAATGATGAAGATTCCAAAATTTCTGCAAAACTTGTTTATTCTACTGAAAATGAGGAATTGTCTGGGAAAACTGAATCAGAAATTTACGAACTTTTAAAAAATGAAGTTAAACTTGTAAATAGTAAAATTCCAAGTTACAAATATATTAAAAATATTCAGATTACTACTGAACCATTAATCAAAACTACCACTCAAAAGATTAAAAGGCATGAGGAAATGGCTAAAATTAGTGTTACAAAGTAACTATTTGTTACAACTTACAGCAAGAAAGGAATTTGATTTTTTATGGATGATAAAAAAAGAAAACTGTATAATGGTGAAGAAATTCACAACTTCAAAGAATTAATAGAAAGGTATAAAAAACTATATTCTAACAAATTAGCTTTTAAATATAAATTAAAACCCAAATCAAAAAAATATATAGAAATTACTTACTCTAAATTTGTATCAGATATTGAAAAACTTGGAACTGCATTAATCTCTCTTGGTTTATCACAAAAAAGAGTAGCAATTATTGCACCTAATCGTTATGAATGGTGTGTTAGTTATTTAGCAATAACTACATCTAACATAGTAGTTGTTCCTTTAGATAAATCTTTACCTGCAAATGAAATTGAAGGATTAATTAAAAGAAGTTCTGTAGAAGCTGTTATATTTGATAAAGAATATAATGATGTATTCAAAAAAATGTCAGAAAATAAATCTACAAATTTAAAATATTTTATTTGTATGGATAAACTAGAAGAAAATTTTTGCTTATCTTATACAGATTTAATAAACAATGGTAAAAAACTCTTAGATACTGGTAACACAAGATATGCAAATACTAAAATAGATAATAATAAAATGTCCATTATGTTATTTACCTCTGGAACTACCTCTATTTCCAAAGCTGTAGCACTTTCTCAGGCAAATATTTGTGCAGATATTTACGCATTATCACAAATGGCAAAAGTCACAAAAGAAGATACTTTCTTATCATTTTTGCCATTACACCATACATTTGAATCAAGTTGTACTTTTTTGTATGGAACATATTGTGGTATAACAATTGCTTTTTGTGATGGTATTAGACATGTTGCCTCAAATTTAAAAGAATACAATATAACTGGATTTGTATGTGTTCCTCTTATGCTTGAAATTATGTACAAAAAAATTGTAAATGCTATTGAAGAGCAAGGAAAAACAAAGCTGGTAAAAAATATGGCTTCATTATGTAATTTTTTACTTAAATTCGGAATTGATATTAGAAGAAAAGTATTCAAGCAAATTCTAAATAGTTTTGCACCAAGTTTACGTATTTTAATTGCTGGTGGTGCTCCAATGAATAAAGATGCAATTAATGGTTTCTTAAATTTAGGTATTAATTTATTACAAGGATATGGGCTTACTGAAACTTCACCTGTTCTTGCTGGTGAAAATGACAAATACAAAAAGCTAGGCTCTGTTGGTTTTGCTCTTCCCGGAACTGAAATAGCAATAGATTCTCCTAATGATGAAGGTATTGGTGAAATAAAAGCAAAAGGTCCTACTATAATGCTTGGTTATCATGAAAATTCTGATGCTACATCTGAAGTTCTTAAAGATGGCTGGTTCTATACTGGTGATTTAGGTTATTTTGATAAAGATGGTTTCTTATTTATAACTGGCAGAAAAAAAGATGTTATTGTTT
Organism: uncultured Clostridiaceae bacterium; assembly: GCA_947642455.1. GTDB lineage: Bacteria > Bacillota > Clostridia > TANB77 > CAG-508 > UMGS1663. The sequence goes on from CANRSN010000001.1 coordinate 86,098, forward strand.
TAAAAAATGGAAAAAATATTTACCCAGAAGAACTAGAAATTCTTGTTAATGCACTTCCTTATGTATCTGAAAGTATGGTATATGCTAAACCTTATACTGACAATTCTAACCTTGAATCTAATAATAGAAATAGAGATTTATTACTATGTTGTAAAATAGTTTATAATAAAGATGTTATGAATGAAATGTTTAAAAATTCTACTCCTAGTCAATATCACGATATTATCTGGACTGATATTAGAAATAATATTAATAAGTCTATGCCCGCTTATAAATATATTAAAGAAATAACTGTTACAGATGTTCCTCTAATAAAAACTACTACTCAAAAAATTAAAAGACATGTTGAACTAAAAAACATTTTTGAAAATAACAATTAGTACAGCAAAAAAGAGTACAATTTGTTACAATTATTAAATATTGGTTGTAGGTATTTTGTTCGTTTCCCCACACAATAAGGTTACTATGTAAAAAGGCAGAAGACTAACTTTAAACCCAAACAAGATAATTATATTTATTTAGAGTGTTATCGCGCAGGGAAGCTCCCAGAGAGGACATGACCCTAGGCGATTGGCAAAACCATGTTTTGCCAGTAAGATACATGATTAAATAAATATAATTATCATTGTTTGGTAATTTAACTATTGTTTCTGCTTTTTTACATAGCAACCTTATTGTGTAGGCAAACGAACAAAAAGATCTATCCCAATATTGACTAAATAAAAACCTCTATTTCTACAATTCCTGCATTGTCTTGAACTTGAATTTGTTTTTCTTTTACTTCTCTACAATTTACGAAAAATTTCTTTACAATATTATTATCTGAATCTTCATTTACATATTTTTCATCATTTCTAACAGTTATATTGTAAATAGTATTTTTATATTTATATCTAATAAAATATTCTTTCCATTCTTTAGGAATACTAGGTTGTAATTTAAGCATACTATTTTCAATTTTAAGTCCTAAAATATATTCAATAGCTGCATCTAGCATCCAACTTGCAGAACCAGTATACCAAGTCCAACCACCTCTTCCCGCCAAATTTTTATGACCATATATATCTGCCGCAATAACATAAGGTTCAACTTTATATTTATTAGCTGCTTCTTTTGTTCTTGAATGTTCAATAGGATTAATCATTCTAAATAAATCTACTGCTTTTTCCCCAAAGCCAAGTTTTGCTTCTGCAATTATTGCCCAAATAGCAGCATGTGTGTATTGTTGTTGTGGACATTTTTTCTATCCTACTTTTCTCTCATATTCTTTTTTAGCACATATAAATTTTAATTTTTCACTCATTTCTTGTAATGGTTTAAAATTGAAATAAATATCAACTTGCTTGTCGCTATGAATTTCAATTTTTTCTATAAATTCTCTAATTATTTCTTTTGTTGGTTTTTCCATATTAAGAAATTCTTCTATTAAATTGTCTAATTTGCTTTCACTTTTTGTTCTATCATTTTCTCCAGATAGTTCTTGTTCAAGTTCTTTGATGTTTTGTTCATATCCTTTCACTACTTCTTTTATTCTATTTGCATTTTTCATATATTCGTCAAGTGTAATAATTCCTGCCAATCTGTCATCATACATCACTTCTAACTTTTTAGTTTCACCCTCTACCTGCTTTTTAAAAAATTCTATTTGCTTTTTTATATCAAATTCTTGTGCCTGTTTTGTTTTAGTTTGTTTTGCAATTTCTTCTAGTTTTTTTGTATTGGTATATTCTTTGCAAACTTCTCTTAAAACTTCTAACATTTGTTCTTCAAAAACTTGATAATTAAAATTGTGTGGTGAACATACATCAAATTTTCCAAACCTTCCATATCTTTGACATCTACCATAGATATTTCCGTTTTTATCTGGACTTCTTATTCCAATATATCCTTTACAATCATAACAACGAAGTAATCCCTTAAATAAATAATCATTTTGAACTACTCTTGATCCCTTTGTCGCGTTAATTACTTTCTTTGCTCTTTCAAAATCTTCTTTACTTATAATGGCTTCGTGCATATTTTCTACTTTTATCCAATCTTCTTCTGGTAAATCTATAAATTTTTTAGATTTAAAACTTACTTTCTTTCTTTTTCCTTGTATAACTGTTCCTGTATAAATTTCATTTGAAAGAATAAATCTTACTGTAGATTGTTGCCATAGTCCATAAGTTAGAGATTTTGTTCCTCTTTTTCTCTTATTATAATCTGATGGAATTGGAATCTTCTTTTTACTTAAATAATCTGCTATTTGCATTGTACCAAAACCTGCTAAATATTTTTCATATATTAGTTTTACAACATTTGCTGCTTCTTCATCTATTATTAAATGGTATTTATTTTCTGGATCTTTTTTATAGCCGAAAAGGCGCTGTTCCTAAATATTCTCCAAGATTTCTTTTTGATTGTAATACACTATTTATTTTCTTTGATGTATCTTTTGCATACATTTCATTTAATATTGATTTAAATGGTGCTATATCGTTATTTGATGTATCATAAGCTGTATCTATATTGTCTAATATTGCAACAAACCTTACTTCATGTTCTGGAAAATATGTTTCAATGTATAATCCTGATTGTACATAATTTCTACCTAGTCTTGATAAATCTTTTGTTACTACCATATTGATTTTACCTGCTTCGATATCTGCTATCATTCTATTAAATGCAGGTCTATCAAAACTTGTACCACTTACACCATCATCAACGTATTCTGATATAAAGTTTAGTTTGTTTTCTTTGATGTATTGCATTAGCAAAGTTCTTTGGTTTCCAATACTTTCGCTTTCTTGATATTTTTCTTTTTCTTCATCTTCTCTTGAAAGCCTTATATATATTCCTACTTTATAATCAATATTATTCATTATTGTATAGCTCACTTTTACCTCCTTCTTATGCTATTTAAAGATAATGAGATAATATTGATACTCTTTGCAAGTATTATAACATATTATCTCATTAAATACCATTATTTTACTTTAATTTTTCTTTAGACAATAATTTCCAAATGCTCTTTCTATAATCTTTTCTAATGCTTCTCCTTTTTCATTAAATATAATATTTATTTTAAAATTGCTTTTCTTTTTATACTTCTTCTTTTCTTTTCTTTCTTGCATAAATCTCACTCCTTTAGTTGTAATTATTTCCAATTTTTCCTTACTTTATACAATACACTCTGCTATGTCTTATCAATTTAAAAACTACAAGTGGATTTAATCCCATATGAGATTTGCCCTCATTCCACCTTTAGTGAATCGTCCCTTTACATCACGTTAGCCAGACGAAAGTTTCATTATCTGTGCTTGTAGTTTGCTATTCAATTTTCAATGTACTATAATAGAAAATAATTATTGCTACCAGCCATTTTCTATCTTGATGAAATCATTATAAAATGCTAAAATAGTGTTGTAAATAGATTTTTACAAGTCTATAGATAAAGTAAAAATAGAAATAACTATATTCTATTTTTGAAAACGGAGGAAACCTTGATATGATTACTAATTTCACACTTAACAATAATAAAATTATAATAAAAAATACTCGGAGAATATTTTGGTGCTATTGGTGATTTTGAATATAATATTGGAGATAAATTATATGAATTTGCTATAATGAGTTATGAAGATTTTGATAAGTTAAAAGCAATGTACACACAGCTTATAGAGCTTGTATGTTATGCTAAAGAAACTGATTCTGAAGATGAAAAGATAGATTGTTTCTTAAAAATGTTTCAAATTGTTAGAGCATGTTTAAAATTTTCTCCATATACACATTTCTATACTCAAGTATTAATAGATATAATTGTGAAAACCTATAACACTAAAGTATTTAGAAGTGATTTATTATTCAAATCTCAAATTGGTGTATTTATTGAAGAAACTAAATACTCTCCTAATGATTTCTTTAGTGAATTAGAAGAAGATGAATATACTACACAGATTCTGCTTATGAAATGGGTTCAAGAAATAGATAAAATATCAATCAAAAAGCATAATGAATATATGAAGTTTTTTGAAACTATACGAAATTTATTAATAGAAAACTTTATAGAGAAGAAAACAGATTTAAAAGAAAGGTTAGAACTGATTAGTAAATACTCTAATAATTCTCTTGTTAGAAATTTAAGTGTACCTGAAAAATTATTCTTATATGAAACTAAAAGAGTTTTTGATATACACTATGTTAATACTAAACCTGCACATGCTCTTTTTCTTGATACCAAATTTAAAACTAAATACATATGTGATACAGAATTATCTTTTGAAGAAAGAAGATTAGATGTAGAAAAAATCATAGAAATAATAAAAGAAAAACATATTGTAGCAGAAGAAGTTTATGAATTACAAAATACAGAAGAACAGATTAGATTTGAGTTATTTAAAGTAATTCAAAATAACTTTACTATAAACAAATGTGAAAACTGTGGTAGATTATTTATACCCACTACTACTAGCAATAATCCAAATCAAAAAGGAAGAAACGACCAAAAATATTGCAACAACTTATATTTAGATACTGGTAAAACTTGTAGAGAAATTGGAGCTTTAAATAAGCAGAAAGAAAAAGTAAAAAATAGTTTAATTTTAAAAGAATATAACAGAGAATATAAGAGAATGCATGGATTACATTATAATCACACTAAAGAATTTAAAGAAAAACAATTTAAGGAATGGTCAAAAAAAGCTAGAGAATTAAGAGATAATTATAATGATGGTCAAATTGAAGAATTTAAAATAGAATTGAAGAAATTAAGTGCTATGTATTGGAAATAGTAAAATATTAAACTATATTTTATACAAAAAATCATAAAAGTACTAGTATTTTACATAAAATTATGCTATAATGTTTAAAGTTTCTAGTATTTTACTAGATTTAATTTTATAATCTCCTTTCGGAGTTAACATATATAACAAGTAAACAACAAAATAAGTATTAAAGGAGGTATTTATATGATACTTGAAGAGCGGTCTTTACCATTAAGTGATGTAGGAAATGTTTTTAAAATTATAGCAGAAGAATTAAGTGCAAATGTAAATACACAAATTATAATTAATGATGACATTCTAAAAGAGATAAAACGTAACAATTGTGATTATCATGTGTATTTTCATAACTATCTGGATGATTTTGAAGTAAGTGAATGGTATACATTACATGAAAAACATGCTTTTTCTCCAGAAATTTCAAAATTAGGAATAAAGCTGTTTGGACATAATTATTCACAATTAACAAGATTCAGTTTTCGTGGTTATAATTTCTCTAAAAGCACTTGCAAATCTGATACAGAATTTACTTATTTCGGCGGACATGACATACAGCGAATTTTGGTTATTGAAATATCATAGTATAAGTATCATATATAACAATCCACAGGTAAAAACTGTGGATTGTTATTATTAAATCTCTAAATTCCATTCTTTCTCTTTTTCTTCTCTTTTTAATTGTTTTTCTGCATCTAAAAAAGTATTTGTCTCTTTTTCAAAGTTACTAACTAATTCTTTTGATTCTCCAATTCCAAATTTTTGGCAAATCCATTTTATAAATTTTTCTACAGTGTCATAAAACTTATCTACTACTTTGTGCAAATGATTATTCTCTTTTTCTAGACCTTTAATTTTAGTTTTATATTTCCATTCTATATCAAATTCCTTTTGCTTATATTCGGCCTTAATATGTTCTACTTCATTGTGTAAATTCGCATTATCATTCATTATTCTATCTCTTTCTTTTTGATACTTTTCTGCTTCTTCTATAACCTTTGTTTGTCTTGATATTTCCTTATGCAAATCCATATTATCTTGATATAAATTTTGGATTAAGTCATCTTTTGGTTTTATAATCTCTTTTAAAATTTTCTCATCTCTTTTCTTTGATAACCTGTTAATATTAATGTCAGTAATATTAGGAACATCTGGTAATTCTAATTTTATATTTTTTAGAGTTTCTTTCGTTTGTTCATAATTTGTTATATTTTTATATTCTTTCAATGTATAATGAACTCTGTCTGTTTCTTCTTTTGGTAAGCCTCTTTGTAATTCAAATCCATTTGACACCATATATTCAAAAAAAGCATTTTGTAATTGTCTGTAACTATCTTTGGCTTTCCAAAATTCACTACAAGCTAATTTATCAATAGGATTTCCTTTTTTATCAGTTGTATGGACTACTGGCAAAAAAATTAAGTGCATATGAGGTGTTTGTTCATCTCTATGCACTTTAGCAGATAAAATATATTGTTCTCCTAAATCTTTATATTCCATTACAAATTTATATGCAGTTTCAAAGAATCTTTTTGTTCCTTCTTCGCCTATTCTATCAAAAAAATTATGATCTGATGTTATTATATATTCACAAGCTATATTACTTACAGTTTTTATTTGTCCTTTCAGATCATATTTCTTTAAAATTTTATCAAATTCTTTCATATAATTAAATTCTGGATCTTTTAATGAATAATTTAGATGTGATTTTGTCCTATCTATATCCTTATTTGAATAATGTTTGTTCTTTCTTTCATCATGGCGATATACTGCCATTAAATTTTCTCTTTTGTATTTTGTATTTCTAATAATCGCATAGCTCATTTTTTACCTCCTTGCTCGTGCTAATAAACACGACTAAATTTTATAATTTTCTCCTTTTTTGAATTGTGTTGTAACACAACTACAATACTTTTTTAACGCTATTCGCTAAAAGTATTTGTTGTGGCAGGGAAAAATTTATTTTTCCCCACACCCCTTTGCCCAAAAAATATCTACATATTTTTTAGGTTTTAGTTAAAATTGCTATTCGCAACTTTAACTAAAAAATCAGCTACCAAAGTAGTTTATCTACTTTAATTGCTGATTTTATTTATACAAATGCGTCTGCATTTGCATATAATTTAGTAAAGTCAAAGGTTGTATAATCTCTTCCATTATAATCCGATTTATATCTCTTATTGCTATTCGAACTATTATTATATATCTTTTTATTTTTTATATTATTTATTATATCTTTGTCATTTTTGCCCATAGGGTATGGTTGTTTTTGACTATCTAAATAGCTATTTTCTTCAATACCCTCTTGAACTTCTTGACTATACCTATTGATATTTTCAACTATAGGTGTAATCTGTCTTTCTTCTATTTCTTTACTATCTATTTTGTATTTTAACTTAACACTTACATATCCTTTATCTTTTAGTGAACTTATAATTTTAGATACTCTTTCGTGTGTTACATTTACAATATTTGCAATATATTTATTACTTGCAAAGCAACTTTTAGTTTCTTCACTTAAATACATAATTATTGCAAGTATTATTTTTTCTTTATCAGATAAATCTTCATTTAATAAAATTTCTGCTGGTATCCATAGTCCTTTTAATTTTTGCATTTGCACTCCTCCTTTCGTTTAGTTTTTTTTCACTCCACGTTCAATTTTGTAGCTTTTAAAATTGTTTTTAGTATAATTTTAGGTCAAAAAAATAAACCTTAAAATTTTTGTTTTTTAAGGTTTATTTAATATGTGAAAAACTAAAAATCATTTTTATTAATCTTGTTTCACATTTTTAAATTATCTGTATTTTAATTCATTTTGTTTGCACCAATTAATAGCTATTTCTTTATTTTTTCATATATTTTGTATTTCTTCCACTTCCTATTATTTGTATTAATCCTTCTTTTACCATTGTTCCGAGTATTGCCTCAACTGTTGTGCTACTGACATCTGGTAGTATCTTACAAATTTCAGCTTTTGAAATAGGTGTTAGATTATTTAGTACTGTTGCTTCAATTCTTGCTTTCTTCGTAATTTTATTGCTATTTACAACACTAAATCTTTTATCTAATTCTTTATAACACATATATAAAGTTGATAAAAAATTCTCTATAAAAGGAATATAACTATGTTCATTTTCTAACCAATTAATAGAAGATAATCTTAGTGCTTCATAATAATTTCCTTTACTATTATTTATTTGTTCTTCAAACGAAACATATTTACCAACATCAAATCCATTTTTATATAATAATAACAATGTTAATAGTCTTGACATTCTTCCATTACCATCTCTAAATGGATGTATGCAAAGAAAATCAAGAATAAAACATGGAATTAGTAATAATTGATTAATATTATAATTATTACTTGCGTCATGATATGCAAGTATAAGTTGTTCCATTGCCTCTGGTGTTTCTTTTGCTGATAATGGTTTAAATCTCATTTTCCTGTTTCCGTCTTTATCTTCTTCTACAATATAGTTTTCATTTATTTTATATTTCCCTGCATCTTCAATTCCTGTATATGACATCATTATTTCATGTAATCTTAAAATTGTATTTTCACTTAATTCAATCTCTTCATAATGTAGATGTATTTCATTTAAGCTATCACGATAACCCGCAATTTCATTTTCATTATGATTTAATGGTTTACTGTTTTGATTTACTATTTCTTCTATACGTTCATCACTAGTTACAATTCCTTCTATAGCATTTGAACTTTTAACTGATTGTACTACTGCTATTTTTTCTAATTCTGTAAATATTCTTTCATATTCATCTTTTCTTATCTTTGCTCCTGTTTTTAATGCATATATAGTTCCTGTTATATTTATCAAATTGGCTGGTAGTAAGCCATTATCAAGAAAAGAATAATTAAATTTTTTCATTTTATTTCCTTCTTTCTGCATATACTCTATGACTTTATATGCATATATGTTATATTATCTGCATATATTTTATCATTTTATATGCATAAAGTCAATGATATTCTGCATATAATTTTTAATTTTATATGCAGTAAAATTATAATTATTTTCTCACAATTTTGTTTACTATACTAAACAAAATTATTATTTTCATTGCTTTTATTTATTGTACTAAACAAAATATGTTTTTTAATGATTTTTGTTCAGTGTATAATTTATGTATTTAAGAGTATCAATATTAAGTTAGTCGTTCGAGCATTTGCTAAGTTACGAATAACTTATGCAACCGAACATTGTGAGGTTGTATTCCTTAAAAACTGTCCATAATCACAACACTCATGGGTATACTGTCCACCATTTTCTCTTGTACCTGGTAAATATGCCTTAATATATCCTGGTTCTAATTTGCTTTTTTCAAAAGGAGGATCTAGTAATTTAATAATTCCATTCTCCTTATCGATTAAATGATTTTCCAAGCTTTCCATTGAAATATATTTTTTATCATTATCACCTGCTCCAGAAATAGTTGCCCAACTTTGCGAAATTCCATCAATTCTACATTCCTCATTACTTATTGTTCCTAACACCTGACCATCATCCATATATGCTCTTTTATACCATCTACCGTCCCATGCTTTTGTATTTATAGCCTTCTTTATATCTTCTGCAATTTTTTTATATCTATCTATATTCGTATCTTGTTTTTTTTGCATAATAGGAATCCATCTAATTAATATATCATACAAGAAAAATCCAAGCCATACACTCTCCCCTCTTCCCTTATTTCCAACAGTGCTAAATCCATCATTCCAGTCACCTGAACCTATTTTAGGAAGTCCATTTTCTCCAAAATTAAAAGATTTTTCTAGCGCTTTTGCACAATGTTCATATATACTTGCCTTTTCTTGTGCTTCAACATATAAATCATATCTTTCATCAATTCCATCCTCCAAAACTTCGCCCTTTCTAAATGGTGTAATCTCTTCCAAAATACTATAATCATTTGTAAATTCTACATATTGCTCCACTAAATATACTAACCATAAAAGATCATCTGAAAACCTTGTTCTTATTCCTTTTGAAGTTGCTTCATGCCACCAATGTTCAACATCTCCTTCTATAAATTGATGTCTACTGTGTTTTATTATTTGATTTTTCATAAATTCTGGCTCAATATATTTTAATCCTATTGTGTCTTGTAGTTGATCTCTGAAGCCAAAAGCTCCCCCTGATTGATAAAACCCCGATTTTGCCCACAATCTACTTGTAATTGTTTGATATACTAACCAGTTTATTAATATATTAAATGATTCCATTGGAGTTTTTACTTCTATTCTACCAATTAAGTCTTCCCAATATTTTTGTACAATTTCAAGTTCATTTGTACAATGTCCTATTTTGCAATATTTATATGCCATATCCTGACATGTTAATTCATCTTTTTCTAACCCTAAAAGTATTGAAATACTTTTACTTTCATATGCTTCTAATTCTATTTCTAATTGAATTGCCATTATTCCATTTTTATTTATACATGTTTGATTATTTAGCCCTACTCTTTTTAATGCTTCTGGATTTGCCAAATTTCCATTTCCTATAAAAAATTCTTTGTTTGTTGTAAAATATTCTATTTTCTCACTACTTGAAACATATACTATATCTTTAAAATCTTCATTAGCTATATTTTTAGCTTGTAATATATTCGAGTTTTTGTTAAATTTTACATCAATAAAACCTTTTGTTTTAATTTCATCTTCTCCTAAAACTGGTTTAATATAATATACTAATTTTAACTTTCTTTTACGTGGTTCTAAATTTTTCAAATTTAATAAATTAATTTTTATATTTTCATTTTTTGCAACATATACACTTAAGTTTTGCACAATTTGACTACTTGTGTGCATATATTTTGCATAACCAAACCCATAAGTTACATAATAGTCATTTTCATCTGGCATTGGATTTACTCCTAGTGACCAAGTTTTCAAACTTTCTTTATCTTGCAGATAAATTACTTCTGATGGTAAATCTATAACTTGATTATTAGACCAAGCTGTAATTCTACCCATTCTACAATTTCCATTACCCCAAGTATAACCTCCTAGTCCTTCTGTGACTAAAGTTCCAAAATTTTCATTTGCCATAATATTGCTCCAAACTGTTGGAAGCATATTTTCCTTATTTACTCTTATTATATACTCTTTTCCGTCTTTTGAAAAACCTCCATATTCATTGCAATATTTCAATTTTTCTGAATCTAATGTTTTAGTTACTTTCTCTTCTTGCTCAATATTTATTTTTTGTGGTTCATAACCAATATCTTTTTGTTTTTCTACATATTCTTCTTCTAAATCTTTTAATTGCCTATTTATAGGACCTTTTTGTGCATCTATTATTACTTTTGCTCTTACATCAAATAATTCTTCATCTTCTACATTTTCTAATACAAAAATACCACCTCTAACATTTTGCATATATCCTAAATTTTTATTTAATATACTATTTAAAATTCCCTCTTTTACATAATTTTCATAACTGTTTGGTTCTTTATTTATAATAACTAAATCAATTTCTACATTTTTTGCTCTAAAATATTCATATGCTTTTAATATGTCTTCTAAAACATATATATCATTAATACTTGCAATTTTAACTACAAGTATTGGTATATCACCTGATATTCCATATTTCCATAATTCACTTTGACTATAATTTTTATCTCTATTTACATGCTTAATATTTTTTAGTGGATTATTAAATAGTAAATATCCTAATAATTTTTGATAATCTAAAATATTTTTATAATTTACTCCTAAATATCTATTTTCCGCTTCCATCCTTGCACTACTTAATTCAAAAGTTCTGTTTATATTTTCATAATTGCAATATTCTTTTATTGTATCTACTACATCTTGCCTATTTTCTGAAACAGCTATTATTAAACTCAAATTTATACTTTCCTCTGGTTTTAGCGAAATAGTCCTTTTCATTGCTACAATAGGGTCTATTGTTAATTCCGTTTTTTTTGAAAAAGGCTTTGAAAATTTTATCATATTAGGAATCTCTAAATTACCTCTTCCATATAATTTTTCCTTATCTATTTCATATTCTAAATCACCTATTGTATTGTCTTTTGAATATAAATTTACTGCCATATATACTTGCTTTTGAATATCATTTCTATCTTTTCTTTTAACTAAAATAGTATTTGTATCTTCTAAAAATTCATATTCTAAAAATAAATTATTAAATGCAGGATGTGCATAGTCTTGTGCTTCACCTGATAACACAGGTTCTAATACACTTGTTACTTCCAATGTTTCCTCTTCTAGTCCTATATTTTTCAATTTTATATTTCTTATTTCTACAGCCTTTTCTGGTGCTATTGTACTTTTTATAGTTGTTTCTATTGGACCATCAATTCTTAAAATTTTGTCTACATCTTCTGTATATGTTATTTCAATCTTTTCTGGCTTTGATAAATATTTTTCATAATTTGATGACCATATTCTTTTATTTTTTATATTTTTCACGTAGAAAAATATTCCCTGCGCTTCATCTGAGGTAGATTTAAATCTACTTATTAAAACATCTTTATATTTACTATATCCTCTTCCATGTTCATTTGTAACTACTGTATATTTTCCATTTGACCTTACATTTATATTTGGAAGTTTTACATTTTCTATTTTTGAAATAACTCTTTGAGCATAATTTTCATAATCTATATACTTAATTTTACTTGGCTTTTCTTTTTGTTCTTTTGTAATAATTACACTCTCTGGCATTCTTTCTTGAAGTAGTATATCTACGGCTTCTATTTCTGGATTATTATGAAATCTTTTTTGTAATATCATATCATTAAAAAAGTTATTTATTGATAGCAAAATTAAACCTTGATGATGTGCCATATATGTTTTAACAACAGCACACTTCTCTTTTCTCTTTAATCTTGATACTGTATAATCTATTGATTCATAAAATCCATATTTATTATTCATCTGTTCCTTTTCTAACTTTTTCAAATTCTCTACTACTTCTCTTGGTTGTTGTGTTATTGCCATAAATGAACCATATGATGATATAACTATATCTTCATCTAGCCCTCTTTTTAATCCTAACCATGGAATACCTATAGCTTTATACTGATAATTATTATTTAGATCTTTTACATTAAATGCAGCTTCTGAAAAGCCCCAAGGAACTCCTAATTTTTTTGCATATTCTTTCTGACTCATAATCATAAAATTACAAGACTCATCTAATAAACTTCCTTTGTATTTTTTTATATTTATATTTGGCATTAAATATTCAAACGCTGTTCCTGACCAAGATATAAGCCCTTTATATCCATCTAAGGTAGTTAACGTTCTACTCAAATTATACCAATGTTTTGGTGAAACATCTTTTTTAGCTATTGCAACTAAACTTGCCTGTCTTGCCTCAGATGCTAATAAATCATAATAAGAATCTGTAAGTTTCCCTTCTTCTACATTATAACCTATTGTAAATAATCTTTTTTCTGCATCGTATAAAATTTTAAAATCAGTTTCATCAATTAATTTCTTTAAATATTCAATATTATGTCTAATTTGTTGTAATACTTGTTCTTCTAATATTTCATTTTTCTTTAACTCATTATATCTATCTTCTACTTTTGGTGATATACCTTCACTTTCTATTTGTTTTGATTTTCCTCCATTTTGTTCTTTTAATACATTTTTCTTACTTTTTTCTTGTTTTTCTAAAACCTCTTCTAAGAATTGTTTAGCAACATAAACATAGCCTACAAAATTCCCACTATCAACAGTTGAAATATATCTTGGGATTAAAGGTTGCAAATTTTTAATATCATACCAATTATACAAATGACCATTCCATTTAGGCATATTCTCAATAGTTTGAATCATTAAATTTAATAAATTAACACTATAACTTAAAGTTTCATAACATAAATCATAAGCAGATATTACAGCCAGCATTGCTAGTCCTATATTTGTTGAAGATGTTCTTTGTACTACTTTTGGTTTTCTATCTTCTTGATAATTGTCTGGTGGCAAATAATTATTTTCTTTTATCAAATTATCTTTAAAAAACTGCCAAGTTTTTTGACCTATTTCAAAAACATATTCCCTATCTTTTTCGTTAAGTTCTTCTATTTTCTTTTTTTCATTATTAGGTCTTCCTATATACCACATAAACACAGGTGTAACTAACCATATTATACAAATAACTACTGTAATTACTAATGCTACACTATTTTTTAAAAATGTAAATGCAATCACTAACCCAATTATTCCTAAAATAATATTTGGTAACATATTAAAATAATATGATTTCAAATCTGTTTTTGCCAGCTTTTCTGCTTCTTCTGAAGTTGTCCATTCTAGCATGTTCTTTTTACTTATACACATTCTATATGCAGTTTTAACTATTGCATTTAAAGAATTGTAACAATTATCTGGAAGAACACCTAAACTTACAAATCCCCTTAAAATACTTGCTAGAAAAGAATTTATTGTTGGAGCAAAACTCTTTTTTCCATCTTGACCTTCTTTTCTATATACTATTTTATTTATAATATCTATAATCATTGGCATAAACACTGTGAGTATCCCAACTAGAAATAACTGCCATGAATTCACATTATAAACTACTGATGTTATAACAGCTAGAACAAACACCAATACTGTAAATGTTGGAGTAATTGCTCTTATTAAATTGTCTAATATCTTATATTTTGATAATTTATTTAATGGATTTCTCTTTCTTTTTTCCTTTTTATCTTTAATAGATTTTCTTAACCATTGAATAATTTGGAAATCTCCTCTAATCCATCTATGTTGTCTTGATTTAAAACTATTATAATTCGCAGGGTAACCATCTAATAGCATAATATCACTAGCTAAAGCACATCTTAAATAACTTCCTTCTAATAAATCATGACTAAGAACCATATTTTCGGGAATTTCATTACTCAAGACTTGCGAAAACACTTGAAGGTTATATATTCCTTTTCCTGTAAAAATTCCTTCATCAAAATTATCTTGATAAACATCTGAAATTGCATTTGTATATGAGTCTGTTCCTCCGCTTCCTGCAAATATCTTAGTGAATAATGTTTTTAGACTATTATCTAAATCTATCCCGACTCTTGGTTGAATTAGTGCATGTCCTTTAATTACCAAATCACCATTTTCATTTAAAATAGGTTTATTTAATATGTGTTCCATTGCTCCAATTAACTCTAATCCAGTATTTAAAGTAAGCATTGTGTCTGCATCTAAAGTTATAATATATTTTATATTAGCTAACTTGCTTCCCTCTAATGTATTTACTTTAAACTGGTTTTCTTCATTACCTAAAAGATATTCGTTAAATTGATTTAATAATCCTCTTTTTCTCTCCCATCCTAGATAACATTCTTCTTTTCCATTCCAAAATCTCTTTCTATAAATGAAATTAAATTTTGGCATTTGCCCATCAGGATTCTTATATTTTTCGTTTAGTCTCTTTACTTGTCTTATCCCTTCTTCTTCAACATCTTTGTCAAAAGACTCTTCCTTATTTTTACCAGAAGAACAATCCCCCAAAAGTGCAAAATATAAATTTTCACTCTTATTTGCTAAATAATACACCTCTAAATGTTTCATTAAATCTGCTACTTTTTCTTTGCTTTTTATAATAGTTGGAATTACTACAAATGTTGCTGCTTCTTTTGGAATTCCATTTTGAAAATCTAATTTTGGTATAGTTTTAGGTTTTACAATTTTTCCCATTATATGTTTTACAATTTGTTGCACAAATTCCTGAATTGGTAATAATAAAATTAATCCTGCTAAAATTGTTAAAACTATATTCCTTATCTGCCATTGTAATGCTACACATGCTAATATATCTAATAATATGGTTATTCCCCATATAGCAAATAAAAATCTTTGCATTTTAATTTTAGTACTTGCTCTTTTTCCTATTCCCACCTGAAGCTCATCTAATAATATGTTTTCTCCTTCATCTATAAGATAATATCCTACATGACATGTTTTATCTGTTTTTACTTTCTCTTGCTCTACTATTTCTATATTTTCTACATCTTTTATATTATTTATTTCTTTTACATTATTTATCTCTTTTACATTTTTTACTTCCTTTTTATTATTTATTTCCTTTTTATTTTCTATTTTTATATTTGACTTTTCTTGACTTAATACATGGGTACTTGCTCTTTTTGATAATTCTAATACCTTTTGGGCTATATAAATTTCTGATATTTTTGTTTTCTTTGATAATTCTTTTATTTTATTTCTATAGTATTCTTTAGTTTTATAATCCATTTTTGAATATACATTTGCAGGGTCACTTCTTAAAATTTCTTCTACTCCATTAATTTTCTCAAATATTTGCATAAAATCCACTCTAAGTAGCGCTTTAATACTTGTTATACAATTTGCCATACTCACTTTTTTAACAGCCATATCAAAATGCTCTTTTTGTATGACCTCATCTATAGTTGTCCCCATTTTATTTACTTGCTCTTCTAAAATATTCATAAAAGCAACAGCTGACTTGCCATATTTCTTTAATCTATATGACATATATTCTATAAAAGGATATTTCATTTCCCCATATCCTTTTACCCTTGACTTATATTCAGATAAATTTTTATATTTCAAATCTTCTTTATTTTCTACTAATCTTTCAATTATATTTTCTACTCTATACTTTTGCATTTGACTATAATATATTTTTTCACAAATATCCCTTATATTTTGTACTAATGCAATTTGCATAAATAGTCCTATATTCCAAATCTCTTCCATACTTAAAGTTTTCTTTTTCTGATAACTACTCAATAAAGTACTTACATTTTTACTATCTATTTTACTATCTGTATATGCTACTATTTCTGAAGCTAATACATATATTCTTGCATATCCTTTATACATTCCATTTGAAATACCTAAAAAACTTGTGTATTTTTTTATTGGCAGTTCTTTTATGATTGTTTTTATTGTCTCTTCTACAATGTAAAAATTGTCTAATAACCATTCTCCTGCTGGATGTATTGGAAGTCCCATTTTTATGTGCTCATTTAATAGATTATAAATTTCTTTTATAATTTCATAGTTTTCTTTTAATTTTGGAATTGGATAAGTATCTTTATTACTTGTGTTTTCTAATACATGGTCTGATGCCACCTTTTCTAAATATCTTTGTAATTGTTCATTATCTAATACTGCACCTTTTATGTTCAAATTTTTATATTTCACTTGAATTTCCCACTCCTTGGTAAATTTTTATATTCATATTATTTACCAAAAATAGAAATTTATTCGCCAAAAAAATTGTGTTTAATTGTTCTCTTTTTTACTACTCTTTTGTTCTATCCCTGAGTAGCTAATTTTAATTTACTGTTTATCATAAAAATAATCTATTATTCCATTATATATTCCCCATGCTAATTTATTTTGATATTCATCTTCTAATAATAATTTCTCTTCTTCTGGATTTGATAGAAATCCACATTCTACTATGCTTATTGGAATTTCTACATGTTTGATTATATATATATTATCTAGTTTCATTGGAACTCTTTTATTTTCTTTTTGTATTGATTCGTTCAAATTTCCTTGTAACATTTTTGCTAACTTCATGCTCTTTTCATTTCCATCTTTATAAAAACATTGCCATCCCCAATATTGTTGTTGTGGTATTTTATTTAAATGTATACTTACAAAAATATCTGCACTGGATTCATTACCTATTTTTACTCTATTATGTATGTCTGATATTTTCTTTTCTTTTAGTGTTTTACTATCTAAATCATAAATAGCATTTTCATCACTTCTTGTTAATATTACTGTTGCTCCTGACTGTTCTAATAATCTTTGTAATTTTAACGCTATTTTTAAGTTTGTTTCTGCTTCTGTTGTACCATTACTACTTTGTGCTCCTTCATCCGGAACTCCATGCCCAGCATCTATTACTATTACTTTTTCTGATACTGGTAATGACACTGTTTGAACTGTATCTTCTTTTTTTACTGAACTTATACTGAATATTCCTACTGAAACTAATATCGCACTAAGCACTATTAATAATCTCTTTTTACTTATAATTATCATAATAAACTCCCATATAAATATACTTCTATATATTTATATGATACTTTTTCTTTTTTATGAATTACTAATATATGAAAATTTATTATGTATTTTTCTATCTATTATATGTATACCACACACGTGGAATGTTGCTCGGTGCTATATCTAAAAGATTCGATACAATAGTTGAATTTAGTGCGTTTGAAGATTTTATTAGTTTTGATAAAAAAGGTAAAAATAAGGTTAAAAGAACAGAAAATCATAAAATTAAGGTAACGATAGAAGTTGATATGGTGTGTGGAGCAGTTAAGTAAGCTGTTCGAACGAAGTGAGTTACAGATTACTTATGCAATATTTAGAGAATGTTGCAACTTGTTGCATTACATTGTCTTGATATTGTAAGAATTTGATAATAAAAATATGAATGTTTGGAGATAAAACTTGAAATGGAAAGTGTTTGGCAAAGCACTTTCTTTTTTTGACTTTTTATGATAAGATATAAAAAATAAATAGTAAGGAAAGTAGTATGAAGATAGAATTAGTAGATATTGATAAGGCTTTTAAGTATTATCAAATAAATGATATAAATTATAAAAATAGATGTTATAAATGTATAGAAGATATAAATACAATAGAAGATTTTAATATAAAATTAGAAATAGAAAAAGTATTTAATTCGATTAAAGAGTCTAAATTAGAAATAGAAAAATACTTTGATTTGAAAAATGCAGAATATTGCTGTGATTCTTGGTTATTAAGTAATCAAATAAACGATATTATTGATTCTAATTCTAATATTGCTAAATTTTATAATTTATTTGAAGTGCAAGATGGACCAGATGTCCAAAAAGACATATTAAATTTTGTTTTTAATATGCAAGAGTGTGATGATTATAATAATTTATTAGAAGATACATCTTTACAAATATTATTAAAAAAACAATTACTTGAAAATAAAAGTATAAAAATAGGATGAGGAAAATTAAAAAAAGAGGTACTTTAAATTCGCCACATACTGTGTGACGAATTGAGTTGGTCGCATTACAAAAAAGACAAAGAAGAAGGGAATATAATATAAAATGAGAATAGGAATTGATATAGATAATTGTATATCTAATTTTGATGATACATTATTAAAAGAATATTTAAAACATGATAAAGAGTTAAGAAACACAGGAATTATAAATGAAAATCCAGAATATTTAAGAAAAGGAATGTTTAACTGGACAGAGGAAGAAGAAAAAAGCTTTTATAATGCAAATATTGAAAATTTTGCAAGAAAACTAAAACCAATAGAAGATTCATCTTATTATATTAAAAAATTAAAGAACGATGGACATGAAATATATATTATAACTGGAAGAGATAATGGAGAATATACAAATCCTCATGAATTAACAAAAGAGTGGTTAGATAAATATGACATTGTCTATGATAAATTAATATTTACAGATGCTTATGACAAACATGCAAAAACAGTAGTATGTTTAGAAAATAATATTGATTTAATGATTGAAGATAGTACAAGAATAAGTTTAGATTTAATAAGTAATGGTATTAAAGTTTATACAATGAACACAAGATATAATCAAAAAGAACAAACATTAGATAGAGTTTCAAAATGGAAAGAAATATATGAAAGAATATCTAAACTAAACAATAAAGAAGATAATCAAAAAGTAAATGTTATTTTAGATACAGATATATATAACGAATGTGATGACCAATTTGCACTATCTTATTTATTAAAATCACAAGGCAAATTCAATATTGAAGCCATTACAGTAGCCCCATATCATCATGATAATAATATATCAATAGAAGAAGGAACAGACAAAAGTTATAATGAAATTATTAAAATATGTAATTGGTTAAATTTTGACTGGACTAACAAAGTATTTAAAGGTTCAACAGACTATTTGATAAATGATTATGATGAAGAAAATGATGCGGTAAATAAGATAATTGAAATTGCAAACATGAATGATAAAACTTATATTTTAGCAATAGGAGCAATAACAAATGTAGCATTAGCAATAAAAAAAGAGCCTAACATAGTAGACAAAATAGAAGTTGTTTGGCTTGGAGGACATAGCTTTTTAAGTAAAGATAACAAGGAATTTAATTTTAAACAAGATGTACAAGCAGTAAGAACTGTTTTTGAGTCAAAAGTAAAATTAACTATTATACCTTGTAAAAATGTAGCATCAAATTTAAGAACATCAATATATGAACTAGAACATTTCTTAAAAGGGAAAAATGAATTATGCGACTATTTATGCCAAAGATTTTATAATGATGGTGTACATGGTATTCAAGAAAGAAGAGTTATTTGGGACATTAGCGTTATAGCATATATGATTAATAAAGAATGGTTTAATACAGAAGAGGTTAGTTGCCCAAATATCAATGATGATACATCTTATGAACTAACAAACGATAATCATAAAATAATAATAGTTAATTATTTGAATGTTGATAAAATATATAAAGATTTATTTAAAAAGATAGGAGAAAAATATGAATAAAAGAATTGATATATTTGTGTCAGGTTCTACAAATCCTAATATTAGTAAAGAATATAATCAAGCAGCAAAAGAATTTGGAAGAATGATAGATTTAAAAAGACACAATGTGATTTTTGATGGGTGTAGAGGCTTGCCAGGAATTGTCGCATCACAACTAAAAGAACCAAATGATAATTTGGCAATAGCAACAACATCAAATAGGCAGATACCTTATAGAGAATGGCCTTTTGCTACAATAAATGGAACATTTAGGTATCAATCAGAAGTAACAAGAGCATTTTTAGATTGGTCAGATGTAGCAGTATTTTTTAAGGGAGGAAGTGGAACTTTAGTAGAACTATTTTATGCTCTTGATACGAAGAAAAATAAAGAGCATAATAAACCAATTTTAATTTTAAACATACAAAATCAATGGGATGATTTAATAAATATATTAAGACCATTAGAATTAAGTCATTTATATAGTGTGATGAATACACCACAACAAGTAATGGAATATATTGAAAACAATATAAAAATAAATCATTATAATTTAGTTGAATATAATAATGATGATTATGAAAGATAAATTATAAAATTTATTAAAGGAGAAACATATGAAATTAACAAAAGAACTAGCATTACAAATGATAGAAGAATATAGAGGAAAAACAAAAAGTGATAGATGGATAGACCATTGTATTTGTGTAGGAGATACAGCAGGAAAAATTGCTAAAGCTTTAACTGAAAAAGGGTATAATGCAGATGTTGACAAAACAATAACACTAGGATATTTGCATGATATTGGAAAATATACTGGAGAATCTCATGGGCATGAAATAAGTGGATATAACTATTTAAAAGATCAAGGATATGATGAAGAATATTGCAATATATGTATAACACATTCATATTTGAATAATGACATTATTTGTACAGCTGGAGGAGTTCCAAATCCACAAGATAAACCTTTTATAGCAGAGTTTGTAAAAACACATAAATACACAATAGAAGAAAAATTAATAAACCTATGTGACTTAATGTGTCCACAAGGTGGAAAAGTATTTACAATAGATAAAAGGTTAATTGATCTTATGATTAGAAGAGGGGCTTATTCAAATACTCAATATCACATAAAAGAAACATATAGATTAAAGGAATATTTTGATAACTTATTAGGCTATAACTTATATGACTTATTCCCAGAAATAAAAGATAATTTATAAATAATAATTAAATCCTCTACATAATGCTAATGTGCTTTATAAAATCAAGTCAAGGTTAAATACATGTGCTATTGCACAACCTTGACTTAATTTTAAAAGCACATTATTTTTTCAACTAAGAGGATTTAAGGATAAGTATATTAATTAAGTAGACATAAGTACTATTGAAACGAAAAATACCTCATTAAAAATGAGGGCAGGAAAGCGGTATTAACATATCGCTTGTACACATTGAAGGACAAGCCTTCAAGAGTTAATAAAGAAACAAAAATTTTAAGCGAATATGATGTAGAAATTCACTTGGTGAACTAGTTCAAACCAGCTATTCTTCGTTAAGATTGAAAATGGTGAACCAAAAATTTAAAAAAGTTCACTTATTTTAGGCAAAAGTTCACCGAGTGTACTTGAATTTAATAAAATATTTTATATTTAGTTCACCAAGTGTACTTAATTTTTAGAAAAAGTTCATTTAGTGAATGTGAAAATAAAATAAAATTTACAAATACACTTAGTGAACTTTTATTATAAATTTCTAGTACACCAAGTGAACTTGCAATTTTAAATCATATTATTTTTAGTTCACTCGGTGTACTTATAAAAATAGATACAAAAATTATATTGAAAAATAGAAAAGAGGGAAATAAAAGGGAATTGATTTTATAAAACTGCGATAATATAATGATAGCATGAAAAGGTAAGAGCAAAGAGATTAGAGAGAATCTAGCTTCTTTGTTTTTTTTCTTTTCAAATTTAAAGAAAAGGAGCAATTTCATGCTACATGATTATGAGATAGAAGTTAATAACTCTAACAATTTAAAAGATAATACTATGCTAGATTGTAGCATGGAATTATCACTCTTAAATAATTTGTTTAGAGAAAACTTAATAACAGAAGCGAAATATCAAGAAATTAAAAGAAAAATCCTAAAAGATTACAAACTTTTATAATTTCAATTTACTTTTTATCTAAAAAATGATATAAAATTATTAAGTTTTATCTCTAGGCAGAATGGAGGTTTAAATGGAAATTCAAGTCATAGAGAAAACAAACGGAAGAATCAACAGAGTAACAGGAACAACAATTAAAGAAAGGCTAAGAGTTTGTGCTTATTGCAGAGTAAGTACAGACAACGAAGAGCAATTAAATAGTTATCAATCACAATTAAAGTATTATGATGAAAAAATAAATAGTAAATCAGAATGGCAATTTGCAGGAATATATGCAGATGAAGCAATATCTGGCACATTAGATTTTAAAAGAACAAACTTTATGAAAATGATACAAGATTCAATGGAAGGTAAAATTGATATGATACTAACAAAATCAATATCAAGATTTGCTAGAAACACATTAGATACTTTAAAATATGTAAGAATGCTAAAAGAGAAAAATGTTGCAATACTATTTGAAGAAGAAAATATAAATACAGGCTCAGGACAAGGAGAATTAGTATTAACATTGCTAAGTGCTATGGCACAACAAGAAAGTGAAAACATATCTTCACATGTTTTACTAGGCTTAAAGATGAAAAAAGATAGAGGAGAATTAATTGGATATAATGGTTGTTATGGATATAACTATAATCTTGAAACAAAAGAAATAACAATCAATGAAGAAGAAGCAAATATTGTAAGATATATGTTTGAAAGATATGTAGAAGGAGTTGGCTCAAGTACTATAGCAAAAGAACTAACTACCAAAGGAATAAAAACTCCAAAAGGTGGGGCAAAATGGTGCGAATCAACCATAAGAGGAATCTTAAAAAATGAAAAATATATTGGAGATGTGCTAATGGGAAAAACATTTACAATAGATCCAATATCACATAAAAGATTAAGCAATTTAGGAGAAGTAGACAAGCATTATTTAAAAGAACACCATGAGCCAATTATTAACAAAGAACTATTTGATAGAGTTCAAGAAATAAGAACAAAAAGAGCAGGTAACAGAGAAACAGGGAGAAGAAATGATAACTATAGTAAAAAATATCCTTTTAGTAGCAAATTATATTGTGGCTTTTGTGGTAGTTTACTAACAAGAAGAAATTGGAATGCCAATAGAAATTGTGCTAAAGCAGTATGGCAATGCATAAAAAGAGCAAAACATGGAAAAGAAGAATGTCCACATTGTAAAGCAATTCCAGAAGAAATACTAGAAGATTGTTTTGTACAAGGATATAGAATACTCTTTAATGATAACAGAAAAGTAGTAGAAAATTTTTTAGAAAAGATAGAAAATATCTTAAAAGAAAATACTACAGAAACAATAGTAACAAAACTAGAAAAAGACAAAGAAAAAATAAACAAGAAACTTGCTAATCTATTAGAACTAAATTTAGAAGGCAAAATCAACAAAGAACAATATACAGGAAAATTTGATAGCCTAAATGTAGAATTATTGAAAATAGAACAGAAAATAGAAAGCCTACTAAAAGAAACAAACAGAACAGAAAGCATTAAACAAAGATTAAACAAGTTTAAAAGTTTATTTAAAGATATAGATATAATGCCGAAATTTGATAAAGATGTTTTTGAATGTTTAATTGATAAAGTAGTGATAGGCGAAATATTAGAAGATGGAACAATAAATCCATATATAATAAGATTTATTTGTAAAAACGGAACAGAAATAAACTGCAAAGATAAATTTACTGCTACAAGAGATAAACAACATTCAAATAATACTGCAACCAGAGATAAACAACACACGTGGAGTGTGTATCAGTTCTAAATTTAAAGGAAACTGTATAACCGTTGATACAAAAGGAATTGAATGAATTTTGAAAAAATAAAAAAAGGCGAAAAAAACACAAAAAAATGGCAAAAAAAACGAAGTAGACATAAAAGTAAAAATGACAGGGTATGTGGAAACATGAATATGCACACTACCTATTATAAATAAAAAAATAAAGAAAGTGCTTGTTACTAAAAGAGATAGAGTAGAGATACTTTATCTCTTTAAATATACCTTTGTATAAAATTTTAGAAATTTAATTAAATATGTTTTGTAAATATTTGCAAAATGCTATGAAAAATTGTTAATTTGTGATATAAAATATTATATAATATTTAGGAGGCAGGATAAATGAGAATTGCAATTATTTCAGATATACATGGAAATTTAGAAGCACTAAAGTCCACTTTACAAGATATAGAAAAAAGGAATATAGATAAAATTATATGTTTAGGTGATACAATAGCAAAAGGTGTACATCCTAAAGAATGTTTAGAATTAGTAAAGGAAAATTGTGAAGTAGTAGTACAAGGAAACACAGATAGATATTTTTCAATAGAGTATAAAAATATGGAAGAGCTACCAGTGCAAGAACAAGAAAGAATAAAGTGGAATCAGTCATTAATAACTGAAGAAGATAGAAAATATTTATTAACCTTGCCATTTTGTTATGAATTTTATATGAGTGGTAGTTTAGTAAGACTATTTCATGCAACTCCTACAGTTAATAATAAAGCAATAACAAATGTTGATAATGTTGAGACAAAATTTAAAATGTTTTTGCCAAGTGAAAATACTTATACACAAAATGTAGCAGATGTAGTTATATATGGACATATACATCATCCTTATATGGATAAAATATACAATAAAACTTTAATAAATGTAGGAAGTGTAGGGAATTCATTTGATGTTATAAGAAATGATAGTAAGGATAGTAGTGTATTAGAAATAACAAAAAGCAACTATTTAATTATAGAAGGAGAATATGAAGAACAAGAGTATACATCTGATATTTCATTTGCATTTGTAAAAGTACCATATAACATTGACAAAGAATTAGAAGATGAAAGTTTAAATATAGAACAAGATAATTATCGTTTTGAATTAAAAGAAGGAAGATATAGAGATATGACAAGGATTAATGAAAATTTTAGAAGATTAGGAATAGATGTAGAAAAAATATAATGAAATTGATTTATATGATTTTATAGAACTGAAAAAGATGGAATTAAGTAAATATGCACATGTAGAATAAAAAGAGAAAGCAAGGTAATTAAAAAATGGAAAATAAAGATTTATATATAAGAAGTAGTGCAGCAGAATTTTTAATATTTGAACAACAAAAGAAAGAAAAAGGAATTGAAGTAAGATTTGAAGATGGAGATTTATGGTTGACTCAGAAATTACTTGGAGAACTTTATGACACAACTAGAAATAATATAACAATGCATATACAAAATATTTTTACAGATAGAGAATTAGAAGAAAAATCAGTTAGTAAGAAATTCTTACTAACTGCATCTGATGGAAAAAGTTATAATACAAATTATTACAATTTAGATATGATTATTTCAGTAGGATATCGTGTAAGTTCAGATAGAGCAATTCAATTTAGAAGATGGGCAACAAATGTATTAAAACAATTTGCAAAAAAAGGATATATTATAGATAAAAAAAGAATGGAAAATGGAACATTTTTTGATGAAGATTACTTTGAGGAACTACTTGCAGAAATAAGAGAAATAAGATTATCAGAAAGAAGATTTTATCAAAAGATTACAGATATATATGCTACTTCTATTGATTACGATAAAAAATCGCCTACTACTATCAAATTTTTTAAAAAAGTGCAAAACAAGATGCACTATGCAGTAACTCATCAAACAGCAACCGAGATTATTTATAATAGAGCAGATCATACTAAAGAACATATGAACTTAACATCATGGAAACATTCTCCAGATGGAAAGATATTAGAAACAGATGTAGTTATCGCTAAAAATTATCTAAAGAAAGAATAGTTAGAGCAATTAGAACTTATTGTTTCAGCATTTCTAGATTTAGCAGAAGCAAGAGCAAAAAGAAGTATTCCAATGACCATGGAAGATTGGGCAAATAGGATAGATAAATATTTATTATCAGATGATAGAGATATATTAAAAGATGCAGGAAAAATATCACATGAAATAGCAGAAGAAAAAGCTTTAGCAGAATTTGAAAAATATAGAGTGATACAAGATAAATTATATCAATCAGATTTTGATAAATTAATAGAAAGTAGTAATGAATAGTATAGAAAGGTAAAGTGAAATATGAAAATATTAATTGCAGGTTTTGAAGGAAATGACAATTCGGCAAAAATATTACTAGATAATATAAAAGGAATACGTAATCAAGATGTATTATATTTAGAAAATGATTTTCAAGTAAGTGGTAATCAAATAGAAGAAAAACTATCACAAAATTATGATTATGTATTAATTTTTGGACAAAAATCAAACACAAAAGATATTTACTTAGAAAATAATGCAATTTTAGAAGAAAATAAATTAGAAACAGATTATTATTATGGTGTTTTAAGAGAAAATTTAGAAAGCAATAATTATAAAGTAATAAGTTCATGTGATGCAGGAAATTATTTATGTAATAATGTATTTTTTAGGGCATTAAATTTAAAAAAAATTAATAATTTAAAAACTAAAATTGCTTTTATACATATTCCAAGTATTGATAATATTGAAAATATAAGTAAGTTATCAAATACAATATTAAATTATATTAGTATTTTATCAGATGTTTTTAATATTGCTTTATTACAATTAAATTCAACTCATTCAATTGAAGATAACATGTTAAAAGGAATTGAGTATTGCAAAAAAGCAAAAGAAATGGGAGCAGATATTGCTGTATTTCCAGAAATGTGGAATAATGGATATGAAATGTTATTTGAAGGAGATTTAAAAGATCAAGATAATATACCACAAGAAAAAGTAGATAAATGGAATAGTAAAGCAATAGAAAGTGATAATGAATTTATTAACGAATATACAAATTTAGCAAAAGAGCTTAAAATGGCAATAGCAATTACTTATTTAGAAAAAACTGAACAAAAGCCTAGAAATACAGTTGTTATTATTGATAGAAAAGGGAAAATTATATTAAAATATTCAAAGATACATACAGTTGATTCTAAAATGGAAGCATTTACTGAACCTGGTACAGAATTTAAAACTTGTGATTTAGATTATGGTAGAGGAAAAGTAAAATTAGGCACAATGATTTGTTTTGATAGAGATTTTCCAGAAAGTGCAAGAATTTTAATGTTACAAGGAAGTGAAATTATACTTGTTCCAAATGCTTGTTATATGTCAAAAATAAGATTAGAACAATTAAAAGTAAGAGCATATGAAAATATGGTAGGTATTGTAACTGTAAACTATGCAAACCATGGAGGAAAATCTTCAGTATATAGTCCAATAGTAAGAAACATAAATAAGCATGAATTAAATAGCGAAATGTTAGTAATGAATGACAAAGAAGAAATTAAAATTGCACAGTTTAATATGAGTGAAATTAGAGAATATAGAAGTAGAGAAACTCTAGGAGATGCTTATAGAAAACCTTATGCTTATAATCAATTAATAGAAGATAATGTACAAGAACCTTTTATTAGGAAAGACTCAAGAAGAAATTTTAAGTAATTATTTATAAGTATTATAAAAGTGGTTTTGCCATTCCAGTCAAAAATGGATATATAAAGTGGTTTTACTATTCTAGCTAAAAATAGGCATATAAAGAAGGTTTTGCCATTCCTGATAAAAATGGGTGTAAAAGAAAGTAGTAGAGGAAATTTTACTATCCTAACTTTATACTAGTATTTATATGGTGTTAGAATAAAAATATAGACACAAAATTTTACACTTACAAAAAAAGATGTTAAAATAAAAACAGAAAAGAGGTAAGTGTCTATGAGTAAACAATATAACAGTTATACAGAAGAATTTAAGAAAACAATAGTAGCCTTGTACGAATCAGGGAAAAAAGTAGCAGAGTTAGTACGTGAATATGACCTAGAAAAAAAGTTGATATATAATTGGATAAAGAAATATGGAAAAGTAAAGACAGAAGCAGGATTTATAATAAATAATGATGAATTATTAAAACTAAAAAAAGAAAATATGAGATTACAAGAAGAAAATGAAATATTAAAAAAGCAATGGTCATATTCACACAAAAATAGAAGATAAGATAAAATTTATTGATAATATGAAAGATAAACACAATATAAGGCTTTTATGCAAATGTATGGGGATCCATCATTCAGTATATTACTATGGAAAGCTTCAATGCCATATTAAAGAAAGAAGAAGTAAATCAAAGAAGTTACGTAACATTTGAAGAAGCAGGATTAGCAATATTTGAATTTATAGAAAGTTGGTATAACAACAAAAGAATACATAGTAGTTTAGGATATATAACACCAAATGAAAAAGAAAGATTATACTATAAAAAAACAGCATAATCTTTATAAAAAAGTGTAAAAAAATGTGTCTAAATACTTGACCTAAATCCAAAAATTAAAGGAAGGTTTTATTGGACAGATGAAGAACTTTTAAAAGTATTGAGAAATATGCCTGATGGCATGTGTATCCAAATGAGACATCAAAATTAATTTGCAAACAAAAACTCCCATATAAAATTACATTTATATGAGAGTCTTATTTTGAGTTACTATTAAAAATCATAATAATCGCTAAATAGGTCATAATAGCTTGATGATGAATCTATTGCACTACCAATACCATATGAAAAACCTACTATAAAGCAAAATACGAATAATAATATCCATAATACTATACTTATTGCACTTGTAACAATTCCTGATACAGCCATTCCTTTGCCTGGTTTTTTAATTCCTACTATACCAAAAATAAATGCAAGAATTCCACAAGGAATTGAAACATACCATAAGCACCATAATACAAGTGATACAATACCTAAAATTAAAGCTGCCACATTTAGTCCATATGGTGATTGTTTTGTACCTGTCCCTTGATTATTTACTCTTGCTTGTTGAGTAGATTGTTGTTGTACTGGTTGTTGTTGTACTGGTTGTTGTTGCACTGGTTGTTGTTGTACTGGTTGTTGTTGCACTGGTTGTGGATTAACATATTGTATATCATTTGTTACATTTCCTACGTTTGGTTCATTTACTGACTGTGGTTGAACTACTGGTTGTGTATTTTGTACATTTGAGTTTTGTGTCCCCTCCATATTTGTTTGTGAACTTGGTATATTATTTTCTCTATTTACACCATTCTCCTTATTTTCATCCATTTTAAATCCCCCCATTTATTTATAGATAATATTTTCATATTCTATTTTTAATAGATTATTTTACACTATCTGTTTCTATTATATTACAATTATTATGTTTAGTCAAATAATATTTCTAACAATTGTAAAAATAATCAATATAAAAGTCCATGCAATCCAAAAATAAAACTTTGGATATAACCATTCTAGCACTTTTTTCCTTCTACAGCAATTAAAAATATATACAAAATTTACAACAATTAAATACAAAATTGTTACAAATAAAACTTGATGATAATTAAAACTCTCTGCCCAATTTCCCAAAACAAAGTTTATAATACATCTAGTTGCACCACATGAAGGACATTGTATACCTAAGTATTGATTAACTATACATCTTGGAAATATATCAAAAATTTTATATTTAACTATTATAATAGTAATTATAGTAAAAAGAACAATTCCTAGTTCTATTACAATCATTTTTTTTAATTTTGACATTTCAACTTCCTTATATTTCGCACAATTCACAGTCAAATATTCTACTTAAGTACTATAAAACAATAATTTTGTAGTTGTGAATTGTAACTATACCCCCTCTACTCTTTACTTTTTCTTCTATCTACAATATAAGTACTTCCTTGTATAGTTTTAGCTAAATGTTTAACATTAGCTCCTGCCTCACCTATTTCTAGTATATTATTAAACCTTCCCTTCTCCACCTCTACGATACCTATAGATATTGAAGTTAATGGAAATTGTTCAATTACACCTCTTCTATTTGCTACTTCTATAAAACCTTTCCTTGCATCTTCTTTTGTAAAATATTTTACAACCTCTGTATCAAAATCATGAATTATATTTTGGCAAAGAGTATCATAGTCGGTGCTTGAAACTATAGCTACAAAATCATCTCCACCTATATGACCTACAAAACTACTGTCGCATTCTTGAGAATGTACATTTTTTAAAATTGTTCTTGCAGTAAACTTTATCATTTCATCACCTTTGATAAATCCATAAACATCATTATATGCTTTAAAATTATCTAAGTCTAGATATATCATAGCAAAAACCTTTTTACTAAGCCATCTCTTCTTAATTTCTGCTTGAATTTGCACATTTCCAGGTAAGCCTGTTAAAGGGCTCACCCTTCTATTAATATATAATAATTGTAATACATTCTTAATTGTATAATATATATACTCTTCATTCATTGGCATTCTTATATAATTTAATGCTCCATGCTTTAAAATATCAAGTTTATGTTCATGCCCTTCTGTAGAAGATAATACTAAAATAGGAGTTATACTATTATCTTCATCAGTTCGTATTTTTCTACACAATTCACAAGCCTTTACATCTATTGTATCTTCATTAATAATTATTAAAGAAGGTATACTATTTAGTGCCTCTACTATATTAGAAGTTCCTACATTTGTAAACTTATATATTTTTTCTTTTTTAAATATTTCATTTAATTTATTAGTTAATTGCACATCATTATCTACTAAATATATTTCTTGTATCATATGTTTCTCCTATTTATCTATATCATCTTTTCCTTTTCGTTTAATAATTTTCTTCAAAGTTTCTAAATCTACTTTTTGATTTAAGAATTTGTTTATACTGTCTGACTTCATTTTCGGGAATGCCTTTTTTAGCCTTCTTGCTTGCTTATACATTCTTAATTTTATTTTTGTTTGTTCCAGTTTCAATTCTCTTATAACCTTTTCTACATTTTCAGTTGTAGTATGTGAAGGTATATTTTTTAGTTCTTCTATTTTTTGTTTTATGTTATCACCTAACATATTTATTTTTTCAATAGTGGAATCTAAATTTATAACTGTGCTAACACTAAAAATTGTATCTACCAAAAGTATGCTATATACTAAAATATTTACATATTTTAATGTTTGAAACTGTACTAATAACACTTGTGTTTCTACAAATGGGTGTATAAATCTTATAAATACAACTCCTAAAATTCCCCAATATATTGAATTTTTTAAACATATTCTTCCTTGAAAATTGAATTTCAAGTGTGAATAGTCCCAATATTTTGTTTTAAATACTTTCTCTAAGAATACCCCTACTATATACTCCCATGCAGATAAAACTACAAATGATACTACAAATAGTAACAATGGATTATCTTTTAGCCCAGTTAGAGTGAATGACATTATTATTGCACCTAAACCATAAATAGGACATATTGGTCCATTTAGAAAACCACTATTTACTATTTGCCTTTCTTCTATTGTTTTAGATATTGACTCTAATACCCAACCAGCAAAAGAATATATGATGATATATGTTAAAATATGTATTATACTTATTTCCATTACATATTTCATTCCTTTCTTGTTTTGCTTGAAGACGTTACAATTCACAACATATTAAATAGAATGTTTTTGCTGTGAACTGTAACCAAGGCACACATAGAAATGAAAATTCTTTCAAATTATTATTCCTCTTTGCATTGCTATTGTTATAATGTTATTTTTTGTGTAACTTCTTCATAATATCCCTCTGTATTATATGCTTTTACACTTATTGTATTTTCACCTTGTGTTAATGGGAAATTATATGTGTACTCTTTTACTCCTAAAGGCTCTCCTGTGTTTGTTGCATCTGTTGAATATAATGTTCCATTTATTGTGTATTCTATCTTTTGAATATTTTGATCATGTGTTACTACAACTTTTGCTGTATTGCCATCTTTTGTTATTTGTACTTTTGGTTTTACTGAACCTATACATTTTTGTTGTTTTTCTGTTTTATTTCCTGCTTTATCTACTGCTATTATGTTTAATGTGTTCTCTCCTTTTAATACTTCTAATCTCTCTTCTATTAGTTTTGGTGATTCTTCTTTTGCTACTATTTTTGTTTCATCTTCATCGTTCCAATAGTATATAACATAGTCTAATGCTGTTTCATCTTTTACAGATATTTTTATCTTTGTTGTATCTTGCACTAATACTTCTATTTCTGGCTTTGTTGTATCTGAAGATTTTATTTCTATTTCCTTAGAATATGTTGCCTCTTTTCCAAATATGTCTACTATTCTTATATTTAATAAGTTTTCTCCCATTTCGCCTGTAATTTCCTCTTCTACAATGTTTCTTCCTCTTCCCTGTAATACAGTTTCTGGCTCATTATTCCAACTATACATTATTTTGTCTATTGCTTTGTCATGTTTTATTCTTAATACTATTGTAGCACCTCTTTGTTCCATTAATAATGATGGTATACTAGTCTCTACTTCATTTTCTTGTTTCCCAAACATAGCAAAAACACCTTGACCTGCTAGTATTACTCCAAATATTATAATTAAAATTGCAAAAAGTTTCCCCGCTGTTGATATTTCTAATGGTCCTCCTTTACTTTTGCCCTTTTTCTTACTTTCTATATATATAATTTGATTCATATTTTTATCCTTTCTTTAGTACAAGTAGTACAAGATTTACCTTCCTATACATATTAAATTATATCATATGCGCTTTTGCTTGTAAATAGATTTCTATTTATTGCTTTATCAATTTTGTGTGGAACGTTTGGCGAAGCTTTTATATAATAGGAAAGTATAACAAATTGTTATACTTTCCTATTATATAAAAGAGAAACAGACTTGTAACATTTTAAAATATTACATTAGTCTGTCCCTTTTGGGACATTTTTGTCCCGATTTGCTTAAGTCGCATTTTATCTTATTTTAAATTATATATTTCTTAATAATTACTAAGCCACCTGCAATAATTACTAAACCTCCAACTACTAAAGCTATATAAGTTGGTTCATTACCTGTTTTTACAGAAAGAATTACTGGTGCATCATCAATATCATCTTCGCCTTCTTTTTTATTATTTGGAGTTGAGTCAATATCTGGTGTATTACTTTCATTCCAATCTTCACTAATCTCTGCTACATTGACCTTTTCTCCCATATTGTCTTTACCATTTATCCAAGTTAGTAATACTTCAACTTCTGCAGATTGTCCTGGTTGTAATATTGTATCTTTTAGTTGATCTGTTACTATTTTACCATCTACTTCTTTCCATTTTGGATTATCTGCTGCAACAAATCGTAAGCCTTCTGGTATATAATCAGATATTTCTGTTGCTGATCCTGCAATTTCGCCTTCATTAGTAATTCTTATTTTATATCTGAATTTTACAACAACTTTATTAATTTTACTTGCTACTAATTCAACTTTTACTGGTGGTTCTGGGTCGTCCTCTGCCTTATGTCCTGTATCTATAACAGTTTCTTTTCCATTTTCAATTATAATTGCTTGAGTTACCCATTTTCTTAAAGCTAAGTCAAAATATTTTACTTTTACTTTTTCTATATCTTGATCATCTTCTCCATCTATCCATTTATCAGGAGTTGAGTCTTTATCTACAATATCATTTCCATCTTTATCAGAGTCATCTGATATTTGAGCTTTATTTATTAAAATTCTATCTGATGTATTTGGCTCTGTAACCTTAAATGCAATTTTTATGTCTCTATGATCTGGTTCCTTCATAGTGTCTGGCTTAAATTCTTGTAATAAATTATCTCTACCAGTCTCATCTTCTTGTTCTTTTGATAAATAATCTGTTGCAATTGTCTCTGCCTCTTCTACATTCTTAGTCTCATTACCATCTTTATCTAACATTTTCCAACGATATTCTTTATTTATTTCATTATCTGGTAAGAACAATAAACCATCTGGTAAATCATCTTTTACCTCTTTAGCATAACCTGGTTTTGTTCCTTCATTAAATATTCTTAAAGTATAAGTAACTATATTTCCATTTTCTACTTCAACTGGTTCTTTTGTATGTTCATATACATAATTTCCATTTTCATCTATTTTAAATACTGGAATTCTGTTTGTAATTTCCTTATCATTAACTGCTGTAATAAACTTTCTTAATGCTAAGTCAAAATATGACAATTTTACATGTTCTTCGTCTATATCGTCTTCATCTTCGTCATCATTGTCTGGTGTAGAATCTTTATCTTCTACTTCATTTCCATCCTCATCTGAATCATCTGATATTTCTGCTATATTTGTAATTATTCCTGCAAATGAATTTGGTGCAACTACTTTAAATGCAACTTTCACATCTTTATATGCTGGTGATGACATTGTAGCTTTATCAAATGCTTTTATTAAATTATTTCTTCCAGTTTCAGTTTCTTGCTCTTTAGATAAGTAATCTGTTACTATTGATACCGCTTCTTCTACATTTTTAGTTTCATTTCCATCTTTATCTAACATTTTCCAGCGATATTCTTTGTTTAAATCATTATTTGGTAAAAATTCAAGACCTGATGGAATATTATCTTTTACTTCCTTAGCATAACCTGAAATGTCTCCTTCGTTAAATATTCTTATTGTATATTCAACAATATCTGTAGTTTCAACCTCTACAGGCTCTTTTGTATGCTCATATATGTAGTTTCCATTTTCATCTTTATTTGTTGTAAATTGAGGAACTCTATTTGTAACTTTCTTGTCATTTACACCTGTAATAAATTTTCTTAATGCTAAGTCAAATTCTTCTAATATTAATTTTTCAAAATCATCATCATCTTGTTGACCTTTATAGAAATATTCTTTATCTGTTAATATTGATTTATTAGAATCATTTCCTTTATAGTCTGGTAATTCATCATCTGTTGGTAAATTGTCATTTGCAATATCATCTTCAGGTTTTGAATTATCGTTTGTTAAACTGTCTGCTGTTGAGTCTCTATCTATTATAGTTATATTTCCTTGTCTATCACTATATTCTGTAATTTCAGCCACATTTGTGATTACTCTTTGTAAGTCTTCTACTGATTTTACTCTACATTTAATTTTTAATTCTTTATAATCTGGTTGTGTCATTGTGTCTGGGTCAAATGCTTTCATTAAATTTTCTTCTGCATCTCTACCTTTTGAAAGATACCTTGTAGTTGCTTTTCTTAATGATGAATCTATTACCCAACCATATTTTGCATTAAATTGCTCTTCATCATCTATTACAAATTCCAATTGTGGTGGTAAATAATCTGTTACAGAATTTGCATAACCATCAAGTTCACCTTCATTATATACTCTAAGTGTATATATAACAATATTTCCTACTGCCACTCCTACAGGGTCTTTTCTATGTTTATACTCTGCTGTTGTTGATGTTCCATTTGCTAGTTTTGTTACATCTATAGTTGGCTCTCTTAAATATTTTCCATTGCTATCTACTAACTCTCTACCATTTACATTTGTAATAAATTTTCTTAATGCTAAGTCAAATTTTTTGGCTGGTAGTATTAAATCCTCATAATCGTCATCATCTTCATATCCCCAACCTTGTTCAGAAGTTCCTGGGTTATATTTAGATTTTTGGTCTTCTGTTAAATTATTTGGTGTAGAATCTCTATCTGTTATATTTTCATTTCCATTTTTATCTGCATGTTTTGTTATTTCTGCAACATTTTTAAGTTTTTTCTCTACTGTTGTTGCTTCTTCTATTACTTCACATTCTATTTGTACATCTACACTACTAGGTGTTGTACCTGTAAATGCTTCTAATATTGTTCCTGCTGTTTTAGTTGTTTTTATTGTTTTTCCATCTGTTGAAGTCCAACCATTAGTTGCATTTATTGTACTACCTTCTTTTAATTTTAAACCTGCTGGTAAATAGTCTGTTATT
The DNA here is from genome assembly GCA_947642455.1 of uncultured Clostridiaceae bacterium. Taxonomy (GTDB): domain Bacteria; phylum Bacillota; class Clostridia; order TANB77; family CAG-508; genus UMGS1663. The sequence continues at coordinate 122,369 of CANRSN010000001.1, forward strand.
TCTTTTATTTGTCCTGCTAAGTCTCCTTCATTATATACTCTTATTGTATATAACACTGTATCTCCTGTTTCTACTGGTAATGGCTTCTTAGTATGTGTTTTTACTAGTGTTGTGCCATTTGTTCCTGTCATTGCTCCTATAACTGGCTCTCTACTTACAGTAACTGGCTTGTCATTTATTTTTGTTATAAATTTTCTTAATGCAAAATCATATGCTTTTTTAGGTAATACTAAGTCTTCAAAGTCATCATCATCTTCATATCCCCAACCTTGTGTTGATGTTCCTGGATTATAATTTGTTTTTTGGTCATTTGTTAAGTTATTTGGAATAGAATCTCTATCTACTATATTTGTATTTCCTTGTTCATCACTATGTCTTGTTATTTCTGCAACATTTCTTAATTTTACATCTGAAGTTGCATATTCTGCTGTAACTTCACATTCAATTTGTACATCTGCACTTGCAATTGTTGTTCCATTATTTTTATTTAGCAATACATTTCCAAGTTTCTCTGTTACAATCGTTCTTCCATCTCCTGATGGGTTTGTCCAACCATTATCAGTATTTATTTTACTATTTGGCTTTAACCTTAAGCCTGTTGGTAAATAGTCTGTTATTTGTTTTGCATATCCATCTATTTTTCCTTCATTATATACTCTAATTGTATATAATACTGTATCATTTGGTTTTACTGATAATGCATCTTTTCTATGTGGTTTTACTGCTGTTGTACCATTTGTTGCTGTCATTGCTCCAACAACTGGCTCTCTAGTTGGTACATCTACATTATTTATTTTTGTAATAAATTTTCTTAATGCTAAGTCAAACTCTGATAAAACTATATTTATTTCTATTGTTTTTGGTTTTTTATTTCTTATAACTTCTGCAACTGGTTGTTCTGCTGCTCCAGCTCCTTCCACAGATCTATATCTAATGTCTGTTTGGTATACTCCTGATGTTATTTCTATTTTTGCACCTGTTATATTTTGTGTATTTGATATTGATAAATAAAAATCTTGTCCTACTAAACTTTTTATATTGCTTGCTGCTACTTCTTGTTTACTACTATTTAATAATTTATATGTAAGGTTTGAATTATTTGCTGCTTTTAATGCTATACTTAAGTCATAGTCTGTTTCTGTTCCTGTTTTGTTTATTTTGTATGGTCCTACTACATAATTGTCTCCCAATCGTCTTGCTACTGCTCTATTTTGCTCTACTGTTATTATATTTGTATTTGCAGATGGTGCTCCCGCATTTTTAGCATTGTTTATAAAATATGAAAATAATTCTTTTGCATCATCTTCTCTGTCATACCCTGGGTCTCCCAATTTATCTCCTATTGGCTCATAGTCTGCATCTGCTATTTGTTTTATCCAAAATGAAAATGATTCATTCTTTACTTGATATGATGTATCTGAAGTATTTGGATCTGCATTTGTAAAATACCATACTGCTAATTGTTGTACAATGTCTATTTCTGCATCTGTTATTTTACTATTAGGTATACCTGCATTTGCTAATAATTGATTTCTAAATGCTCTTACCGTTTCTGTTTCATTTGCATTTTGAGCTGGTACATAACAATGCTCTAATACCCATATTAGTGAATTGTACGCTTGACCTGTTGGTAATTTGCTTTTATATGGTTCATCTATACTTCCTACATTTTTCAAATCATAATCTCTTGTATATTCTTTTATTTGTGGATTTTTTCCCATATCATCTGCTGAACCAAAACCTGGTCCACCTTTTATACAATATATGGCTCTTAGTTGACTCATTCCTGCCCCTGAAGGAGATGTATATGTTGATATTTTCCACATTATTTTATCATCTAAAGATTTATATGAATATCCTGAACGATATGCTTCTAACCCCAAGTATACACTTGCTGCATTCGCCTTTGTTGATATTGCTGTTAGTCCCAATGTTATTAGCATTGTGATTATTGTTAGTAATATGATTTTGTTAATCTTTGTTATTTTCATTTCTTACCACCCTTTTTCACCTTTTACTATATTTATATTTTAAAATTTATTTTTTCATAAGTCAATATGCTTTTTCTTACCTTTTTTTGTATATATTTTTTTGCTTCGTTTTTCATATACGGAATTGCACTTTTTAGCCCTTTGGCTATTTTTACCCCGTATATTACAATTATATTACATTTTTGTTAAAAAATCAATATATTATGTGAATTTTCTAGGGATTCAGATAAAATGGGACGGAGCAAATTGGGACAAAAATGGGTCAAAAGGGACAGACCATTGTAATATTTCAATTAAACACATTAATTAATATGTATGCAATATTCAAATATTACAATGGTCTGTCCCTTTTGACCCATTTTTGTCCCAATTTGCTCCGTCCCATTTTTTTCTAAAAATATATTGTAACTTATTTTTCTTTGTGATAGAATTCAAATAACAATATTTGTCAAAAGAAGAAAAAGAGGAATAATTATGAGTAGAAAAAATATTTTTGAATTACTAAAGAAAAAGTGGAATACAATAGAAGAGCTAAGAAGAATATATACTTTATTAAATACTAAATGTATTCAAGTTTCTAGTACTAAAGATGAATCTGTATTTGAGTTTGTTAATAATTATTGTTTTTATGATTGGAAAAATCGAAATAGTTATTTAAATGCTCAGGATATGGCTGTTGATTTAAAAATTAATATAGATAAAATTCCTTCGAATCTATCTAAAAAGTCTATAGTAACTCATTTAGAATTTGCAAGTAATATTATAATGTTATGTGATAATCAATTGTTTGAAGATGAAAATGATTTTAAATATTATCCAGAATATAGAATTTTAGATGAAAATCTTAACAGAACATTAGATTATTTACATTATCAGTTAGCAGAACTTAAAGATGAAGAAAAAGTTATTATTATAAAAAAAGAACATTTATAATAGGAAAAAGTCATGACTATATTTTAGCCATGACTTTTTCATTTTTTATTTCAATTCAGGATATCCTTTTGCTGTAATTTTTGTAAAATCCCAAATACTTTCATCAAATCCTAAACTTCTATAAAAATCTGCATTCAAATTATTTCTTGCTATTGTATCTAAATGTCCTGCTGTTCCATCACTTACACTAGTAGCACCATCGCACTCTGATACTTCATAACACTTAGTTAAACATGCAATTATTTGGCTTTCAATTGCTCCTACACATTTAAATGGTATTTCTTCTTGCCCATTTGAATCTGTATATCCTGTCATGTTTCCAAATGCAATACTATTCTTTATGCTTTGTGTATCATATATATTTCCTATAAGTGATCCATTATGCATTTTATGTTCTAGAGTACCATATGTATTTTTTGACTTTGTTATATCTATATCTGTAATAACATTTTCTATTGTAATATTCTTATGTATAGCACCTACTAATCCACCATTTTCAGTTTGTTCAATATTTAAAGTTCCTTGTACATAAATATTTTTCATTATTCCGCCCCATTTTCTGCCTACAAAAGTAGATACATACACACCTGTTCCTGTTACATTAGCATTCTTCACAGAGATATTTTTGAATACAGAATTTGCATTTTCTCTTCCATCCATTCCTGTTAGTACTGCAACATTACTTCTTCCAGATAATGTGATATTTTCAAATTTCATATTCTTAAATTTAGCTGTATAAGTTTCTTGTGCAAAAGCTGTAACGAAATCTCCATTTCCTCTACCAGTACTTGTATTGGTAAAGTTACTAATATTTAAGTTTTGTACAATTCCTCTAAAGTTTTCAAATAAACTTAGATTATTTAAGTTTGATATTGTATGATTTTTTCCCTCTATTTTACCAGTAAATCTACCTTCTATTACACTAGAACCTGTTTCTTTTGTAAAGTCAATATCTGCCATAAGGATATAATCTCCATCTAACTTATCATTAATTTTTAGGAAATCTTCTTTTGTACTAATTTCAATTCTATCTAACACTTGTTCTACATTATTTTTATCTAAACCTTTTTGCTTTGGTAATCCACCTATGCTAACATTAGTAAAGTCCCAAATAGCTGAATTCCAACCAAGTGAGTTTTTATAGAATTCTTCATTTACATTGTCAATTGAAATTGTTGAAATTCTTCCATTTAAGTCTATTCCTGTTTTTTCACTAGATTCGTGTCCAGATATTTCTTCTAATTCATAATTGTTACTATATTTACCTTCTATTATTTCTTTTGTTGCTGTTCCAACAAATTTATGGCCATTATTTACTTTTCCTAAAGAGATACTATTAGTAATACCTGCTGGGAAAATAGCTCCACTTGTTTGTACTGTTTCATGTCCTACAATTCCTCCTGTACGTGCTAAATTATTTCCTGTAACTAACATATGGCTCATAACTTTATCAATTTTACTAGATGGTGCAAATCCTGCAATACCTCCTACATAATCTCCACCTCTAATAGTTCCTGTTGCATAAGCATTTTCTAATCTAGAATTATGCAATTGTCCAAATAATCCTCCAGAAGAATTTCTAGTACCTGTAATATTACCACTAAAGGTTACTTGTGAAATGTACACATTGTTATTTGTATATCCTGCTATTCCACCAACGCTATCTTTTCCAGATATGTTTGAATTAGAAACATGAACATTTTTAATATAGTTAGAAGCACCTATTCCATATAATCCACCAATATTATCTCCACTTGTAGAAGTAGCTACTATAGCATTATCGATAGAAATATTTTCTATTGTAGAATTGTTTAGTGTTCCTGCAAGTGTTCCTGCTTTATTTACTGCTCTAACAGAAATTCCATTGTCAAATGTTACATTTTTGATAGTACTATATTTAAGTATTTTAGCAAATATACCTATTTCTCCTTGTTTTGATGTTGTTATATTACAATTCTCAAAATGAATGTCTTGCATATTTACAAATGATGCTGTGGTAAATAATGGTTTCTTTAGTCCAATTATTTTATGGTTGTTACCCTCAATACATCCTGTAAAATCACCTGCCATTGAAGTAGTTTCATCTGTAACTTCTATATTTGTAAAGTCTAAATCTGCATCTATAGAAATATTAGCATGAACAGTATCTTTTAATACTTCAATTAATTCTTCTGCACTTCTTACATGTACAGCACTAGTAGCTGGTTCAAAAATTCCTGTTTCATAATCACCAGTTACTCTTTTTAGATAACCAAATAAATTATTTCTATAATTTGCTATATAACTATTTGTATTTCGTGTTAAACCATTTTCAATGTCTAAACGCATAGCTTGTAACATTTCATTTTCTATTTCATTTATATCAAAATATTCAAAGTTACTTAGATTATTTTTTATGTTGTCAAATCTGCTTAATTGATATGTTTTCCATGTCATGGTATTATCTCCAGTAATTTTTTGCAAAGCGTCTAAGTCGTTTCTAACAGTACTACTATTATATTTTGCATAGGCTCCAAAACCGAAGTCTCCCATCAATTGATAAGAATGTAAAATCATATAAGATTTTGTCATACCACCATTAGAATTACTTGGTAAATACCAATTTGCATTGTGTAATGAATTTGCTGTTCCAGCACGTACATTAATAATTTTATTGTCCCATAAATCCTCAATAGTTTTTAGGTTCATTGCTTCAAAATCCTCTTTTGTTTTTGTAAGATGTGAAACACTTCCATTGTTATCTTGCATAACCATTGCAACTTTTGATTGCTCTTCTGGTGTTAGTTTTAAGAAGGCTTGTGCTTCTATGTAATCCATAAATGCATATGTGTCAAATACCTTTTTATAGTAATCATTAATTTTCTCTCGTGTATCAATACGTTTATAAGAGAAATTTGATGTAAATGGATTTCCAACCCAAGAGTTTGTATATGAATAATTTGGAACATATGTATTGGTTCCATTATATTGTGTTAAGAAGTCATTTGTATAGTTTTCAGATGCACCAGGGCACCTTTGACCTTGTCCTTCAAAGAATATTCTATCTTCTGTATTGTGAGCAGATTCATGTGTAAATATTCCAAAGCTACTTAATGCCCAACTATTTACCCACCAAATACCCCAAGATGTATTACCAAAAGCAGCAGAACCTGATGGTGTTGTAATGTAATTAGCAGTTGGTTCATGATAGTGCTTATATGGATTTGGTGTATCTGCTACATTGCTCCAATTTCTTACCTGTGTACTATCATAAGAGATTTGTGTTAAATTAGATAAATTTGTAAATCCTCTTGAACCGTAAACAGCTCCTGCTACAGTATCAAAATAGGTACAAGCAATATTTGAGAAATCTGTTAATTTTTTCAATCTTGTTTCATATGGTGTTGCATCATAATTATTTCCAAAGTACATTCTTAAGTTTCCAACTAAAATTGTTCCTGGAATACCTAGTATATACATATCATCATAGTGGTAAGATAATAGCATTAATACACTTTGTTTTGGTCTGTTGTCTCCATTAGCAGCTAGTGCTTTAAAGTGATCCCATACACGATAACGAACTTGTTCAAAACGTGCTGCTGGTTGTTCATAAATTACACCACCATCCCAAGTATCTATAATCCAACTTGCTGGGTCATTTTTATATTTTTCAATTGTTAAGTTTTTAATAAAATATTCTAAGAAACTCATTAAGTCCAATCGGGTGTACTGCTTTAAATGATTTGCATAATAATTTGCCACACGGTTACTTGAACGCATTTCGCTTGTAGTACCCATAAAGCCACTAGTTGTACCAATAGGGTTAAATGCAGTACTAAACATTGAACCATCAAAATAAACAACATCACTTAAGTTTATACCACCAATATTAATGTCATAATAACGACCAAAATGGTTGTAGCTATAAACTAATTTTTCTATCATTTTATTTGTTGATAGTTTTTGTATTGCACTATTTTCTATGATTGTATTTTCTGTTACAATATTAAATTCTGTGCTATTTGCCATAAGTTTTAATGCAAAATCTTCAGCATTTTGTTGAACGGTATCATAGTGTTCAATTGTTGACCTTACTTCTTTTTCTGATGTTAAAACTGATAAATCATTATTATAGTTAAATGTTTTTACTTTATTTACTATAAATTTGTAAACATCGGAACTTGTATCTACTAAGTATTTATCATAAGAATAATCAATACCAATTTCGTCAATTGTGTAATGTACTATTCTTGTGTCATCTTCTTTATAGGTGACTGGATAGCTAATAGATTCGTTATCTGTAAATAACAAACGTATCTTTTTAATACTATTTTTAGTATTTTTTGATAAACCTACTATCCATTTATCATTTGCATCATAAGCATACACTTTAGCAATTATTTTAGTATTTAAAATATGATCTAAGTCAATCTTATTTCCATCTTCTATATAATGTTTAGCATCATAAAATGGCATTAATTTGTACATATTATGATAAGCAATTTCACGCTTATTATCATAATTTGACAATTCCTTTACTCTATTGTAATCAGGAATATAGATATTACTATTTTCTTGTTTTTCATCTTCTTTTGGTTCACTCTTTAGTGTTGGATATTTTCCTTCTGAAACTTTTGAAAAGTCCCAAATTTCTTCACTCCATTTTAATGTATTTGTATAAAATTCTTTTGTCTTTAAAGATTCTGGAGTTACTGTATTAATGTTTCCTCTCCATGCCTGTGATCCCATATTAGAAGTTGACAATTCATAATTGTTAGCTCCATTTATTTTATATCCATATGGATCTCCATATACTCTAAAACCTTGTGCTCCTCTTTCATTTTGTGGCATACTTATAGTATTTCTCAATGTTAAGTAGTTTTGGTATCCTTGGTATCCACAAATACCAGCATTTGAGCCTCCTCCAAAATTAACTGTAACATTGGCATAAATATTTTCTAAAACAACTCCACCACTTGGTACTTCTCCAATAAATCCTCCAGAGCCGTCTGAGTTACTACTTACATGACCTTGTATATATGAATTTTTAATGGTTGTGTTATTGGCTTGCCCAATATAACCACCTGTTCTTTTAGCATTTCCTACTGTTACATCTACAGCAGAACAATTTTCAATAAGAGTTTTGTTATTTGTTTTACCTGCAAAACTTCCTGTACCAGCCTCATTTGGTGCTGTGACCATTATGTTTCTGATATGTACATTTCTTATAGTAGATGCGTTAATAGTTTCTGCAAATATTCCATGTGCTGTGGTACCAGAGTCTTTTATTACTAAGTTTTCAATGGTTGCTCCATTTAAATTATTGAATAAAGGCTTTGATAAGTTTTTAATGGTATGTCCACCAAAGTCGATACTTCCTGTAAATTCTACACCAATAAGTGTTGAACCACTTTCTATTAAACTAGCATCTGAATCCATTGTTAATTTATAATTACCAGCTGGATTTTCTTTAATTTGTGCTACTAAAGTTTCTAAGTCAATATTTTCTACTACATTATCTGTTAGTTCTCCAAATTTAACTTGTAAACTATTTACTTTTTCACTTTCTTCATATTGCACCATATTAGGAAGGTCAATTGTGAAATATAGTGTATTATTTTCTATTGTATATTTGTTAATGCCTGCATTAAATGATTTCATCTCTTTCATATCTACTTGAACAAAGTATTGAGTTAAGTCATTCAAATCTGCAATATTTATTCTTGAAACTTTGTTAACTGTAGTTCCTGTTTTTCTATATAAAGATGTAGCAATGATATCTTTCATTTCTAGTATACGTTCACCAATTGTAATTTCTTGTTCTAACATTTTTTCGTTTTGTACTTCATTTTTTCCAGTTTCTATAGTATTGGTGTCTAAGTCATAACTTACTAATATTTTTGCATTATAAGTTTCACTATTATTTACTTTTTCAAAAGTAATTATATTGTTTCCTTTTGTGATTGCTTGTCTTTTTACTTCTGCGTTATTTTCATCTGTAATAATTATTTCTCCTCCTGTTAATGTTTCTTCTAAATCATTTACTTTAAAAGTTACAGTTACTGTATTGTCATCTCCTTCTGTATAAGAAAATTTTTCTATAGTTAGCTTATCTTTTAAGATTTCTATTTTTGATTGATTATTTTGGGTAATTGGCAATACTTTTGTATTATTTAGTGTAATTTTTTCAATCACAATATCTTTTGCACCTGATTCTTCATAAGCATCTATGGTTGTTTGGTAAGTATTATTTTGTTTAGTTAAGTTGTATTCTTTTCCATTAATTACTGCTCTTACTGGTACAAACTTACTAATATTAGTACTTTCAAATTTTACTGTAATTGGCTCCTCTTTTTCAAAATACTTACTTTCTTGAGCTTCTTTATAAGTTTTAATATTACTAATTTGTAATTCATAATCTGTTAATAATTGAATTTCTTTTGTGTCTAATACCTCATCTGTTACACGATTATCCTCTTCTGGTTTGTTTTCTAAAGTACTTGTGTCTCTGTCATATGTTGCTTTTATTTGTATTGTATATAATTTTGCATTTTCTACATCAAAAGTAACACTATTTTTCCCTTTTTGTATTGGTTTTTCGCTTACTACTGTGCCATCTTCTTGTTTTGTTAGTACTGCTTTAGCACTTACAATACTATTGTCTTCGTCTATTACATCAAAGTTTAGAACTACTTGAGAGGTTTCTATTTTATCTTCTTGAGTAAAGTTTTGTACTGTTGGCTTATCTTTTAAAACATCTACTTTAACAGTTTCGTTTACATCTGCTATTGAATTATCGCTATAAATTACTTTTGTTATTGATAATTCTTTTATTCCACTTTTTTCTCCTACTTGTAATGTTACTTGATAACTTCCATTTTTTAGTTTAGTAACAAGGCAGTCTGTATTGTTAACACGAATTTTGCTAATATTTTCTGTTTTATTTGTTTCTATTTTTAATTCTAGTGTAACATTTCCTTGTTTTTCTACATAATCTTTGTCAACTGTTACTTGTGTAATTTCTGCACGTGGTTTAGCAGCTATTTCTTGTTCAAATAAAATACTTTCAGTAACATCTTCTGTTTCTACTCCTGTTTGATTGTATGTTGCAATTACTTTAAGCTTGTATTTGCTTGTTATTTGTGTTTCTAATGTTTTTTCTATACTTCCAGCATTTTGTATTTCTTCGTTACTTAATTGTTGTTGTTGAATCTCTGCTCCTTTAGCATCTAAAAGTATAACTTTTACACTCTTTATGGTGTGGTCGTCGTCTTTTAGGCTAAATTTTACTTTCATCTTATTTTGTGTAATGTCTTCTTCAGTTTTAACTTCTGATACAACTGGTTTTTGCTTAATTACTGTTATATTTAATTTATTGTCATTTTCTATCTCAAATTTCTTTCCATTTGCTAATATTATTTCTTGAATTGCAATTTCTTTTTGTCCTAATTCTGTTATAGCATCTATAGTTACTTCATAATGATTTTCATTTTTTGTAACTTGATATTCCTTTCCATTTACTTTTATTTTTGTTGGCTCATGTATTGTAGCATTTGTACTTTCAAAAGTTAGAGTAATTGGTTGATTTTTTTCAAAAATAGTGGTAGATTGCCCATCTTGTTTTGCTGTAATATTGGTTAGTTGTAAGTTATAGTCAATTACCATGTAAAGTTCTTTTTCAATTGTTTCTATTCCAGCATATACTTCTTCTTGTTGTAGTTGGTTTGAAGATAAGTCATAAGCTAATACAAAAATGGCTTTGTATTTTTTACCATCTTCTACAGGTACTTCTACTTGGTTAACTCCTTTTTCTAGTGTCTTATCTAATGTCAAGTCTTCTTCCTCATTATAGATTTCCACTTTAGCTGAAGTAATGGAATTGTCTTTATCCATTAAATTGAAGTGTAATTTAATTTTTTATTCATTAATATTTTCTTCTGCTAAATAATTTTCAATAAATGGTTTTTGTTTTAATACATCTATTTTTAATGTATAATCTACTGTTACTCTCTTTTGGTTATCTAATAATACTTCTGTAAAGTGATATTCTTTAATACCTCCTACATTTCCTACATTTACTTTGAAGTAATATTCATTTTCTATTCCTTCTACTTTTTGTACATCTTGTTCTTGTCCATTTATTACTACCTTTTTAATATTAGCGTTATAGCTTACATTAGCCTCAAATTTTAGGGTAATTTCTTCGTTTTGCTTTGGAAAATAGTTGTCTTGCATTACATCACTTAAATTTACCTGATAGTCTAATGTTTTTTCTATTTTTTGAATTAAAAGGCTTAAGTTTGTTACTGTAATTTTTTATCGCCATTCATGTCAGCATTTTGTAATACATTTTTTGCTTCTTCTTCATTTTTTCCTTCTTCTAATGATTTTATATGTACTAAGTGAGTTACTAGTAAATTAACATCTGTATAATCTACTTCTCCATCACCATTTAGTTCTCCTTTTTGTGAAAAATAGCTAACTGCTCCATATACAGTTCCTATAAATTGTATTAATAAAATAGTAGCTAGTACTATAATAATTATCATTTTTTGTTTCTTACTTTTGAAGACTCTTCTTCCAAAGTATATGACATTTACTGATAATAATATTTCTACTACTAGCGCTGCAAATAGAATTGCATAATTTTCACCTGTTTGTGGCAATTTCCCTGGTAATACATCTTCGACTGGTTTATTTTCTTCTGGCTTACTCTCTCCCGGATTACTTTCTCCTGGTTTGTTATTTCCTGATTCTTGCTTTTCTATAATATTTAATTCTATTTTAGTGTTTTCATTATTTTGAATTATTATATCTTCTTTTCCCTCAGAAAGTGTGGTATCTATAACTTTAAAACTTGTTCTATTTGCTTTTGCTTCTTTTTTTACTTTCAAGGAAATCTCTACAACACCTTCTTTTGAAGTGGTTCCTGCCCTTTTATACATTGCAAATTCATTTGTGTTTTTGTTATATTGTAATCCTTCCCATCCATTAATTGTGTTAAAATCTTTTTCTGACACTTCCTCAAAAATATCCTTGTCGTACTCTAATTTTGCCTTTACTGCATTTATACCTTTTTTGACTTCTTGCATATCATTCAATTTTAATGTAAATACAACTGTGTTCTTCTGCATATACTTCTTTTGCTGTACTGTTTAATATTACATTTGTACTTGCATATGAAATTGTACTTGTTAAAATTAAAAACATAATTGTTACTATAATACTAATTACTTTTTTCATATTTTTTTCTCCTTTTTCATTTTTTATAATTAGTTTATTTTATATACCAGTCTTTTTAATTATAGTATGTCTATGCTTATTTTTGAATTGTTTCTCAGTAAAAAGTTACCATTAAAATATAATATTGCTAAATGTATTTATTTTTGTCTGATTTTATTGTATAATATTTATGGATATATAATAGAGAAGAAGGTATGAGATAATTTTACGTGGTTGCTGAAAAAGTCGAAATTTTAACAGACCAAGAAACCAAAAATATGATTTGGAAAAAGGGAGATACAATGTTTTATAAAAAAGGTGTAATTGATCCAGATTATTGTGTTTTAAAATTTACTGCTACAAGTGGGAGATATTATTGTGATTTGAAAACAGAAAATTTTAATATTAAGTAATTGCAAAATATTGTGAAATTGATAATATAAAGATAACTATTAACTCATATAGTTATACAATTATTACAGCACATGCTATTCTCTAAATATTAAGGCTATAAATCTTGAATGTTAATAAGCATTGCTTGTAGCAACGGATTATTCTTTATATAATAGTTTGTAAAGAAAGGAGTTGTTCAAAATGTTAAAAGAAAATATTAAGCAATTAAGAAAATCAAAAGGACTTTCACAAGAAGAACTTGCTATTAAATTAAATGTAGTAAGACAAACGATTTCTAAATGGGAACAAGGCTTATCTGTACCTGATGCGGAAATGTTAGTTTCAATATCAGAAGTATTTGAAACACCTGTAAGCACATTGCTTGGAGAAAATATTTCTGAAACAAAAGTAGATGATTTGAAAGCAATTTCTGAAAAACTGGAGATAATAAACCTACAATTATTACAAAGAAAACATGAAAGAAGAAAAATAGTTCATTGGTTAGTTATTTTATTATGTGTAAGCACAGTAATGATCTTTATTACATTATTTTTATTAAATAGTCCTTATCTTAATTGGGACTATAATAATCCAGAAAATGCAGTTTTAGGAGTTGCTTTTCATTCGATTGAATGGATATTTATTAGAATAGCACCTATTATCCTTATTGTATCAATAGTTGGAATTATATTAACTAGAAAGAAAAATTAAAATTGTGTGTAGCACAAATTACAATTTGAACGAAAGGTGAAATAATAAAATTTTCGGTATATAGTATTAGAATAAATACTATTGTAATTGATAATATGTAAGATGTAAAAATCAAGAGCAGAAGTATAAAATTCTGCTCTTGATACCTTATCTGCTTTTATCTCATTTCTATCTTTAACTACTATACTACATTATCTACAATAATACAAGCGAACAAAACAAAAATTTGCTTACACTAATGTACAGCAATTGTACAGCATATTTTTTTAATTATTGTTTAAAACAAGTACTAGTATTGTTTTATATTTCAAACCAATCTCCCTCACTAATAATTTTGATGTTTTTGCCATCTACAAAAACAGCTCCATTATCATCAATAACATATAATTTTTTTCCATCAATTTCTTTTAAGTTTTTACTTGCATTTAGCAATTTATCTTTTCGTATTTTCGGAAAAAATTTACTATTGAAATGTGGCACAAATTGAAAATCTACTAGACCTAATCCATCAACTGGAAAATCCTTAATATTTTCATCAAATAAATCTTGGCATGAATTATAAATGGTTGGACATAAAACACAGCTACCAGCACTTGCTCCAATCCAAATTCGTGTTTCTAATAATTTATCTAAACATTCTTCTAAACCTGAATTTTTAATACTTTTCCTTAACCATTGTGTATTACCACCTTCAAAATAAAGCACATCAGCCCATTCAAATCTAGGTAAAAAATTTTCTATGCCAATACCATTAATATCACATACATCTATTTTAAAACCTAAATTTTTAAAATATTCTATATCTTCTATAAGCCAATCATTCATATCGCCACCTTCATAGTTAGATGCAGTAATACAAAATAACATTTTTAAATCTTTAAAATCTCTGCCAATGATATTTTTTAATTCGTTTTCAATACTTTTATTTGATATACCACCAGAAGTTAAAACTAATTTCATAAATAATCACCTCAAGCTTTCTTTTTTATTTATTTAAATTCAACTTTCTGTCATATACTATTTTGATTACAAAAATCATTTGACTTTTCCTAAAAATCTGTGTATAACAGAGATAGAAAATGAGAAACCATAGTTAAATATGGTTACCATTTTATATAAAAGTAACAAAAACACATTCACAAAGTGGCAACACAAAACTACCTTTAGACAAGAAAGGTTACTACCTACTATACAACAAATTCTATTATTTTACAACGAACAAATCAAAATTTACAATTTTTTCAAAATTAGGCTCTACATTTAATTATAACATCACAAATTCGTTAAGTCTTTTTATTTATAGTCTAAAAATCTCTATATACCGTCTCACAATTTCAAAATTATAAAACTTAATACATTTATCTAAACCTTATAATCGAAAATAGAGCCATTTAATGCAAATTCTTATAATTAGCATATATTTATCAAATTATTTAATATACTAATCAATATTTCTTGTAATTCTATAGCTTTTGTTTTATCTAATTTTTCTAATAATATTTCATTGTTTGAAATAATTCTAATGCCTATACAAGGAATATTAAACTTATTACATACTGAATATGTTCCTATACTTTCCATATCTTCGCTATCATTTTTAAAAATATTATTTATCCACTGTATTCTGTCTATTTCTCTATTAAATGCATCTCCACTTCCTAATATTCCCCTATATATTTTATTTGAACAATTTAGTTTTAAGCTCTCTTTTATAGTATTAACCAATTTTAAATCTGAATTTTGTATATCTTTAGCACGTTTATTTGGCTCCCATTCAAATGGATTCGAACCTTTTCCTTTATCTTTGTTTGGCATTTCATATGCGTTAATATTACAGCATTTTTCTCCTACAATAATGTCTCCTATATGTAAATCAGTTCTATATGCTCCAGCAATACCTTGATTTATAACAATAGTGGGATGAAAATTTATAACTCCAATAGTAGTTGCCATAGTTGAATTTATTGTCCCTATTAATGTTTTTGATATTACTACTTCTATATTATTAATACTTCCCTCATAAAATTCATATCCTGCTATTGTTCTATCTTTTCTATTTTTTAGTTCATTTAATAGATATTCTATTTCAATATCCATTGCTCCTTGTATTAAAATTACTTTATTTTTCAATTTTATTATCCTCGCTTTATAAAAAATTTTTCATAAAAACATTATATCATATTATCTATAGAAATTAATATATAAATATGTACTTTATTAAAATTTATTTCAGAAAACTATTTTATATGTTTTATAGAAATAAACATAATTGTTAGTATTTTTTAATAATCTAATTTTTATAATATTTTTTAACATACGCAATTTGTTTTTTATAACATTTTTATAACATTAAAAGAGATTTTTTATAACAATTTTATAACATCTAGTCTAATTTTATCTAACACGATGTAAAACAAAAAAATAAAAAATCCCCATTTTTAGGGACTTTCTAACACGTCTTAAAACTGTATAATACGTTATAAAACGTACATTTTGGAGGCGTAAACAAAATCAGAAGAACCTACAAGTTCAGTAAAACAGTTGTATTCAAGACTTCGTACTCTTTAATGTACAGCTATTGTACAGCATATTTTATAAAAGTATGATTAAAATTGT
>CANRSN010000002.1 GCA_947642455.1 uncultured Clostridiaceae bacterium
CCAAAGAGAAAAGTTAAAGTTATGCTAATTTAAAGGCTTTCCGATTTGTTCTTTCACAGATTAAAATCAGAATTATATAAGTACTATAATATTTATTTTAACAAAGTTTTTGTACTGAACCCAAAAAATTGGACATTTTTTGATTAGGAATTACTTGCAGGTAAAAGTTATTAATGTTATAATAACAGAGAAAAAAAGGAGAAAGGTTGAAAAATAATTACAATTTTGGCGTTGTCAAACTGCATTTTAAATTTAATCAACGTACAATTAGTATGCCTCATAAATTTAAAATTTGTTTTCCTAGCCAAAATTTAATTCTTTTCCAACTAGATTTGTGCCTTGAAGAAGGAATGAGATTAATCATGAAAATACTATATACATGTGCAATGGAAAAAGAAGCCATAGAAATAACAAAAAAACTAAATATGGAAAAAATAGAAAAAAACATATACAGAAACGAAAATGAAACAATGTTAATAACAGGAATAGGAAAGCAAAGAACAGCAATCAATTTAACAAAATACCTATGTGAAAACGAAAAGCCAGAGCAAATAATAAATATAGGATATGCAGGTTCAACAAATATAGAAATTGGGAAATGGGTGAACATAACAAGAGTACACAATTATGAATGGGACATACTAGGAGAAGAAAAATATAATATGTCAGATGTAGGAAATCAACAATTAGTAGAAATACAAGCAAATATTCCAAAAGTCGAATGTTATTCAGCAGAAAGCTTTGTAACACATACAGATATAAAAGAAACAGTCGCATTTGACATGGAATTGCATTCAATAGCAATAATATGTAGTATATACAAAATACCATTAATATCACTAAAAAAAATAAGTGATAACCTAAGTTTAGATAAATACTACGAAAGTATACAAAAAGAAGAAGTAATGGAACTAGTAAGTTTTTTGCATTATATACCTAAAAAGAGTATTTTAGTATGAACAGTAACTAAATGTAATTAAATAAATGAAAGAAAAAAGAGGAATAAAAGCTAAAGTAGTTACAGTAAAAATACGTAACAGAAATTTATCATAACATAGTTTATAAAAATGTAATTTTTTAGATATTTATGCTTAAGGAAGGAATGAAGTAAAATATGTACTTAAAAAGGTTAGAATTGCAAGGTTTTAAATCATTTGCAGACAAAACAATATTAGAATTTAAGCCAGGAATAACATCAGTAATAGGACCAAATGGTTCAGGAAAAAGTAATATATCAGATAGTATAAGATGGGTTCTAGGAGAGCAAAGCATGAAATCATTAAGAGGGCAAAGTTCATCAGACATCATATTTGCTGGGACACAAAACAGAAAATCACTAGGTTTTGCCGAAGTGTCAATAGTAATAGATAACGAAGACGGAAAATTGCCTATAGAATACAATGAAGTAACAGTAACAAGAAAAATATATAGAAGTGGGGAAACAGGTTATTTCATAAATAAAACACCATGTAGACTTAAAGATGTATTAGAACTATTTATGGACACAGGAATTGGAAAAGATGGGTATTCAATAATAGGTCAAGGAAAAATAGACGAAATACTTAGCAACAAATCAGAAGACAGAAGAAGAATATTTGAAGAAGCAGCAGGTATAGTAAAATACAAAACTAGAAAACTAGAATCTGAGAAAAAGCTAGAACAAACAAAACTAAATCTACTAAGAATAAATGATATATTATCAGAAATAGAAGCAACCATAGAGCCATTAAAAGTACAATCAGAAAAAGCAAAAAAATTTCTAGACTTAAGAGAAGAATTAAAAAACATTGAAGTAGGTCTATCTTTATATAATATAGAAACCTACAAAGAAAAATTAGATCAAATAGTAAAAGACATAGAAATTATGCAAACACAATATGATGAAGAAGATTCAAAGCTAACAAAAGCAAGAGAACAAAAAGAATTGTTAAAAGAAGAAGTAGATAAAATAACAGAAAAAATTGAGGAAGTACAAAATAGTAGTTTTGAGAGTTCAAACAAAATAGAAAAGGTAAATTCAGAAATAAATGTATCAAAAGAAAGAGTGGAGAACAACAAATCAAATATAGTAAGGTTTGATGAAGAAGTAGTAGAAATACAAGAAAGAATACAAATACTAGAAGATGAGAAAAAGCAAAAACAAGAGAAGAAAAATAATTTAAATGAAAACAAAGAAAAATTTAGTAAAGAATTGGAAGAAAAAGAAACACAACTTGAAGAGTTAACAAAAAAGCTATCTGGTAAAGAATTAGAAATAGAAGAAAAAAAGAAAAAGGTTGAACAAGATACAGATAAAAAATATGAAATAGCAGGAGAAATAAATACTCAAGATATAAACTTTGAGAACTTAGAAAAAAGGCAAAAAACAATAAAACAAGAAATTGCAGGCACTATTTCAGAGTTAGATGAAGTCAGAATGAAAAAGCAAGAGTTATCAAAAAGTTTTTATGAAATAGAAGCAAACAGAAATAATTTAGAAAATAAATTAAAAGAAGAAAATGTAAAAAAAGAAGAAAACAATGAAAAATTAAAGCAATATGATGAAAAAATAAATAAACTAAAAGATGAAAGTAGAATGAAAACTTCAAGGTATAACTTCTTAGTAGAAACCGAAAAAGAAAAAGAAGGATATATTAAAAGTGTAAAGAGTTTACTAACAGAATGTGAGAAAGATAGCAAATTAAAAGCTGGAATGGAAGGTGTATTGGCAAGTCTTATTTCAGTAGATAGCAAATATGAAACAGCAATAGAAATGTGTTTAGGTGCAGCACTTCAAAATATAGTTACAGAAAATGAGGAAACAGCTAAGAAATTAATAGAACATCTAAAAACAAATAATTTAGGAAGAGCATCATTTCTGCCAATATCAGCAATAAAAGGTAAAAAGTTAGACAAATTCAATCAAAAAGGAATAGAGAAGGTTGTAGGAATTGCATCAGACTTAGTAAAATGTGGCAAGAAATATGAACAAATAGTATTAAATTTATTAGGAAAAACAGTAATTGTTGAAGACATGGATACAGCAATAAAACTTGCAAAACAAAATAGCTATAGTTTTAAAATAGTAACTATTCAAGGTGATATAATAAATCCATCAGGTTTAATGACTGGTGGTAGTGTAATGAAAAAAACTGTAAATATTTTAGGTAGAAGTAGAGAAATTGAAAGTCTAGAAAAAGAATTAGAAAAAATAAATAAACAAATAGAAGAATTAGAAAATGAAAAACGATTATTTGCAGAAACGATAGTAGATGTAATAGAAAATGCAGTAAGGTTAGAAAAAGAATTACAAGAAATAGACATTATATATGCTACAGAAAAGCAAAAAGTAGTTTCATTAGAAGAAAATATATCAAAATTAGAAGAAAGACATATAAAACTAAAAGAAGAACAAAAACAAATAGAAGAACAAAAAGTAGAAAATAGAGAAGTGAAAAAGCAAAAAGAAGAAGAAATAGAAACTTTAAAGAAAGAAATAGATGAATTAAATATAATTATAGAAGAATTCGCAAAAACAAATAAAGATAATCAAAAATATATAGATGACTTAAACTTCGATATTACAAACCTAAAAATATCAGTATCATCATTTGATGAAAGTAACTTATCATTAGATGAAATGCTAGAAAGAATAAACTTAGACATAGAAAATAATAATACAAGTATCAAAAATAAAAAAGAGCAAATAGAAAAAATAAAACAAGAAAACGAGTTATTAGAAAAAACGATTTTAGACTTAAATTCTCAAATAGAGACTATAAAACAAGAAGTTGAAAATAGTGGAACTTTAGTAGAAGAGTTAAAAAATTCAAGAAATACAAAAAATGAACAATTAAAACAAAGAGAAGAAGAAATAGGTTCTAAATTTAAAATAATAGAAGATTTGAAAGAACAAATTGTTAAAGTTGATGTTAAGAAAGTAAAAATAGAGCAAGATATAGAACAAATTGTAAATAACTTGTGGGAAGAATATGAAATAACACCAAACAATGCACAGGAATATCAAAAGCCAAACAATGTACAACAAGCAGGAAAAGAAGTACACCGCTTGAAAAATGAAATTAGAGACTTAGGAAGTATAAATATAGACTCAATAGAAGAGTATAAAAAAACAAAAGAAAGATATGATTTTATGTGCGAGCAACGCCTAGATTTAGACAATACAGCAGGAAAATTAAGAGGAATAATATCAGACATGACAGAAACCATGAAAGCTCAATTTATAGAAAAGTTTGCTATTATTAATAAAAATTTTAACGAAGTATTTGTTGAATTGTTTGGTGGTGGTAAAGCAGAATTAATACTAGAAGATGAGTCAAATGTATTAGAATGTGGAATAGATATAAAAGCTCAACCAACAGGCAAAAAATTAGGCAATATGATGCTTTTGTCAGGAGGAGAAAGAGCTTTTACTGCAATCGCTTTATTATTTGCTATTTTAAAAATTAATCCATCTCCATTTTGTATATTGGACGAAATAGAAGCAGCTCTTGATGATGTTAATGTATACAGATATGCAGAATACTTAAAGAAATTTAGCCAAGATACTCAATTTTTAGTAATAACACATAGAAAAGGAACAATGGAAGCAGCAGATACAGTTTATGGTGTTACTATGGAGGAAAATGGTATTAGTAAGCTACTTTCAATGAAATTGAAGGATAATAGATAATATAACAAAATAATAATTTTTAGACTTAATATTATGCTCTACAAGAATATTAATATTTATTTTATCAAAGTTCTTTACTGGCTACGCCAATCGCAACGGGTCATTTCCTACGATGGAGCTTCCCTGCGCAGAACTTTTCAAAAATAAATATTAATATTCTATATATGTTTAATAAATATAGTCTAAAAATGATTATTTTGGGAAAAAAATGAAATTTGAAGTAATTAAATATTGACAAAAGAGTAAAAAAAAGATAAAATAGTTATGTAAATTAGTAACAATAGGTGTAGCTTTAAAAATATGGAGGTGCAATATGAAAAAATTAAGACAACTATGTAGCATTATTTTTACAGTTATTATCATTGTAGGAACAAGTATTCCTGCATTAGCCACAGAAATTACGCAAACTTCTGAATTAGTAACAGAAGTAGAAAACGAAAAAGTCGAAAATCAAGCCGAAACACAAGAATATGTAGAAGTACTTCAATTTATAAAGGAAGAAGAATTTGAAGAAGAAAACATTCCTTGTGTAATAAGCAGAGGGGCACATGGGTATATTAATCAAAATGAGGAAATACAAATATATCCAGTATTATACAGTTATGTAGGAGAGCAGAATAGAGCATTATGGTTTTGGGCAAGTTTAAAGCAAAAAGAAGAACCACAAGGAGACATCTTTGTAGAAGTCTACAACCCTGATGGTAGTTTTCTTACAAGTTTTATAACAAAGCCAAACACAGATGAAACAATAATATTTAATTCACCAATAGCAGGAGAATATAAAGTGAAAGTTATTTCATCAGTAAATGCAAATGCAAAACTACAAGCAAATATTGTATGGTTGGAAGTACCTGTTTGCACAAATGATGTGAATTCTGAATAAGCTTTAAGTTAAAAATTGAATATTAAGATTACTGAAAGTGTTACAGTGAGTACTGTAGCACTTTCTATTTGGCTTATGGAAGAGGGTGTCCTAAAATAGGAACTCTCTATGATTTTTCCTTTTATTATATAGGAAAAATCGAAGATTTCCCTATACAATAAAACCGCAACAATTCGCAGGAAAAATCCCAAAGAATTGTTGGAGGGCTTCACTAAACGTTCCACACAAAATTGCTAAATTAGTGTAGATGATTGTAACTTTCCATCTTCAATACAAATAATATGGTCAGCTAGCTTAGCAATATCTAAATTATGAGTAATCATAATAATAGTCTGGTTAAAATCCCTATTAGCTTTTTTTAACAAAGAAATAATTTCATTACTAGATTTAGAATCTAAATTGCCAGTAGGTTCATCTGCCAAAATAATAGTAGGATTTATCATTAATGCTCTGCCAATAGCAACTTTTTGTTGTTGACCGCCTGAAAGTTGATTAGGTAAATGTTTTCTTCTATCAGAAATATTAAGAAAATGAAGTATCTCATCTAGCTTATTCAAATCAGGCACTTTTCTATCAAGTTGAATAGGTAGTAAAATATTTTCTTCAACATTTAAAGTAGGCATAAGATTATAAAACTGATAAATAATACCAATTTTTTGTCTTCTTAAAATAGTACGTTCATTTTTATCCATCTCATACAAATTTTTATCATAAAAATATACATTTCCATTAGTAGGTTTTTCCAAACCAGCAATTGTATGTAAAACAGTAGACTTACCACTTCCAGAAGGTCCAATAATGGCAATAAATTCACCAGCTTCAACATTAAAAGAAACTTTATCAAGGGCAACCACTTTTGCCTCACCTTTACCATAAACCTTAGTCAAATTTTCAACTCTTAAAATACTCATATGCAACAACCTTTCTAATAAGCAAAACAAATTCATATTTATTTGCTTGCCAAAATTACTTAATAAAATTAATCATCTTTAATAAACCTTGCAGAATAAATAGTTATAAACAAAGAAATAGCAAAAAGTGATATGATAAATAAGCTAATCCAGCCAAAAGGTATTAACAATTTATTCAAAACAATAATACTTTCCATATAATGTATAATTGCATACAAAATAGGAATAGACAAAACTACAGATATAAAGGTAGCTTTTATAAACATATAAACACATTCATAAATTAAAATTCTAAAAATATTTGTTTTAGTAGCTCCAGATAATGATAGAACCTTAAATTCTTGAACCCTTTCGCACAAACTTGCATTAATTATATTTATAGAACTAATTATACCTATAATAACAACAACAAATATAATAATTACTAATAGCAATTCTAAAATATTAGTGTAAACAATTTTAACTTGATTATCTAAAGAATAATATTCTACATTAATATCCATAGTTTTATTCTCATTAATATAATTAGAAAAGTCAATAATATTATCGCATTTTATTTTAACATAATTAGCTGAAGTGCTTCCCCATGAATAAACACTATTTTTTTCTAAAGAATTAAATGTTTTTGTTATATTATTAAAAGTATTCATAGGTACAAAAACAACAGAATTTGAAAGACCAGTAGTTTTTAGCTCTTTAAATCCATCTAAAGGTTCATCTGTAAAAACAAAGTGTCCTTTTAAATTCTCATCATCATAAATTTTAAACATATCTTGTTCGCTACCAATAAGACTTAAATTTAGATTGTAATTTGTATTAAATACTTGGAAATAGTTATAAATGGAATTGTCAAAGTCATAGGAAGATGCCGTATTATATATAATAAAATCTCCCAAATTTGCATGCAATTCATTTATATATTTAGAATATGAATTATTATCTAATCCAATTATACATATATGTGTAGCTTTTTGATTATTTTTAGAAATTGTAATAAGAATATCATCATGCTCAATAAGAGCATCTGGAGGTTCTACTAAGGCATAAGGAAGTATATATGTATATTCTATATATTCTAAATGGTTTTCAGAGTTAGCAATATAATTGTTAAGTAAAGATTTATAATCTGTGTTTGAAGTCAAAGGAATGGATAATTCAGCATCAACATCATATACTGTTACTAAATCGGAAGCTTCTTTTTCATAATTTATATAAGTACTAATTGCAATAAATGAAATCATAGATATTACAAGCAAAAATGTTATAACTCTATATTTATTATTATTTCTACTCAAATTTTTTAAAGCTATCTTTCCTTCAATAGGAAAGATTTTTTCTAAAATGGAAAATTTCTTTTTATACTTAATTTGTTTAGAATTTCTAATATCCTGAATAACAGATGTATTACTTGCTTTTAGACTTGGTATAATTGCAGAAATGTAAATATTGAATACTATTACTAATAAAGATACAAGTAAATAATTAATATCTATTATTAATTTGAAATGATATGGTGTAGAAGACAAAACATTATTAACCATTTCTAAAACAATACTTGTACCAAAAAAAGAAAATATAGCACCAAAAATGATTCCGAATATTCCAATAATAGTAGCTTCTAAAAATACTATTTTTAATATTTGATTTTCCGTTCCACCGATACTGTTTAAAATGGCATATTCTTTTCTTCTTTCATTTAAAGTTATTAAAAAGGCATTATACAATATAATTATAAATAAAATAGAGAAAAACAATAAAATAACAAAAATAAGTAAATCTAATACATAAGAAAAATTTAAGGTAGATTTATAAACAAGAATAGTTTTAGTAGAATCTGCATAAGTTAATCTTGCTCCCATTAAGCCAAAAACTGGAAGTAAATTTTCGTTAAATTCACATTTTTCTGAAGCATCAAAGACAGATAAGCCCAATGTTTGTACTATGTCACTAGAACATGTATAAGTATCTTTTATATTATTATATTTAATATATATATTTAAGCTAGAAAAATCAGAAAGAGAAGGTAATTCTTCTAATTTTTGTAGATTTTCATTATCACTTTTTTGTACGTAAATTTTGTCAATATATTCCTTATTTTTAATTTTATTTAAGTCTTGTATAGATAAATTTTTTATAATAAAAGAATAATCATTATATTCAGTAGCAATATTTTCTAAAATACCATTACTAATACTAGAAATTACTAGAATGGTAGTTAATATTAGAAAAGTACATAATATTACTGATATAGTGGTAAATATAGTTCTTTTAAAATTTTTTTTGATATTATTAAAAGCTAATTTTAATTCTATTTTCATAATTTTACTCCTAATATTATTATAAAAAGGGCGCCTATTTTAGTACGCCCCATTAAAATAAAATACGAATGCACAAAAAGTTGAGACTTTATTTATAGATAATGACTACATTATATAAGAAAAATCATTAGATTTTACTTATAAAATCTTAATGTGATTTCATTGTGCCCACTACCAGATGCGAGAAGAACTTTAATATCCCAAGTACCCATATCCATAGGAGAAACATAAGTAATTGCTGCCCATTCTCCTTTACCAACAGCAGTAAAACTTCTGTGATCTCCAGTTTCTCTGTTGTCAAGTCTAATTGTAACATTACCACTTGAACCAGTAATGTTATAATGTATTGTTGAAGCTTTACCTTCTAAAGTTACTTCACCAACATATGTGCCTTGAGTAAGATTTATATTCTTATCATGAAAATATCCAACTAAAGTTGAACGACTCTCAACAGCATTATCGCTTTCTGTGCTAACTACTTCTTGTGTTGGTTCTGCTGCCATTACAGTAGAAATATTTGTTAAAAATAAAACACCCACTATGGTAGCAATTGCAATTGATTTAAAGAAATTACGCATTTAAACATCCTCCTATTATTAAATTAATTGCACATTCGTATTTATTTTCTACTAATTTTTAAACTAAAAGTATTATATTACTATATAGTAAAATTGTCAATACAAATATTACAAAAAATGTAAAAAAAATTCAAAAAAATGTAAATAACAAGAAAAAAATGTAAATAAAATAATTCATAAAACAATGAAATGCGAATATAAATATATAAAAAAGGACAAGGTAAAAATGGGACGGAGCAAATCGGGACAAAAATGTCTCAAAAGGGACGGACCGATGTAACATAAATGTAATATTACAATAGTCCGTCCCTTTTGGGACATTTTTGTCCTAATTTGCTCCGTCCCAAAATTACAAAGGAGAGTGTTATTATGTGGTGTACAAAAAGTATAAAAGAAGTAGAGGAGAACTTTAGGACCAAAAAGGAATATGGTATAACAGAAGAAGAGGCAAAAAAGCGACTAGAGCATTTTGGAGAAAATAAACTAGCAGATAAAAAGAAAGAGAGCATATTTATAAGATTCATAAAACAGTTTAATGATTTTATGATAATAATTTTAATAGCAGCATCAGTAATATCGGCACTAGTAGCAAAATTTGATGGAAGTGGAGACTACATAGATTCAATTATAATAATAGCAATAGTAATATTTAATAGTATAATGGGATTAGTGCAAGAAGCAAAAGCAGAGAAATCTTTAGAAGCATTAAAAAGCATGACAGCGCCACTGGCAAGAGTAAGAAGAAATGGAAAACTAATAACAATAAAAGCAGTAGAAGTAGTACCAGGTGATATAATACAATTAGAAAGTGGAAATTATGTACCAGCAGATGCAAGAGTAATAAGTGCATCAAACTTAAAAGTAGATGAAGCAAGCTTAACAGGGGAAACATTGCCAGTAAGCAAAGAAGCAAATATTGAATTAAAAAGTGGTGTAGCATTAGGTGATATGGTAAACATGGTATTTTCATCCACAATAGTAGTAAATGGTCATGGAGAAGCAATAGTAACAGAAACTGGAATGAATACAAAAGTAGGAAAAATAGCAAACATGATAATAACAGATGAAACTCCACAAACTCCAATACAAAAGAAGTTAGCAGGAGTAGGGAAGACATTAGGTATAGGTTGTATATTAATATGTGTAGCAATATTTATAATAGGATTATTCAAAAAAATACCTATGATAGAAATGTTTATGACTTCAGTAGGTCTTGCAGTTGCTGCCATTCCAGAGGGGTTGCCTGCTATAGTAACAATAATGTTATCAATTGGTGTAACTAAAATGGCAAAGAAAAATAGCATAATAAGAAGATTACCAGCAGTTGAGACTCTAGGTAGCAGTAGTGTAATATGTTCAGATAAAACAGGAACCCTAACTCAAAATAAAATGCAAGTAGTAGAAATTTGGACAAAATGGGACGGAGCAAATTGGGACAAAAATGTCCCAAAAGGGACAGACCAATGTAATAATTGTCAAAATGTAAGTATGGTGCAATATAATAGAAATAATGCAAATGTAGGTATAAGTCAATATAATAGAGATAATACAAATGTAGATATAAGTCAATATAACAAAAATAATACGAATATAAATATAAATCAATATAATAGAAATAATACAAATGTAAATATGAGTCAATATAGTAATGGAGTTAATACAATTGAATTAGCATCTATGTGTACAGATGTGGAAATAGAGGGAAATCAAGCAGTAGGAGAACCAACAGAGGTTGCAATAGTAAATTGTGCAATAGGTATGAATATTAATAAAGATAACTTATATAGGCAAAAACCTAGAATTGCTGATATACCATTTGATTCTACCAGAAAAATGATGAGTACAATACATAAAAATGGTACAGATTATTTGGTTATTACAAAAGGAGCACCAGATGTTTTAATAAAAAAATGTACTAGATATTATGATGGAATTAATGTAAAAAACATTGATTCATCATATATAAAGCAAATAGAAAATGCAAACCAACAAATGGCAGATAGAGCATTAAGAGTAATTGCAGTTGCATACAAAAATATTAGTAATATATCAAATAAAATAGAAAGCTGTAATATAGAAAATGATTTAATATTTGCAGGATTAATTGGAATGATTGATCCGCCAAGAGAAGGTGTAAAAGAAGCTGTAGCAACTTGTAGGAAAGCAGGAATAAAAACAGTTATGATAACAGGAGATCATATAGCAACAGCGACAGCAATAGCAAGGGATTTAGGTATATTAAGAACAGGGAATTTAGCAATTACAGGAAGTGAATTAGATTTAATCTCCCAAAGTGAATTAGAGAAAAACATAATGAGGTATTCAGTATTTGCAAGAGTTTCACCTGAGCACAAAGTAAGAATAGTTAAAGCATTTCAAAGTACAGGAGCAGTAGTTGCAATGACAGGTGATGGCGTAAATGATGCACCAGCATTAAAAAATGCAGACATAGGAATTGCAATGGGAAAAAATGGGACAGATGTTGCCAAAAATGCAGCAGATATGGTATTAGCAGATGATAATTTTATTACCATTGTAGAGGCAGTAAAACAAGGAAGAAATATTTTTGAAAATATTAGAAAAGCAATACATTTCTTAATTGCTACTAATATTGGCGAAATAGTAACAATATTTATAGGTATATTATTAGGATTAAAGAGTCCATTATTAGCAATACAATTATTGTGGATTAATTTAGTTACAGACTCACTTCCAGCAATAGCTTTAGGACTAGAAAAACCAGACAAAAATATAATGGATAGAAAGCCTAGAGATTCTAAAAAAGGTTTATTTGCAGATGGACTATGGAGTAAAATTTTTGTTGAAGGAATAATGCTTGGAATGCTTACATTATTTGCATTTAGTCTTGGAAACAATTTGTATGGAATAGAAGTTGGAAGAACAATGGCGTTTGTTTCGCTAGGAATGTTAGAACTTGTACATAGTTTTAATATAAAAAGTGATGAATCGATATTTAAAGGAGGAGTATTTGGAAATAAATATTTGATAGGTGCATTTATATTAGGAGCATTATTACAAGTTATAGTTGTTATAATACCAGCTATTGCAGATGTATTTAGTTTAGTGCCATTAAATGGAACTCAATGGCTATATACAGCTTTAATTTCAATAACACCAATAGTTATTATGGAGATCCAAAAATGGATTAATGAAATAAAATTTGGCAAAAGAGTATATGTAAGTACAAAAATCAATAGATATGAATAAAACAGTAGCCTTGGCACATGTATTTTTATGAAGGTGTCATAGTAAAAAATTGCATTCACTTTTAATTGAAAAAACAGAGGATGTAACACTACTGAAAAAAGGAAAAAAAAGAAAATCAAAGAAAAGTGAAGGAAAAAAGAGGAAAATTACCAAAAAACAGTAAAAAGAATAGCAAAAACGAGATAAAACGACTATATTTTGGAATAAAAGGAATATAAAATTTGAAATTGCTAAAAATATATAGTATAATATTATTGTTATGTGTCATAACATAAAAAGGAGTGTGAAAGCTTATTTTTAGCATAAAATTTAAAAATTATATAAAAATTTTAGTTAAAGTTGTAAGTTTACCAATAATTGCATTAATCATAATTTTTGCAATGACTATGTCAAAATATGAATTGGCGTATAAAGTAACAATCTCAGGTGAAGAGGTAGGTTATATCTCAAGTAAAAGCCAATTTGAGCAACTAATCAACAATGAAATATTAAATCCAGATGAGGAAAATGTAGCATATGTAGATATAAATGTAGAGCCAGAATATCATATTACTTTAGCAGATATAGATGACACAGATGAAGAAAAAATATTTGCTAAAATAAAAGAAAACTCAGTTACAACATATAGATTATATGCTATAGCAATAAATGGAGAAAATAAAACATATGTAAATGGTAAAGAAGAGGCAGAACAGGCAGTAGCAGACTTAAAACAAGAATATGAAGGAAAATTGACAGAAACAGAAATATCTGTACAAGAATTATATACACAAAACTTAGAAACTTTAGCTACAGTAGAAGTAGCATCAGCAGTATCAGCGATGGAAGAGGAGTTAAATGTAAAAGTACAATATGAAGAAGCAAAAAAAGCTGCAACATTAG
Source organism: uncultured Clostridiaceae bacterium (assembly GCA_947642455.1). Lineage (GTDB taxonomy): Bacteria > Bacillota > Clostridia > TANB77 > CAG-508 > UMGS1663. The sequence goes on from CANRSN010000002.1 coordinate 13,473, forward strand.
ATGGAGTCTATTTTGCAACAAAACCAGTTAGTGGAAATATAACATCAAGGTTTGGTGCAGTTGAAAGTATAAGAGACCATGTACATCAAGGAATGGATATTGCAGCCCCAGGAGGAACACCAATAGTTGCAGCAGCAGATGGAACAGTAACATTTGCAGGATGGAGTGGAGGTTATGGTAATTTACTTATAATTTCTCATGGAAATGGAATTCAAACCTATTATGGTCATTGTAGCAAATTGTATGCTTCAGTAGGTCAAACTGTATCAGCAGGAGAAAAGATTGCAGCAGTTGGTACAACAGGCTACTCAACAGGTAATCACCTACATTTTGAAATACGTAAAAATGGTAAACAAGTAAATCCACAAAAATATGTATATAAGTAAAAAACAAAATAAAAATATAAAAAATGTACAATATACAATAGAATTTATAATTGTTCTATTGTATATTTTTTGTGGTAATGGCACGGGGTAAAATGGGACAGGTAAAATGGGACGGGTAAAATGGGACGGAGCAAATCGGGACAAAAATGTCCCAAAAGGGACAGGCCAATGTAACATAAATGTAATATTACAATAGTCTGTCCCTTTTGGGACATTTTTGTCCCGATTTGCTCCGTCCCATTTTACCCGTCCCATTTTATCACATTAAAAACCAGCTACATGTATAGCTGGTTTCTGAAAATAAAAGGGGATGTTTTTCATATCTAGTTAGTAAGAAGGGTAAGTACTTACTAACTGTATATAATATACCAATTAAATTTGTCTATTTTGTGAACAAAAAGTGTAGTTTTTGAAATAGATTTCTTAACATTTTCTTAATAAAATAAAAGGTAGTAAGTAAATATTATTGTTCTTGCAAAGTTAAAGTTAATTCTTTTTCAGTGCCATTTCTGTTTACTTTAATTTTTAATTCATCTCCAATATTATGAGAATTTTTAATATCATTTATTTCTTCCATGGTAGTAATTTTTTTGCCATCTACTTCAATAATAACATCACCATTTCTAACATCAGCTTTTTGAGCAGCAGAAAAGTCGTCAACTCTAAGTACATATACGCCAATAACTAGATTATTTGCTCTTGCAGTTGCTTCGTCTAGGTTTTTTCCAGTAATGCCAATATAAGGTCTTTTTACTTTATTATATTGAATCAAGTCTTCAGTAATTTTTTTAGTTGAGTTAATAGGAATAGCAAAACCTAAGCCTTCAACTCCAGTTCCTTGTAATTTTAAAGTATTAATACCAATAACTTGACCATTACTATTAACCAAAGCTCCTCCACTATTGCCTGAGTTTATAGCAGCATCAGTTTGAATTAAAGTAAATACTTTTCCGTCACTAGTAACTTGTCTATTTGTAGCACTAATAATACCAGCAGAAACGCTATTTTCCATGCCAAGAGGGTTTCCAATTGCCATAGCAAATTCTCCAACCTGAACAGCATCTGAGTCGCCAAGTTCAGCAGCAGGCAGACCAGTTTTGTCTATTTTGATAACAGCTAAATCTGTTTGTTCATCTGTACCGATAACTTTAGCGGAATATTCGGTAGAATCGTTATATAAATAAACACTTACTTTAGTTGCTTCACCTAATTCATAGTAGTAAGAAGATGAAGAAGAATTTAAAATGTGATTATTTGTTAATATATAGCCATCTTCACTAATAATAATTCCAGAGCCCTCAGCTGTTGCTGTTTGAGGGGAATTTCTGTAGAAAATAGAGTTTACAGAATATTCAACTTTAATACCAACTATAGATGGGCGAACTTTGGCTGCTACAGAAGTACCAGTTTCAGAATAGTTAGCTAGAGATACAAGATTTGTATTAATGTTATTATTATTTGTTGTGGATTGTGTTGTTGTAGTAGATAGTGTAGATGTTTGTGAACCTAAAAATTGTTTTTTGATAGTAGGAACTCCAAAACATACTCCTAACACTAAACTGGTACCTAATATGCCAGATACAAAAGGTAAGACTATGTTTATACCAAAATTAAAATTACTCTTAGGTTTATAATTGAATTCTCCTACAGGCTTATAATTTGTATTTTTTTGAGTATTTTCTTTTTGTTGATTTCCATTTATAATTATAGGTTTACCTTCATTTGTTTGATTATTTTGATTATTTTCATTCATTTGATAACTTCCTTTCGATTTTAAAATTTGTTACTTACATTGTAACCTAAATTAGTTTTATAATACAATAAAAATGTGAAGAATTTGTGAAAAGAGTGTAATTAAATGTTACAATTCATAAACAAAAAATATTATATTGCTTAAATAGAACATTAAGCTGTGAATTATAACAAACGTTCCATACAAAATTGCTAAAGTAACTTTGGCGGTGAACAAAGACGAGACATGAAAAGTAATCTAAAAGGTCTTTTTGTTCTGTTGGAAAAAAATAAGTCTTGATTTTCTAATAGTAAGCATATATAATATAATAACTAGAAAAAAGGAAGGATGTACAATGAAAAACGAAAAAGGAATGTCATTTTTAATGTTAGTAATAATAATTGTAGTTATAATTGCACTAATAGGAGTTATAATTTTTTTCACACTAAAAGGCTATAAGCAAGAGGAGTTTGAGAGCACAAGAACAGATATGTTAAAAATAGAAGGAAGAATAAAAGTGCTATCAGAAAGTGCAACAGCTAAAAAAGATGAAACTTTAAAAAAAGGAACAAAACTTAGTGAACTAGAGGAAAATGAACTAATAAAAGAGGTTATAGAAAAAGGAATAGTATCAAAGGAAGAGGAAAACTATAGTGAATACTACAGTTTAAGTAAAGAAAATTTAGAAGAAATAGGATTAAATTCTATAGAAATATCAAATGGAAATAGTGTAATAGTAAACTATAAAACGCATGAAGTAATATATACAGAAGGGATAAAAATAAAAGATAAAGAATACTTTAAATTATCTGAATTAAATAGAATAAAAGAAGAAAGCGAAATCGCTTTAAATGAACAGGCAGTAGAAAAGGAAAAGCAAACAGAACAAGAGAATTCTGAGCAAACTGAAAACATACAACAAACAGAAGAACAACCAGCACAAGAACAGCCAACACAAGAGCAGGAAACTCAACCACAGCAGACAGAAGAACAAGAAACATAGATGTCTTAATTATAGCTTACGTACATATGAATAATTGTGATTGTATACTATGAATAAACCAGCAAAAAAATTGTACTATTTCTCACCATGAATAAACATAAAATGTTTACAAATGCAGAAAAACATGATATAATCCATAAAAATATATAATAATTTATGGAGTAAAAATGGAAGAAGAAACAATAGTAAAATTGAAAGCAAAAGTAATGTTACAAAAAATAGATAAATTATGTGAAGTATATATAAGGAATTTAGATGAAACTAATGAATTACAAATTAATGCGTTAAAAATAATAAAAAAACAATTCCTATTAATGTATAATGAACTTATAACAAGAAGAGAATATGAAAAATATAGAGAAATAGAAGATATAGTAATTAAAGAAATATCAAAAGTAGAATTAAAATTAGATGAATATGTATTTAGTAATCGTAAAGATTTTCAAAAAATAATAACAAAAAATAAGGAAGAGATATATAATTCAGAAAATTATATATTTTTTCAAAATGTCGAAGAGTTATTGAATAAATTAGAAATATTAAATCAATTATTTAAAAGATATAGTTCATATATGAGTAGGAAAAAGGAAGAAGAGTTTCAACATCAAATAACTTGTTTAAAATTTGAAATATTATATAGAAAACAAGTAGAAGAGCTAATATATCAAAATGGAAATACAAATATAGGACAATATATTAATAGTGAGGAAGAAAAAGCTATTTTTAAAAAATATTGGGAGAAAAGTTAGTTGAAGTAGTAGATATAGAAGATAGCCTTTCCAAAGATAATATATTTGCAACACCAGTTGATCAAATATTAAATAATAAAAAATTATTAGAAAGACTAATAATAATTGATATGAAAAGAAATCCATATAATTATATAGAGTTAGTAAAAGCAAAAATTTTTAATGCACATTTATGTAACATAGGAGATAATCCATTTGAAAAGGAAGTTTATTATTATGGAAGAGATAAAAACTTAGAAATAAATAGAGTAAACTATTCATTATTAAATGCAATTCTTGAGAGTATAATAACAGATGATAATATAAGTCTTATAGAGTGTATAAAATTATATAATAGATTTGGCTTTAAGTGTAGACCAATACTACTTAATGATGGGCAGAAATGTATAAAAATTATTTATAATGCTGTAAAGTGGTCAAAGCAATATGAAAAGATTTTACAAAAAGAGAGATGTACAAAAAAAGTAAACAAAAAAGAATATTGCAAAATAGATTTTACAGGTTTAGTATATGAGTTTTATAAAGACGTTATAAGTCAAATATTAGTTAATTATGATGAAGATGAACGTAATTTAGAGGAATTGTTAAATAAAAGAGATGTAAAAATAAGTTCTAAAAATAAAAAAACTAAAAAACAAAAAATATCTAGAGAGGAAGAACAATTACAAATAAAAAAACAGAAAGTAAAGAATACTGGAATTATAACAAAAGATATAGATGTAGCTATTTTATTAATAAAAGATATTATAGCCCAATATAATAGCAAAATGTCAAAAAATGATAATTCATCAGACATATTTGATTCTTTTTTTTCTTCAAGAGAAGAGAACATGCAAATAGTAAAAAAATTAAGTGATGATATACAATGGTTAGAAGAATTAAAAAATAAAAAAGAGCAATTAACATTAGATGAATCTAGAAGGTTATTACTTATTATAAATAATATTTATAAAGAATTACATGTTGCATATGATGCAAGGGAAATATTACCTCTGGAAAACATGGGAAGTAAGAATAGTTCTCAAGTATATTTAGCACCAGTGCCAAAATTATATATTCCGTCTTACAAAAGATATGAACCTGATTATGAAACAAGGGATATAAGACCATTATGGGAAGAATATAAAAAACAATTTAAAGACTTAAATATAGATGTATTAAAATATACAGAAACTTTTGATGGCGAAATAGATTATTTTGAAATCTGCGTAAATTTGGGTGATATATCAGATTTGCCTATTGATTACCAAAAAGTTAAATTACTAACAAAAGAAAAAATAAACGAAATTATGGAAAGGGATAAATGTGATAGGGATTACGTACTATAAGTTTGGTATACTTATAATTTGCAATAAAAAAAATAGCAAAAAAGAGTACAATTTGTTACATTTCGCAGATTAGAATCAAAATTATATAAGTACTATAATATTTATTTTAACAAAGTTTTTTACTGGCTTCGCCAATCGCCCTAGGTCATGTCCACTGTGGGAGCTTCCCTGCGCAAAACTTTGTTAAAATAAATATTATAGTACTTAAGTGAATATTATATCTGCGAAATGAAACAAATTGTACTCCTTTTTACTGATAAAAAAACAAGATTTAAGTTTCCATGTTTTTTGAAATAGCAAGTTTTAGATTATATTTAGAAAAACTTACACAGAATATTAATATTTGTGTATAGTATAAATTAAAACCTAAAACTTGCTATTTCAAAAAATACCGAAACTTAAAAACAATATAGTTGATTTTATTTAATATAAATTATATAATTATAAAAAATTATAAAAATGGAGTTAAAAATGAAAGAAAAGGAATTAGAAAGATTAACAAAAATAAAAGAAATAGAAAACGAAATATACAATAAAGGTGAAATCCAAACAATAGCAGGAATAGATGAAGCAGGAAGAGGACCACTTGCAGGACCTGTAGTAGTTGCAGCAGTTATAATGCCAAAAGACTCTATGATAGAAGGAATAAATGACTCAAAAAAAGTATCAGAGAAAAAAAGAGAATTACTATATGAACAAATAATTGAAGAAGCAATTAGTTATAATGTAGGTATAATAGATCAAAAAGAAATAGACAGAATAAATATATTAAATGCTACAAAGGAAGGACTAACACAAGCAGTAAAAGGGTTATCAATAAAACCTGACGAAATATTAGTAGATGCATTAACAAAAATAGATACTACAGGAATACCATATATATCTATAATAAAAGGTGATGCAAAAAGTTATTCTATTGCAGCAGCATCAATTATTGCTAAAGTAACAAGAGATAGAATTATGAGACAATGGGATGAAATATATCCACAATATGGATTTAGCAAACATAAAGGTTATGGAACGAAAATGCACATAGAAGCAATAAAAGAATGTGGGATATGTCCATTACATAGATTAAGTTTTGTAAAAAATTTTATATAGGGTTTGTAGAGACAATTAATCTTGTATAGGAAAAATATTCAATTTTTCCTATACAAAAGGGTTATCGACAAAATATAAGTTATATATTAATTGCTTGTTTTGAAATATGTGCAATTTTCTTAGGGTAAGGAACAACTTCGTCAGTTCTATATAATAGGTAATCAATACTTGTATCATAAAAGTCTGCTAATATAGACAATAACTCTAATGGTATATTTCTTTTATTAAGTTCATAATAAGAATATGCTACTTGAGATATATTAAGAATTTTACTTAACTGCTTTTGAGTAAGGTCATTATCTTCTCTTAAATTTTTAATACGAGTTTTCATATTTAAAATCCTTTCTAATGAATACTAATTTACAATTCTGTAATAAATTCTAAAAAGTTTATATATTTTTAAAATGATATAAAAATAAATAAACTTTTTAAAATAATGAAAAGTAATCAAGAAAATTATAGAATAAAATGTCGTAATATATTGAAATTTAAAACAAAATGTTATATAAAGAAGATGAAAGAGTAATTTTTTAATTTTTACTAATATAAAAAAATGAAAATATTATATGAAAAAATAGAGCCACAAGAGGTAGAAAGGAAAATGTGAAAAATGAGTATAATAGAAATAATTAGAAAAAAGCAACAAAAAGAAGAATTAACAAAAAGTGAAATAGAATATTTTGTAACCAATTATACAAAAGGGGAAATAGCAGACTATCAGGCAGCTGCATTAATAATGGCAATATATTTAAATGGAATGACAAATGAAGAGATAACAAATTTAACTATAGCAATGGCAAATTCAGGCGAGACTTTAGATTTGTCTAGTTTAGGCACAGTTATAGACAAGCATAGTACAGGAGGAGTAGGAGACAAAGTAACCTTAATATTGATGCCAGTAGTAGCAGCACTTGGGATACCAGTTGCCAAAATGTCAGGAAGAGGACTAGGGTTCACAGGAGGAACTGTAGATAAATTAGAATCTATAAAAGGATATAAAACAAATCTATCAATTGAAGAAATGATACAAAATGTAAAAAAAGTTGGAATTAGTTTAATTTCACAAACAGCCAATTTAGCACCAGCAGATAAAAAATTGTATGCACTTAGAGATGTAACTTCATGTACTGATAGCATTCCATTAATAGCCTCAAGTATAATGAGTAAAAAAATTGCAGCAGGAGCAAATAAAATTGTATTAGATGTTACATATGGAAGTGGAGCATTTATGAAAACAAAAGAAGATGCCGAAAAGCTAGCTGAAACAATGAAACAAATAGGAGAACTAGCAAATAGAGAAACTATTTGCATAATTACAGATATGGATCAACCATTAGGGTATAGTATAGGTAATAGTTTAGAAGTAATAGAAGCAATTGAAGCATTAAAAGGAAATATGAAAAAAGATGTAAAACATGTAGTTTTAACTTTAGGAGCAGAAATGTTAAAGCTAGCAGGAAAAGGGGAAGATATTTCAAAAAATGAAGAAATGATATTACAAGTAATTAAAAATGGAAAAGCATTAGAAAAATTTAAACAATTAGTACAAAATCAAGGAGGAGATGTTAGTTATATAGAAAATACTGAAATGTTTGGAAAAGCGAAATACATAGTTCCAGTATATAGTCCAATAAGTAAAAACAAAATAAATAAACTAAATGCTGAAATAATAGGAAGAGCTTCATGTATGCTAGGTGCTGGAAGAGAAAAGAAAGATGACAAAATAGATATGGCAGCTGGAATAGTATTAAATAGAAAAAAAGGTGATGAATTAAAAAAAGGGGATATACTAGCATATATTCATACAAATAGAAAAGATAAAATAGAAGAAGCAGAAAAACAAATAATATTAGCTTATACTAATTAGATTTAAGTAGCAAAAAAGAGTGCAATTTGTTACAATTCATAGATTGAAATTAGAAGTCAATAGGCAATATAATATTTATTTTGTCGAAGTTTTTTACTGGCTTCGCCAATCGCTCTGGGTCATGTCCACTGTGGGAGCTTCCCTGCGCAAAACTTCTAAAAATAAATATTATATTGCCTAGATAGATAATTAATATCTATGAATTGTAACAAATTGTCTCTTTTTTGCTGAGATTTAAGCTTTTGCTTGAAATATACATAAAATTATGATAAGATAATAATATATTTTTATTTTGTCAAGTACAAAAATATATATTCCTTTGCTATACCTAGGAGTAAAACTAGGTTTTACATATATAGTCACACATAACCGTTATTCGGAAAGGAGAATAGTAATGAAAATCTATAGAATTATAGTCATTATCTTATCAATTGCAGTAGGAATTGGTTCAAATGTATGGGTATATTTAACATCACCAGTAGTAAAACCTACAATTACAGGAGCTATTACATCAGAAAGCTATCAAACTTTAAAAGACTACGCATTTGAATTTGCTACAAATGGTGATACAGAGCCAAGGGAGGGTATTATTGTAACAAGTAACTTTACAGAAGAAACCTTAACAATAAAAGTAGATGAAGAAATATATGGAATTGAAGCAATATTTCCAATATCAAAATTTGAGAGGAAAATTGAAAATGGAATTTTATCATATGTAGCAATTATTGATTATAACAATGTAACATATTTAGAACATACAGTTATTGAATCACCATATAAATATATTATTGCTATGATTGCTTTAGCTATAATGAGTGCAATTTTAGTATATATGGTATTATATGTAGCTGTATATGGTATGAAAAAAATTCTAAAAGGAGAATATTCTCAATGAAAATTTTAACTACAAAGAGTAGTAATATAAAAAAGAAAATTTAAGAAAAACAGAGTATATTTTGCCACTAATGGTTTAATATACTCTGTTTTAATCATGCCTCGTTTGTTCTATATTTCCATAATATATAAATTAGCCTAAAATATTTTAACATTTTAGATTAATTTTTAAAGTAGAATCCTGAGATATAAATCTATTAATATTTTTTTGAGTAATACCAGTATAACAAGCTAATTCTTCTGTAGAATAAGGATTGGTATTATCAGTAATATTTTCTTGAATAAAGTCTTTTAATTTTGCCATTTCGAACTTATCTTGAGGTTCGCAGTTAGGGCAAACATTAGTATTTGTTGTAAAAAAAGCACCACAACGGCTACATTTATTTAGTTCCATTTAAAAACCTCCTAAAAATACAATTTATATTATAATTTGACATTCATTATATCATAATAAATTAAAAATAAAAAGATAATTTTAAAAATACTTGTAAATTTAATATAAAAAATGTATAATAATGATAATTATTATCATAAAGGAGAAAAGGTTAAAAAATAATTACAATTTTGGCGTCGTCAAACTGTATTTTAAATTTAATCAACGTACAATTAGTATGCCTCATAAATTTAAAATTTGTTTTCCTAGCCAAAATTTAATTTTTTTCCAACTAGATTATTTGTGCATTGAGGAAGGAATGTGATTAAAGATGAAAAAATATAGTAGACAAAGAGAGCTTATATTAAATTCATTAAGAAATAGAATGGATCATCCAACAGCAGAAATATTATACTTAGATCTAAAAAATCAAATGCCTGAAATAGGAATTGCAACAGTATATAGAAACTTAGCAGAATTGTGTGAGAGTGGAAATATAATAAAAATAAAATCAAAATCTGGTCCAGATAGATATGATGGTAATTTAGAACCACATATACATTTTGAATGTAATAAATGTCATGAAATCTATGACATAGAAATGCAAAGTACAGCAACAAAAAGAATAGAAAATGAAGTTAGAAGATTTACAGAAGATATAGGGGCTGAATATTCAAATTCAAGCATCTATATAGATGGATATTGTAAAAAATGTAAAGTACTAATTAATATAGCTTATTAATATAGGATTCATATTTTAAAATGAGGGTGTCATATAATAAATTTTTACTAAATTAAGATACCACTTTTGATTAGAAAATTATAAAAAATATAGAATATTTTACCACTTTAATGATGAAATATTCTATATTTTATTATAAAATTGGGTGTCTGTTTTTTATAACTTAATTATAGGACACCCTCGTTCAATTTAGGATATTCTCTAATTATTTTAGGACACCCTCTTCTTCTACATTAAAACTTTAAGTTACTAACCATTAATTTGTTTTGCAACTTCTTCTGCGAAATTTTCTTCTTTTTTCTCTAAACCTTCGCCTTTTTCGATTCTTGCAAATCTTACTATTTTTGCACCTTTTGCTTCAACCATTTTGCCAACCTTTTCATCTGGATTTTTAACAAAGGCTTGTTCAACTAAACAAATTTCACCATAGAATTTAGAAATTCTTCCTTGAACCATTTTTTCTGCTATTTCAGCTGGTTTGCCTTCATTCATAGCTTGAGCCTTTAAAATTTCCATTTCTTTTTGAACTCTATCTTGAGGAACAGCTTCTCTATCTAGATATTCTGGTTTAGCTGCTGCAATTTGCATACATACATCTTTAGAAACATCTTCAGAAGCATTTTCCATTTCTACTAAAACTGCAATTTTTCCATCTCCATGAATATATTTAGAAACAGTACCATTTGCAGATTCAAATCTTTCAAATCTTCTAATAGACATATTTTCACCGATAGTAGCGATTTTTTCTGTTAAAACTTCTTGAACTGTTTTTCCTGCAACAGAAATAGATTCTTGAGCTAATAATTCTTCAACTGTTGCAGGAGCTTTTTCAGCAATTTGTTTTGCAACACTCTCTACAAAAGTTCTAAAATCTTCATTTTTAGCAACGAAGTCTGTTTCTGCGTTAACTTCAACTGCAACACCAACTTTTCCATTTTCTGAAACATAAGCTGCTGCCAAACCTTCTGCTGCAATTCTTCCAGATTTTTTAGCTGCTTTAGAAAGCCCTCTTTCACGTAATAACTCAATTGCTTTTTCTTCATCTCCATTAGTTTCTGCTAATACTTTTTTGCAGTCCATCATTCCTGCACCTGTTTTTTCTCTTAATTCTTTTACTTGACTTGCTGTAACCATTTTATTTCCTCCCTTAATGTCATTTTATTATAAAAGGTAGAGCAGATAAAGGCTCCACCTCTATATAACTTTAAAATTTACAAATTATTCTTCTGTAGCTTCAGTAACTTCAGTAGCTTCTTCTGCTACAACTTCTTCAATGCTTTGAGCATCTTCACTGTCTATATTTTCTTGAACATCTGAATCCATAGATTCACCTTGTCTACCTTCAATGATAGCATTTGCCATTGTATCGGCAATTAATTTTACTGAACGGATAGCATCATCATTTCCAGGAATTACATAATCTAGATCTTCTGGATTACAGTTTGTATCTATTAAACCAACAACTGGAATATTTAATTTTTTTGCTTCTAATATTGCTATTCTTTCTTTTTTAGGATCTACTACAAAAATTACTCCAGGCATTTCTGTCATTTCCTTAATTCCACCAAGATTTTTTTCTAGTTTTTCCATTTCTTTTTTTAGAAGTATAACTTCTTTTTTAGGTAATACATCAAATGTACCATCTTGTTCCATAGATTCTAATTCTTTTAGTCTTTCAACTCTAGTTCTAATTGTTTTGAAGTTTGTTAACATTCCACCTAACCATCTTTGGTTAATATAGAACATACCACTTCTTTCTGCAGCTTCTTTCATGCACTCTTGTGCTTGTTTTTTAGTTCCTACAAAAAGAACTGTTTTTCCTTCCTCTGCTTGTTCTTTCATGAAAGCATATGCTTCATCAATTTTTTTAGATGTTTTTTGTAGATCTATAATGTGAATACCATTTCTTGCTTGAAAAATGTATTCTGCCATTTTAGGATCCCATCTTCTTGTTTGATGTCCAAAATGAACACCTGCTTCAAGTAATTGTTTCATTGCAACTACTGCCATTTTAATTTCCTCCTTTTTTGTTTTACCTCCACCATATTTTAACATTTAAAAAGACTTGCTTTTATAACTATGGCAAGCACACTTTTTAAACTTTATAAGGTGTGTGTATTTTTTACGTATAATATAATATCATAAAAACTTCTAAAAATCAATGCTTTTTATTTAATTTTAGCCAAAAAGAGTACAATTTGTTTCATTTCACAGATATAACATTCACTTAAGTACTAAAATATATAATTTTAAAAACTGTGAATTGCAACATTGACATAAAGACAATATTGACTTTGAAAAATGGGTATGATAAAATCAAAAAAATCAAAGGAAGTATTTATTATATGCAGATATTTTAAATTTTATAGAAACACAGAGATGTTAGTTATGTTACATTCAAGAAAATGGAAGGGATGAACTAAATGAAATTAACATATAAAAGAGAAAATGCAAAAATAAAGAACATATATATAAAAATAGTTGAAGGTCAAGTAGTAGTGAGGTGTCCTGCTACAACATCAAAAAAATATATAGAAGAACTAATAGAAAAAAAATCAGAATGGATAGAACAAAGGATAGAAGCATATAAAGAAACAGAAGAGAACAACTTAGAAAATATAAAAATATTAGGAAAGCAATATGGAACAAAAATAAACTATAAAGATATTCACAAAGTAGAAATAAATGTGGATAAACAGGTAGAAATATCTTTTCCAAAAGAATTCAAAAATAAAGAAATAAGCAAACAAATGAAAAACAAAATAATAGATGCAATATATAAAAAAGTTGCATATGAAGAGACAAAACTAGCAATGGACAAATACACACAAATTACAGGATTAGCACCAAAAGAGTGGAGAATAAGAAATATCAAAACCGCTTGGGGAACATGTTCATCAAATAAAAATATAACAATTAGTTCAAACTTAGCAAAATTTAATAGAGAAACGATAGAATATGTTGTATTACATGAATTATCGCATCTAAAACATATGAATCATTCAAAAGCTTTCTGGCAAATGGTAGAAGGTCATATGCCAAATTATAAAGAAATAAGAAAACAGTTAAAATAACGAATATTATACAAGGAGAGTAAAGTTTTGAAAAAAAGAATAAAATATGCAATAATAGCAGCAGTAATACTTTTAATGAGTATCTTAGGAGTAGCAATAGTATATTTTTTTGTTAACGATTTAGAATCAGTGCCAACTGAAGAGATAAAGCAAGTATGTGAAGTAAAAGAAGAACGATATAATGGAAGAAAAGTATTTATTATAAAATCCAAACAGGCTCAAAATACAGAAAAATACATATTATATTTTCATGGAGGCTCATATGTAGCAGAAATATCATTATTACATTGGGAATTTTTGCAAAATTTAGCAATAGACACAAATGCAACAATAATAGTTCCAGACTACCCATTAACGCCTAAATATCACTATACAGATGTATTTAATATGATAGAGCCAATGTACAAAAAAATTGTAGAGAAAATAGATTCTGATAAACTAATAGTTATGGGAGACTCAGCAGGAGGAGGAATGAGCTTAGCATTATGCGAAAAAATAGGGGAGCAAGACATACCTCAACCAAGTAAACTAATATTATTATCTCCATGGTTAGATGTAAGACTAGAAAATACAGAAATTTTGGAAACTGAAAAAAACGACAAGCAACTAAACAAGCAAGCATTGCAACTTGCAGGAATAGCATATATAGGAGATAATGAAAGTACATACCTAGTAAATCCTGTAGATGGACCTTTAGATAAACTAAAAAATGTAATTATATATACAGGCACATATGATATATTAAATCCAGATGTACATATTTTAGAGCAAAGAGCAAATGAAGTTAATGTACAAATACAAGTTAAAGAATATGAAGGAAAACCACATATATGGCTGTTAAATAGCAATGAGGCAGAATATCAAGACTTAATTAATGAAATTGAAAAATAGTGAAGTAAACAGTATAATACCTCTAAATTGTTATACATAATTGAAAGTATAAGAAAAAAGAAGGGAAATGATGCAGATGCAGGAGAATAAATTATATTGGCGTAAATTAGATAATTCAGCCAAAATATTTCCAGTATCTTCAGGGAAAAAATATAGTACAGTATTTAGAATTTCTGCTATATTAGAAGAAAAAATAAAACAAGAAATATTACAAAAGGCAGTAGAAGAAACCTTAGAAAAATATATATCTTTCAAAGTAAGAATGAAAACGGGAATATTTTGGTACTACTTTGAAGACAATCCAAAAAAGCCAATAGTTGAGGAAGAAAAAGACTATCCATGTAAATATATAGAGCCACTCACAAATAACAATTATCTATTTAAAGTGACATATTTCGACAAAAAAATCAATATTGATATATTTCATTCTTTAACAGATGGAAATAGTGGAGCTACATTTTTCAAGGAGATAGTATATAAATATATAGAATTATCACATCCAAAAGAATTTGAAGAAGAAATAAGAACATCTAGGAAAATAGAATATAACACAGAAGACAGTTACATGAAAAATTATAATAAAAAGGCGAAGTCAAATGCTTCAAGCAAAAAAGCATACATATTAAAAGGCAATAAAATAGCTTTAGGAGCAATATCTGCAGTACATGAAATAATGAATGTCGAAAAATTGCGAATAATCTGTAAAGAGAAAAATGTAACAATAACACAATATTTAACAGCTGTGTTAATATATTGCATATATGAAGAAAATTACAAAAATGCAAAAGGAAAAAGACCAATAAAAGTATGTATACCAGTAAATTTAAGAAAATACTTTACTTCAATAACAATATCAAACTTTTTTTCATATATCACAGTAGAAGCAGAAATGAAAAAAGACAACTTAGATACATTCGAAAAAATATTAGAATTTGTAAAACAAGATTTTGAAAAAAGGTTATCAGAAGAAGAAATTATAAAAACAATGTCAGCAAATGTTAAAATAGGAAATAATCCATTCATAAGAGGAATACCACTATTTATAAAGAAAATAGTAGTTAGAATAGGTTATATAGAAATAAGAAAATACACAACAACAACATTTTCAAATGTAGGAAGAATAGGTATTATAGGAAAATACAGAAAATATATTAACAATTTTATGTTCCTATTAGCACCAGAGCCAGTAGAAAAAATAAAATGTGCAGCTTGTAGCTATGAAGATAAGCTAACATTTACATTTACATCAATATTAGATGACTACAAAATTGAAAAAAAATTTTACGAATTTATGAAATCTCAAGGAATAGACATAAAAATAAAAACCAATGGAGTTTTAGAAATACAATAGAATTGCTAGATATAAAAATACATTAAAAGGTAAAAAAATTATAATAAGAAAGGGTTTAATAATGTTATATCCAAAAAAGATAAATGCCAAAAAGGGAAAAATAGTAATAAAAATAATGCTACTAATATCATTAATAATTGCTATACTATTATACACAATTAATAAAATAGTAACACCTACTTCACATTGGGCTGCCCTTTCAATAGCATGTATAATATATATATGGGTAACAGTACTATATGCTTTAAATAAAAATGTTAATGTAGCAGCACATGTACTAGTACAAACAATTGCAATATCAGCACTTCTGGTATATATAGACTATATACTAGGGTTTGAAAAGTGGTCTTTAAATATTGCAATTCCTATTATATTAATGACTTCAAATATGATAATGCTATTACTTACAATAATAAGTAGAAAGAAATACATAAGATATGTCATTTTTCAACTTATGTTATGCTTAATAAGTTTTACTCCAGTAATTCTAATTTCAGAAAGGTTAGTTGAAGACAAAACACTAGGAATAATAGCTGTTGGAATATCTATAGCTAATTTTATAATATGCTTAATATTATGCAAAACAGACATAATAGAAGAATTAAAAAGAAAATTTCATATATAAAGAAAACATTCATTGTGTTTACTTACGGGAATACAAAAAAATTAGCAAAAAGGAAAAATAAGAGACAATATATTACAAAAATGTCATGAAAAAGACAAAAAAAGCGACAAATAGTATTTCCGTAGTAAAAACATTGTAACATAGCGAAAAAGGCTAAAAACTACCATTTACTCTAAAACAAAAATAATATATATTATATAAAAGCTATATGGCAAAATATAAGATATAAGGTTAAAAAAGAAACAAAATCTTTTGCAACCAGATTTATGTTTTAGAAGGGGAGAGAAAAAATGAAACTAGAGAGAAAGCAAATGGTAGGGATAATAAGCATAATAACAATTATATTAATATTAGCAGTATTAATAATTAGTATTGTGGTAAATCCAATGAAAAACACAAATGATGCAGAAATAGCACGAACAATGGAATATCCAAGAGTACAAAATGGAGAAGACCAAACAGATAGTGAATTTGTAAAGTTTGATGCCTTCTTTTTAAGAGATTTAGATGGAGATAATATTGCAGATAAAGTAAGAGGAACATGTAGAGAAGTAGGTCAAAGTGACACACTGTACATGGAACTTAATGTACTTACAAATGGGCAATTAAAGAATGGAAAAATAACAATAAATAATAACAAAAACTATTATTTGCAAACAGCATTAATAAAAGACACCGTAATTAAAGAAAATTATATTGGGAGTAACACCCGACAAATAGAATTAAATGATATGGTAAATGGAACCCAAAAATTACTACAAGGAATAGTAAGAAGTGGGGATTATTCATATACCTCAAAAAGATATGCAGCAATAGGAAATGATACCACAAAATATAGTAAAATAAATAGTGTAACATTAACAGGAACACATGTGTCAGACACTGGAGAAGAAACACCAATAGAAAAAACAGTAGAATTCAATGTAGATTGGCATGGAACTACAAACACAATAATAACAAATATAAGACAAACGAAAAACTTAAATGAAGTTATAGATGAAGAAAATAATGAACTTAAATTAAAATTTACAATAGATGTAAGAGAAGAAAATGAACAACTATTATTAAAAAAATCATATATAGAAGGAACATTACCAGAATTAAATGGATATAATCCAAGCAAAGTAGAAGTAACAGGAATAGGAGTAGCGTACACATATAATGAAAATACAAAAAGATTTACAGCACAAAGAGAAGCAATATTAAATGAGCAAGGAATAGTAACAACATCTGCAAGCACAAATGCAAGAAATACATATGAAGTACAAGTAACATATCCATTAGAAGCATTTACAGAACTAGGAGAAGATACAATTGAATACAAAGTACCAGTTAAAGCATATTATGAAGGATACAATAATACAAATAAAGAATTCAAAAATCCATATAAGTCAAATATAGCACAAGACACATATGTAATAACATTCAGAAATCCACAAGGTAGCAAGGCAATATTTGATGTAAGTATTGGTAAATATGTATCATATCCATATTCTAGATATATGATATCAAAGCAAAAACCATTAAATATATACAATGGAATAAAAGAAACAGAAAAAGATGACACATATACAGTATCATGGAAAGCATATACAGGAACTTTAGAACAAAGTCAAAAAATTATTATGAAAGAAACTCAAGGAGAAGGGCAGAAAATATCAGATAATTTTATAAAATCAGATACAAACACACAAAGCATGGAAAATATAACAAAATTTGTAGGAATATATTTTTCAGATCCAGTGAAGCTACTAGGAGAAAATGGAGAAATAAAGGTATATGATGACCAAACAAATCAATTATTAGAAACATTTAACAAAAGTAATTGGTATAAATATACTTCAGAAAAACCATACAAATATGAGGAGCCAGTAGAACATATAAGGGTAGAAACTAGTAATGCAAATTCAGAATCAAGTATATATGTATACCATGTAAAAGAACTTGATGATAAAAAAATAACAGAAACATATACACAAGGTGAATTTGAAAATTTAAGATATATAAATACTACACTTGCAGGATACATAGGAGGAGAACATGTAAATACAGACATAGCAGAGGCACGTTATGAGGAGCCAATCTCTGTAGCAAGTATAAGAATTAGCAAAAGCACAATGACAACACAAGAAACACAGAAAAACATTGTAATGAAAATAAAAACAGAAGAAAGAGATAATTTAGTAAAATGGATAAATGGGTCATTTTTAGTAAAATTACCACAAGGAATAATAGGAGTAGACATAAATAAAATACAAATAGACAATACAAATGTAGAAATAACAAGTTATGAAAAATATGAAAAAGATGGAAACATATACATAAAAATAAATACAGAAAATGAACAAGAAGCAAGCTACACAATAACAATAGACTGCAATATAACACCAGATCCAAGAATAGTAACAAAAACAGAAAATATAGAATTATATGCTTCAAACGAAAATAACCAAAACTATTACTATAATGCTAATGATATATATGATGTAAACAATAACTTAAATACAGAAGAACAAGTAAACATATGGCAAATATCTATAAGTTTTATATCACCAGATTCATTACTTACAAGTCAAACAGCAAGTAACTATGATGAAAAGGGAAGTATAGCAATTGCACCACAAATTGCATATGTATCAAAAGAACAAAGAAAATCAAATATAACAGTAGAAATAAACAATAATTATGCAAGTACAATTAGTGAAGTAAAAATAATAGGAAAAATACCAACAATAGGAAATACATATGTAATAAATGGAAATGATATGGGGTCAGAATTTAATACAACAATGTCAAACACGGGAATAATATTGCCACAACAATTACAAGAAATAGCAACAGTATATTATACAACAGTTGAAAATCCAAGCAAAGACTTAGAAGATGAAAAAAATTGTTGGGAAACTGAACCACAAGACTTTTCACAGGTAAAAAGTTACATGGTAGACTTAGGCGATAAAGTATTAAAAAGAGGAGAAAAACATCAAATAAACTATGAAATAAATATACCAGAAGGAATAAACTATAATCAAGTAAGTTATAGTCATCATGCAATATATTTTAGTTTAGATACAAATGAAGGAAAATATAGAACACAAACAGAGCCAAACAAATTAGGTTTTATGATAGTAAAAGAATATGATTTAGAATTAACTAAATATCATAAAAATAAAGAAAAAATAGTTTCAGGTGCAACATATAGTATACAAGAAGAAGGAAATGAAGAAGTAATAACAAGAGTAACAAATCAACAAGGTAAATTAGTATTTCCAAGATTATATATAGATAGAGTATATACAATAAAAGAAATAAAGAGTCCATCATCATATGAATTAAATGAAGACGAAGTAAAATTTATAGCAAGAGAAGAAAATGGACAATTGAAAATAGAGAAGATAAGTGGAAATGTAAAAAATATTTCAAATGGAAATGCAGGAGAAAATATAGCTCAAATAGAAGTAGAAGATGAAGTAAGAGCAAATTTAAGAATACAAAAAACAAAACAAGGAACTGAAACAGGACTAAAAAATATAAAATACAAAATAACAGGAAAAGGAATTAGCAGTTCAGGAAGAATATTAATAACTAATGCAAATGGAGAAGCAGACTTAAAAGGGTTATATTTGGGACAAGAATACACATTAGAAGAAGTTAAGGCAGAAGGATATTATATATCAAACCCAATAAAATTTGTAATAAATAGCAATGATGGAAATTATACACCAAATATTATACAAGGAGAAATAAAAGCAAATAGTATAACTATACAAGATGAAATACCAACATTAAATTTGAATATAGAAAATGAAAAAATACCAGAATATAATTTAGTTATAAATAAAGTTGAAAAAGGTAAAACAACACCAATAGTAGGCGCAAAATTTGCATTATATAAAGGAACAGAAAGAATACAAACATTTATAACAAATGAGCAAGGACAAATAACAGTTTCAGGACTATATCAATATGTAGAAGAAAAGCAAATAGAACAAACATATACATTAAAAGAAATTGCAGCTCCAGAAGGATATGCAAAAGTAGATAATATAACTTTCTATGCAGATATGCAAGAAGGTGTATTAAACATGCACATAACTGCTGGCGAAGTAAAAGATATAATATCAGGGGAAAATACAATTACAGTAACTGTAGAAGATAGCCCTACATTTAAATTGATAAAACAAGATGGAACTACTAAAGAATTTTTAGCAGGTGTTAAGTTTGCAATTTATAATGAGGAAACTGGTAAACCTGCTACTGATAATAAGGGAAATATAATAGGAACAAGAGAAAGAATAAATGGAACTACATATTATGTTGTTACAACAGATGAAAAAGGAGAAATAACAGCAAACTTGCCACAGGGCTTATATAGGGCAGAAGAAATTGAAACACATGAAAAATATGCTTTGGGTACAAAACAGGAAAATTCACATTATTTTGGAATAGATAAGTCAAAAGAAATTAAAACTAGAATATCAGATACTTCTAAAAGGATGGAACACGATGATTTTTACGATATACATGCAATATCAAATACTAGTGATGGAGGATATGTTATAGGAGCACAGAAACATTGGAATAATGACGGTGCAGTACTAATAAAGTATAATGAAGCTGACCAAAAAGAATGGAAAAAAGTAATGGGAGATGAAATAGAAAATAAAATAGAAAATATAGTAGAGATAAAAGATGGAGGACTTATAATAGAAGGTATTTTCAATCCAGAAAAACTACAATTAGGAAACTATATACCAGAACGAACAGGAAAATCAATTAGAATGTTATTAAAATGTAGTAGTAGTGGAGAAGTACAATGGGGAACATCAATAAAAGATTATATAACACAAGTAAATAAAATAATATCAACTAATGATGGAGGATATATAGCAGTAGGGAATCATTCTCTTGGAGACAGTACAGAAGGAATAATAATAAAATATAATGAGAATAATGAAATTCAATGGACACAAAAAGTGGGAACTACAGTAAAATCAGTTGCAGAAATAAATTCAGAAGAATATATTGTAGTAGGTGAGTTTAATGAAAAAGAAATACAAGTAGGACAATATGTATTACAAAATGAAGGCAATACAAATTCAATGATAATAAAATATAATAACATTGGAGAGGTTAAATGGGCAACAGCTATAAGAGGAGAAGAAAATAATACATTAAGTGCAGTAGCTAAGTTTGGTGATGGAGGATATATAGTAGGAGGAACTTTTGAGAGTGATAATATTCAGATAGGAGATCAAGAATTTGTTAGACAGGGATTTCATGATATAATGCTAATAATCTATAATAAAGATAATGAAGTAGAAAAAGCAATTTCAATAAAAGGTAATTTAGAGAATGCTGTAAAAACTATAATTTCAACAAAAGATGGAGGATATCTTATAGGAGCAGAAGGGTTGCGTAATGTAGAAATAGAAGGTATATTTTATAGAGGAACTTATGAGACTCTTTATTCGAATGTAGCATTAATAAAATATGACAAAGAAGGAAAAATAGAATGGATAGAAGGTGATATTGATATTGATCAAACAAATTATTCAATATATGGAATTGTACAGGTAAATGCTCAAAAGTATGTAGTAGCAGGAAAGTTTATGTTTTCTTATGGTGGTTATGGAGAGGATAGAGAATTATATATATTAAAAGAAATAACAGTAGAACCAGAAATTCCACAAACTCAAGAAATAACAGTAGACAATTATTTAAAGCAACTAAAAATAACAACAGAAGTAGAAGTAATAAATGAAATAAAAGGAGGAAGCATTACAGGAGAAGGAGAAACTCCATATGAAATAGTAGAATATGGAAATAATAATACTAAAGAAATAAAAATGACTCCAGACGAAGGATATGAAATAACAAAAATAACAATAAATGGAGAAAAAGTTGATTTTAATAGAGAAGAAGATGGAACATACATATTGCCACAATTAACAAATATAACAGAAGATATGCACATAATAGTTACATATACAGCATTAGAGCAAAAGAAACCAGAAATAATAGTACATCATTATCAAAAAGGAACAACAAATAGAGTAGCAGAAGATGAAATATATACAGGAGAAGAAGGAGAGGACTACACAACAAAACCAAGAACAGATTTAGAAAAATATGAACTAGCAAAAGATGAGAACGGGGAATATATAATACCATCAAATGCAGTAGGTAAATATAAAAAAGAAACACAAGAAATAATATATGAGTATGAAAATAAAAAAGTATTATTAACAGTACATCATTATTTAGAAGGAACAACCACAAAAGTAACAATGCCAGATGGAACAGAAGCACAAGATGTAGTACAACAAGGAATAGAAGGAACAACATATACAACAGCGCCAGTAGTGCCAGATTCAAAATATGAATTAGTATCAATACCAGAAAATAGTACAGGAACATATGAAAGTCCAGAGGTAATAGTAACATATTACTATAGAGGAGCACCTGTACCAGGAGTAATAGTACACCATATAGATATAGACACGAAAGAAAAATTAGCAGAAGATGAGATAGTGCCAATAGATAAATCTGGAAGATATGGAGATACATATACAACTATAGCAAATAGTAATGTACTAGAAAATTACGAATTTGTAAGTAAAACAGATAACTGGCAAGGTATAATGAATGAAGAGTTAATAGAAGTAACTTATGAATATCGTATAAAGTATGACTTAACAATTACAAAATACAAAGCAGGAACAACAGAAGTAATACAAGGAGTAATGTTTAATTTAAAAGGAGATGGAATTTCAGAAGAAGGAAAAGACTATTCAACAAACCCAGAAGGAAAAGTAACATTATTAGATTTAAAATTGGGAGTAATATATACATTACAAGAAGTATATACAACAAAAGAATATGTATTAAATGAAGAACCAATAGTTTTCAAAATAGTAAGAGCAGAAAATAATGAACTACAAATACAACTTCAAAATGGAATATTAAAAAGTAATGAAATAGAACCAATTATAAAAGGAAATAGAGCACAAGTAAACTTTGCAATAGAGAATGAACCAAAATATGAGTTAGAAATAGAAAAATATAAAAAGAACACAACAGAAGGCATAATTGGAGTAACCTTTAACCTAAAAGGAGAAGGTTTGGTAAGTGATGGCAAAAATTATACAACAGACAGACAAGGAAAGATAAAAATAAATGGTTTAATACCAGAAAAAGAATATACATTACAAGAAATAAGGACAAATTTAGATTACATGATAGATGAACAGATAATTAAATTTAAAACACATAGAGAAAATGGAGAACTTAAAGCAGAAATAATTGAAGGAATAGGTAAAAATATAAATGTAACACAAGCAGTAGAGGGAACAGTGCCAAAGGTACAACTACAAATAGAAAATGAGCCAAAATATAATATACAAATTACAAAATATGAAACTGGAACAAATACAATAATTCCAAAAGTTGAATTTATAGTAAAAGGCAAAAACATGGAAGAAGCGGGAACTAAATATACAACAAATGGCAATGGAATAGCAACAATTAGTAGACTAGAGCAAGGAGAAGTATATACAATTAAAGAAACATACGCAAAAGGGTACTATGTAGATGAAACAGAATTTACAGTAAAAGTAGATAGAGTAGGAGACGAATTACAACTAGAATATAATGGAAGGGTAGCAAAACAAACTCCAACAATAGTACAAGAAGAAAATAAACAACCAGTAGTGAAAATAGATTTAGAAAATGCAAATATACCAAAATATACATTAGAATTAACAAAAATAGGAGAAAAAACAGGAAATTTATTACAAGGAGCACAGTTTGAAATAACAGGAGCAGGAAGAGATTTAATAGCAGAAAAGCAATATGAAACAGGAGAAAATGGAATAATAGTAATAGAAAATTTATATGAAAATGAAGAATATACATTAACAGAAGTATTAGCACCAATAGGCTATAAAGTAACTGAAACACCAGTAAAATTTAAAGCAATACAAGAAAATAATGTATGGACTTTACAAACAACAAGTGGAAATTTCTTTGGAGAAACAACTATACAAGATTCTAAAATTAGAGTAGTATGGGAAGATGAGGTATTATTAAAATTACAAAAAATAGATGAAGAAACAGGAGAGCCACTACAAGGAGCTAAATTCACAATACAAGATTTAGAAGGAAATAATGCAAAAGATGTAAATGGAAATGAAGTAGGAACAATAGAAAATATTAATGGAACAGATATGAGAGTAGTAACATCAAATGAAAATGGAATGGTTGTAGCAGAAATAGCCCCAGGTTTATATCAGGCAACAGAAGTACAAGCACCTTTTGGATATGAATTACCAGAAAATCCTGTACAGTATTTTGGAATAGATGAATCAAATAAAGGAGAGTGGGAAGGAGTAATAGAAAATACAATAAGCATAGAAGGTGATAGACCAGATATAATAATTAATTCAATAAAATCAACAACAGATAAAGGATGTATAGTAATGGGAGGTTATTGGGTTGATCCTTATTATAATACAACTGTAAAGATAGGGGATGAAAAATGTCCTTCTGCTGGAGGAGTAATGGTTGGATTTATTATTAAATATAATAAAAATTTTGAAGTAGAATGGTCAGACTTTATAGAAGCAAATACAGTTGAGTGTATTTCGATAGAAGAGGTAGAAGAGGGAAAATATAATGCGAAAATAAAATTTTATGGGAACATAGTATTAGATAAAGAATATTTTAGTAATATATATGCTCTAGAAGCAAATATTATATATAACAAAAAAGGTGAAATGGAACAAGTAAATGTAAAAGATTATGCTATTAAGAAAGAAATAACAACCAGTGATGGAGGACATGTAGAATTAATACAAACTGTAGGAGATATTAATATAGCAGGAAAAGAATTTCAAGATAGTAAATATATAATAATTAAATATGCAGAAAATGGCGAAATTGAATGGGCAAATAAGTCATTATATTATAGTGATACTATATTAAGAGAAGAAATAGATGGAGGGTATATAGTAAAAGCAAAAGCAGAAGAAAGTATAGAATTAGAACATAAAGTATATGAAAATTCAGGAGATGTAGTAGTTAAATACACAAGAGACGGAGAGATAGAAAAAATTATAACATTAGGAATAAAAAGTTCAACAATTAATTTAATACAGAGAACAAATGATGAAGGATATATTATAGGAGCAAACTTTGTAGGAAAAAGTATAGTATTAGAAAATGGGCAAAAAATTGAAAGTGATGAAACAAGTAATGGAATAATAGTAAAATATACAAAAGAAAATAGTATAGAATGGGCATCATTAATAAATGGAGGAATAAAAATTAATGCTATAAAAGAAACAGATGAAGATGGATATATAGTATCAGCAGAATTTAGAACTACTATAAAGATAGATGGACAGGAATTTACAAATATAGATGATGGAGATGATACCATAATAATTAGATATACAAGAGATGGTAATGTAAAATGGAAAAGTCAAGTATATGTTGATGTTGACAAATATTATATGTATACGTATAGTAATGTTCTAATACCAATTGGAAACGAAGAGTACATAATGCGAAATTTATCGGGTAATCAAATAGGAGATAAAAAATGTGAAGAAGTATCAGGAAATTTTATGAGAATAAAATACATGCAAGATGGAAATGTGGAATGTATAAATAAAGTTGTTGATAGAGTAAAGTACAATGGAAGTGTTAGTGGGTATATTCAAATAGAATTTTCTGGAACTATTAGAGTACAAAATAAGGAAATTACAAGTAAAAATAGTACAGATAGATTATTAATTGGAATTACAAATAATGAAATGCAATTTGTAACTGTAATAGATGGTAATAATCATAACTTATATGTTACATATGAAGGAATGAGTGATGGAGGAATTATACTTATAGAAAATAGTACATTATCTAATAATAAACAAATAGTTAAATTAGCTCCAGATAAAAAAGTAGAATGGGTTACTGAAATACAAGAAGATAAAAAATATAATTTTGATAATATAAAAGAAATAAGTGATGGAGGAGTTATATTAACAGAAACATATTGTCAATACTCAGGAAGTACAAGTTTTAGCAATAAAAAAATAATAAAAATAAATGTATATGGAAAAATAGAATGGGAAACTCAAACAGAGGAAAATAAATATATGGAGATAACTAGAGTAAAAGAAACAAGTGATGGAGAATATATAATAGTCGAACGGAGATGATTATAATAACAAGAGTAATTCTATAAGTAAATATACAAAAGAAGGACAGCTAAAGTGGACAGTAATAATACCAGGAGAATATGATGATATAGAGCAGATAATTGAAGAGGATAATGGAAACTATATAATATTAGGAACCAAAAGTATAACACAATGTACAAAAGATGGAAAAATAGAATGGACTGATAAGCATAATTTACAAGACCCAAAAATCCATAAAGTAGAGGAAGATGATGGAATATATATATTACTAGAAGAAGAATACTATTCAAAAGTAAATATATATACATATAAAAGAGTACCTAAGCAATCAGAAATTAAGCAATATAGAGAAAAAGCATATGAAAAGACAATAGAAGGAAAAATAAAATCAATAATAGCAACCAGTGATGGTGGATATATTGTAGCTACAACAAATAAATTGCAAAAATATAATTCAGATGATGAAATAGTATGGGAAACAATAATAGATGGTAATATAAATTCAGTAGTTGAAAATAATGATGGCGAATATATAGTAGTAGGATATTTTGAAGGTAATAACATAAAAGTAGGAGAAATTATATTAGAAGGTACAGAAAATTATAATAATGGAATGGTAATAAAATATGGAAAAATGGGAACGAACAATGAATATGAAGTAAAATGGGCAACATCAATAAAAACAGGAAATATAAATGAAATAGAAACAGTAACAGCAACAAAAGACGGTGGTTATATAGTAGGAGGCTGGTTTAGAGGAAGTATAAATCTAGGAGAATATAATTTTAACCAAGGAAATTCCAAGAGTGCAATACTTGTAAAATATAGTAAAAACAATGAAGTAGAATGGGCAACGCAAATAGAAGGAGACTTTGAAGACAGAATAACGTCGATAGCGGAGACATATGAAGGTGGATATGTAGTAATTGATAGCTCATACTACATGAATATACAAATAGGAGATTATATATTTACAAGAGGTTCAGCAGGGATAGATGAAGAAACTTTAATTTTAGTGAAATATAAACCTACAAATAATAACGAGCAATATGAGGTAGAGTGGGCTCATGCCATGTTGGATAATGAGAATGTTTTAGTAAAAGCTACTAAAGATGAGGGATATATAGTAGGTGGAACAGCACTATTTATAAAAAGTGAATATGGAGATTATATATTAGAGACAGAGCATCAAGATGGTATTATAATTAAATATAATAAAAATAATGAAGTAGAATTTGCAACACTACTAAAAGGAACAGATTGGCATGATTATATAAAATCACTAGTAGTAACAAATGATGGAGGATATATTGTAGGAGGATATTTTACTTCAAAAGAATTGCAAGTGGGAGAACATATATTAGTAAATCCAGGAGAATTAACACAAGCTGTACTAGGATTTGAAATGTATAAATGCCCACCAGAAGGAATGTTGGTAAAATATAATGCAAATAATGAAGTAGAATGGGCAGAAACAACAAATCCAGTAGATTTAGGATTAGCAATAACAAAAGATAATAGTTATATAGTAGGAACAAATATGGATACAGGTTCAAAATTAACGAAATATAAAACATCATTAAGTTTACCGCCAATTCCAGAAACACAAGAGATAACATTTAAAGATTTTAAAAAAGAGTATAAAATAACAACTGAGGTAGAAGGCGAAGGAGGAACAATATTAGGACAAAACGAAGAGATATATGAAAAAGTAAAATACAAAGGAACATCAACAAAAGATATTATAGCAACTCCACAAGAAAGTTATTCAATAAGCAAAATAACAGTAAATGGCAAAGAAATACAATTTGCTAAAAAAATAGATGGAACAGTGGAATTAGATAAATTTGAAAATATGTCAGAAGATAAGCATATAGTAGTAAAATTTACAGCAAATCCAGCAGAAATAATAGTCCATCACTATGAAGAAGGAACAACGAAAAAATTAGCAGAAGATGAAATAATAGTAGGAGAAAGAGGGCAAGAATATAGTACAAATGCAAAAACAGACATAGAAAAATACACAGTAGTAGAAGAAAAATTACCAGAAAATGCAAAAGGAACAATGACGCAAGAAACAATAGAAGTAATATACTATTATAAACTAAAAGATACACAAGTAATAGTACATCATTACAAAGATGGAACAACGCAAAAAGTTGCAGAAGATGAAATAATACAAGGAAAAATAGATGACATATATCAAACAGCAGCAAAAACAGATATAAAAGACTATGAAATAGTAACAACAAAACTTCCAGAAAATGCAACAGGAAACATGAAAGAAGAGACAATAGAAGTAATATACTATTATTCTCAAATACAAACATCAACAGTAACAGTACACCATTATGTAGAATACACAGAAGAAAAAGTAGCAGAAGATGAGCAAGAAGAAGGAAGAGTAGGAACAGAATATACAACAAAAGCAAAAACAGACTTAGAAGAATACGAACTAGTAGAAGAAAAACTACCAACTAATGCAAATGGGCAAATAAAAGAAGAGCCAATAGAAGTAATTTACTATTATAGATTAAAAGACACACAAGTAATAGTACATCATTATAAAGAAGACACAACTCAAAAATTAGCAGAAGATGAAATAATACAAGGAAAAATAAGAGATGAGTATAGAACAACATCAAAACAAGGGTTAGGAAGTTATATAGTAGTAAGAGAAAAGCTACCAGAAAATGCAAATGGAAGAATGGCAAAAGATACAATAGAAGTAATTTACTATTATAGGCTAAAAGATGCAAACATAATAGAAAATACAATAAGCAAAGAAGGAACAGACAAAATAACCACAGAAGGAGAAAAAGTAACATACATAATAGCATATAATGGAGAAATAGAGCAATATATAGGAAATGCGAAAGTAACCATAGTAGACAAACTACCATATGAGATAGATGAAGAAAACTCTAACTTAATGGGAGGTGTATACAATGCTGAAGAAAAGACAATAACTTGGGAAGAAGCAATAGAAAACATAAACACATATGAAAATGGAAATGAGCAAATAGGAATAGAAAAACAAATAGAATTAGTATACATAAATGTAAACTATGGAAAAGAAAAATTTACAAATACAGTAACAGGAAAGCTACAATTAGAGGAAACAAAACAAGAGGAAACTGTTGAAGCAAGTAAAGATACACAAGTAGATATCAGAAAAGATGTAATAGTAACAAAACAATGGAACAACACAAATAATGAATACAAAATACCAACAAGAGTAAAAATACAACTAAAAAATGGTGAAACTGTAGTAGCAGAACATGAAGTAACAAACAAAAATCAATTATCATGGGATCAAAACACATGGGAATATGAATTTACAGACTTACCAAAATACAATGAAGCGGGAGACGAAATAGACTACAATATAGATGAAGTAGAAGTAGAAAAAGGAGATTTACAATATTATGAAAAAATAGTAGACAATCAAAACAAAAAAATTACAAATAATTTTGTAGGTCCAATAATAAACAAGCAAAAGAGTGTACAAACTCAAAATGGATTAAATTATGTAGTAAAAGATGAAGAAATTACATATAAAATAGAAGTAAGCAACACCGGTAAAATGGCAAAAGAAATAGTAGTAAAAGACAAAATTCCAATAGGAACAACATTTGTAGAAGGTTCAATCAAAGTAAATGGACAATCTAGCTATGAACTAAATGGAAGCCAAATAGACTTAAACACAAAAGTAGCTAAAGACTTAGAAGATGGAATAAACATAAACTTAGAACCAAACCAAACTAACAACATAACATTCAAAGTAACAGTAAACGACTTAGAAAACGAAGATATAATACTAAATACAGCAACAGTAAACAAAGAGCCAGAAAATCCAACATCAGAAGATGAACCAACAAATACAACATTAAACACATATATAGAGCCAATAATAAGTTACAATAAATCTATCCAAACACAAAACAAATTAGCCTATGTAGTCGAAGGAGAAAAAATAACATACACCATAACAGTTACAAATGCTGGAGGACTTGCAAAAGACGTAACCATCAAAGATAGCATTCCAGAAGGCACATCTCTAGTATCAGGTTCAATCAAAGTAAATGGACAATCAAGCTATGAACTAGGTGGAAACACAATAGACTTAAGCACAAAAACAGTACAAGACTTAGCAAATGGAATTACAGTAAACGTACCTGGTAATTTTGGGACTTCGCAGGGCAATTTTGGGACGGAGCAAATCGGGACAAAAATGTCCCAAAAGGGACAGACTAAACAAGACGAAATGAGTCAAGAAACACTAGAGCAAGAAGGGATAGAAAGTAAAGAAGAACAAAAAGAACAAGTAACATTAAGTTTCGAAGTAATAGTAAACAACTTACCAGAAGAAACATATACAAAACAACTAAGAAATACAGCAATAGTAGATGAAGAGCCAACAAATGAGGTAACAACAATAGTAAACAAATCAAACGTAACATTTATAAAAGAATCAACACCTACAACAGGAAGTCAAGTAAAAGTAGGAGACGAAATTACATACAAAGTAAAACTAGAAAACACTGGAACAGCTCCAAAAACAGTAAAAGTAAAAGATGAAATTCCACAAGGAACAACATTTATGGTAGGAAGTATCAAATTAAATGGACAATCAAGCTATGAACTAAACGAAAGCCAAATAGACTTAAGTACAAAAACAGCTACAGACTTATCAAATGGGATAGATGTTACAGTAGAAGCAGCAGGAACACAAACAGTAGAATTTAAAGTAACAGTAAATGACTTAAATAATGGACAAACAATAAGAAATGTGGCAACAATAAATGATGTACCAACAAATGAAACCACACATACATATGTAAAACCAATAATAACATCAAATAAAACACAAACAACAGAAAATGGAAAAGACTATGTAATAGCAGGTGAAAAAATAACATATACAGTACAAATAACAAACCAAGGAAGCCTAGCAAAAGATGTAGTAATCAAAGACAGCATTCCAGAGGGAACAACATTTGTAGCAGGAAGTATAAAAGTAAATGGACAATCAAGCTATGAATTAGGAGAAAACACAATAGACTTAAGCACAAAAACAGCTGAGGACTTAGAAAATGGAATAACAGTAAATGTACCAGCAATGGCAGATGGCTTAGCAGGAGTAGGAAGTGTAAGTTTTGAGGTAACAGTAAATGAAGGAAAATCAGGAAACATAGAAAACACAGCAACAGTAGATGAAACTCCAACAAACAAAGTAGAAAAACCAATAGTTACATACGAAAAACAAGCTACAATAATAAGAAAAGAGCAAGGAGCAAATAGTTTAAAAGAAAACGAAGTAACAGTAGGAGACAAAATCAAATACACAATAAAAGTAAACAACACAGGAACAGCAAGTATAGCAAACGTAAAAGTAGAAGATATGATACCAGAAGGAACAAAACTAATAAGCATAGCAAATGATGGAGTACAAGAAGAAAAGAAAATAACTTGGTTAATAGCAAGCATACAAGCACAAAGCACAGAAGAAGTAAGCTTTACAGTAGAAGTACAATATGCAAAAGATGAATACACAATAACAAACGTGGCAACAGTAGATGGAAAAGAAACAAACGAAACAGAAAATCCATACAAAAAACCAGAGCCTGAGCTAGAAAGCACAGTAGAAAAAACAACAACAGGAAACAAAGTAATAACATCAGCAGACACAGCAGTATACTACGAAATCCAATTTACAGCAAAAGTAGAAGACTTTGTAGGAAAAGCAAAAGTAACAATAGTAGACAACCTACCATATGAGATAGACGAAGAAAACTCTGAATTAAAAGGAGGAACATACAACAAAGAAGCAAAAACAATAACATGGGAAGAAGAGGTAGAAGAAATAGACACCTTTAGAGCAGGAGAAGCAAAACAAATATCAATACTAAAACAAATAAATGTAAAATACAATTATGGAGACATAAACAACATAGCAGAAAAAATAGTAAATACAGTAAACACAAAAATAGAGTTACAAGAGCCAACAACAGAGGATCCTACAAGATATGAAACTGTAAAACAAGATGAACAAGAAGACCAAGAAGAAGTAAAAATAGGAATACCAGCAAATGTAATAGTACATCACTACATCTATGATGCACAAAACAATGAGTACACAACAATAAAACTTGCAGAAGATGAGACAAAAGAAGGAATAATAGGAGAAGAATATACAACAAGTCCATCAAGCAAAGTACCAGCAAACTACACAGTAGTAAATGCTTTACCAGATAAGCATGAGGGAAAAATGACAGAAGAAACAATAGAAGTAATCTACTACTATAGTTTAACAACACCAACAGTAGAAAACAAAATTACAAAAATAGCTACAGCAAACAAACTTGTAGAAGAAACAATAACAAAAGAAGAGGAAGCAGAAGAAAAAGTAAACATCCCAGTATTAACAAAAGAAGGTGGAGCAGTAAACTATAGCATAAGCTACAAAGCAGAAATAACAAACTACATAGGAAAAGCAAGTATACAAATAGTAGATTCATTACCTGC
The DNA here is from genome assembly GCA_947642455.1 of uncultured Clostridiaceae bacterium. Lineage (GTDB taxonomy): Bacteria > Bacillota > Clostridia > TANB77 > CAG-508 > UMGS1663. The sequence goes on from CANRSN010000002.1 coordinate 46,322, forward strand.
AAAAATAGACAAAGAAAAATCAGAATTAAATGGAGGAACATACAACGAAGAAGAAAACACAATAACATGGGTAGAAGAAATAGAAAACATAGACACATATGCAAACAAAACAGGAGAACATGAAGGTGGAGAATATAGAAATGGAACATATACAAAACAAATAGAAAAACAAATAAGCCTAGTATATGTAGACCAAAACCTAGCAGAAGACCTAATTAACACAGTAACAGGAACAGTAAAACTATATTACCCAGAAAAACACCCAGAAGCAGGAAAAGAGCAAACAGTAGAAGAAACTACAGATGAAGAAACAGTAAAACAAGAATACACAGTAGACATAAAAATACAAAAACAATGGGATGACAACAACAACCAAAAACAAAAACGTCCACAAAGTGTAATTATAGAAATAATGGAAAATGTATCAAAAGACACATTAACAGTAGAACTAAGCGAAGCAAACAACTGGAAACATGAAATAAAAGGATTACCTAAATATGATGAAACAGGAAGAAAAATAGAATATGAAATAACAGAAAAAGAAGCAAACGAAGGAGACCTAAAATACTATGAAACTCCAGTAATAACAAAAGTAGAAACGACAAGTTCAGAAGCACAAAATTCAGAAAAACAAACTTCAGGAGTACAAAAAACACAAGGACAACAAACAGTAACAACATATGAATACACAGTAACAAACACATACAAGTTATTGAACACAGACTTAAAAGCACAAATAACAAAACAAGGAACAGAAGAAATCACAACATCTGCACAACCTGTGGAATACAATGTTCAATTCACAGCAGAAATTGCAAATTATATAGGAAGTGGAAAAGTAACAATAGTAGACACACTACCATACAAAATAGATGAAGCAAAATCAAATTTAAATGGTGGAAAATACAACAGCAAAACACAAACAATCACTTGGGAACAAGAATTACCAGATATAGACACAGACAAAGCGGGAGAAAGTTACAAAGTAAACATAACAAAACAAATAACAGTAGTATATACAAACCTAGATGCAGAAATGCAAGAAATAATAAACAATGTAAAAGGAAAAGTAGAACTATACGAAACAGAGCAAAAAGACGAAGCAGAAGATGAAGCAAAAACAGTAATTAACATAAAAGGAAATGTAATAGTAAAATATGTAGACATAGAAACTAACCAAGAAATAGCAGATAGAGAAAGCATAGAAGGAAAAGTTGGCGAGAAATACGAAACAGAGCAAAAAGAAATAGAAGACTATATATTCGTAAAACACTCAAACAACACAGAAGGAAAAATAAAAGAACAAACACAAGAAGTAATCTACTACTACACAACAACAGATACAAGAGTAATAATAGAATACATAGATGAAGAAGGAAACAAACTAACGCAAGATATCATAACAGAAGGAAAAATAGGAGAAAAATATACATCAGAAGAAAAAGAATTTGAAGGTTACGAAATAATAAAAGTACCAGAAAACAAAGAAGGAACAATGGAAAAAGACGAAATAAAAGTAACATATGTATACAAAAAAATACCAGCAAAAGTAATAGTAAAATACTTAGAAAAAGGAACAGACAAAGAGCTATTACCAGAAGATATAATTGAAGGAGAAGCAGGAGACAGATACGAAACACAAAGAAAAGTAGTTGAAAATTATAAAAAAGCAGATCAAGAGCCAACAAATGCAGCAGGAAAAATGACAAAAGAAGTAATAACAGTAATCTACTATTACGAAAAAATTCCAAGTGGAACAGTAACAGTAAAATATGTAGACATAGATACAAATGAAGAAATAACATATATAGAAACTAAAGAAGATGGAACGATAGAAGAAAAAACATATAGATATCAAATTACTGGAAATGCAGGAGACAAATATAAAACAGAGGCAAAAGACATACCATATTACAAATTAGTAAAATCTCCAACAAACGCAGTAGGACAACTAACAGAAAATGGGGAAACAGTTATCTATTACTACCAGAAGAAACAATTTAACATAAGCATAGAAAAACAACTAGAAAAAGTAATATTTAATGGAGAACAAAAGAAAATAACAAACAAAAAAGCAATGAAGGTAGAAATAGTTGCATCAAAGATAAAACAAGCAAGTCTAGAAATAACATATGCAATAACAGTAAAAAATACAGGAGAAATAGAAGGAATAGCAAAAGTAGTAGAAAATATTCCACAAGGATTTGAAGTATCAAATGGTACACCAAATTATTGGAGACAAGCAGAAGATGGAACACTACAAGCAACAGTAAATATGAAAGCTGGAGAAGAAAAATTATTACTAATAACATTAAAATGGATAAATGCACAAGAAAAATTCGGAAACAGTAAAAACACTGTAAAAATAACAGATATTACAAACCCAGCAAATTATAAAGAAACTACATTAGAAGATAACGAATCATCAGCAGAAATAATTGTCAGCGTAAAAACAGGTCAAACAGAACAAATTATAGTAATAATTACTACAGCAATAACAATATTTATTGGAATACTATTGATATACTTAATTAAAAAGAAAAAATAGTGAGCATCAGGGATAGTCCTTTATGTTGGTTTAACAAATTTAAGCAAACAAGAGGACTGTCCCTTCTGTTAGTCTAACAAATTTAAGTAAACAAGAGGACTGTCCTTTCTGTTAGTCTAACAAATTTAAGTAAACAAGAGGACTGTCCTTTCTGTTAGTTTAACAAATTTAAGCAAACAAGAGGGATAGTCTTTTTTGTTCATTTTTAATCCATTTGAGGGTAAAAAACGAACAAAAAGAACTATTCTTAATGTTCGCTTAAATTTATTTATTTACAATATTCATTTTTTTCTCATACATATATTTAGCAAGTTCTGGATTATGAATGCCATTAAAATCTTTAATTGGAGCGAATTCATCTTGTTCTCTAACTCTTAAAAGAGAAATATTATCAAAAAACTCAAAAGCATCGAAGATAAAATTTTCAAATTTAAAAGTATTAGGGGAATCAGGAACTTGTTTCATACCTTCATCATTAACAAAAGTATTCTTTTTAAAAGCCCTATGGTAAGGGAAAGTTTTAGTAGCTAATAATTCAATAGCAGACATACTAAATAAATGAGCAAGTATATTAATATCCCTATACAAATAATTACCATTTTCATCTTTAGCTTTTTTCATAATAGAGCTAAAATGGCAACTATTAATAATAGCTGGTTTTCCATTCTTTCTAGCAAATACCCAATCTTTAGCATCTGGGTCCTTTTTAAATAATGTTTTTGAGCCAGCTTGAAAGTTAGAATTAATAGTAATACCCAAGAAAAGAGGGTCAACAATATCTAAAATAACATTATCGATACCAGAGAAAAATACCCATTTTATATTCTTCTTTTTCATATTATCGATAATTGAGCAATCTTTCATAGACCTAAAAACATCGCCATTACCATTAGAAACCTCTTTAACCTTATAAGTTTCTTCCAAAATAAGATTACCAGAAATATCGATTAAAGGAAGCTCTGATTGAGTAAAGAAATATACAGACTCTTTTGGATAGCCAAAAAAGTTTTTTAAATTAAAGAAATCCTTAGTTTGCTGGTCATTATATTTACTAGTCATAATATACCAAGGAATGGTAGTTCCATATAAAAGCTTAGCTTTTTTTAAATTGTCACATGTAATTTCAAAAAGTGATTTTTTAGGAACAATATCAAGTTCAAAAGTGCCTTTTGGTCCTTTATACCCAAGCCTTGTACCTTGACCACCTGCCATTGTAACAACAGCATATTCACAATTTTTAATACTGTTTTCTCCAATAGTTGTAAAAAAGTCGAAATCTTTTTTACTAAGTTTTTCTTTATCAAAATAAGGTAAAGGTTCTATTAAATTAGTTGGAATTACTTCATCAGTTTTTGAAGCCTCATATAGTTCAAAAATTTGTTTAAAATTAATATGACAAATTTGATCTATTAAAAATTCTTTTTCATTAGTATTAAGTTCATTATAAAAACCTAATAAATGTTCTTGTTTATATGTTTTCAGCAGACTTTCTGCTTTATCATAACTTTCCATAAACTCATCCTCAATGTTTAAATATTATATTAATATATCATATACAAAATATAACAATTAGTGAATTGCTGTTTTTAAATTTTTTATAATAATATCTTTATTAGGCATATCACAGACTTGTAACCTTCTTATTTCTTCTTCAACATTATAAGGTAGCCTAACTAATGTAAATGAAAGTGAAGAAAGAGTATGTGAATTAAAGTTTCCTTCTAAAATCATATAAGAAGAAAGTGTTGAAAACTTATTAGTTTTGTCATTTTCATCAGTATTTGCCATTTCTGTTGGAATGCCTACACTTCCACAATTAAATAAGGTTTTATTTTTAAATCTAAAAAGGTTAGGAGTATGCAAATGACCATACCCTATAACATCAGGTATAGGATCATTTTCGGTTTTTCCTAAAAATTCAGTATTTAAAAACATATCTTCAGGATTAGTTACTAATTTATTGTAATATGGTGTATCAACATTAGAGTACATTGGATTAAATATATGTTCTAAACTAAATGGTGAGGCATGAAAAAGCCTAACAAGATAGCCACTTATATAAAATTCAGTGAAAATAGGCAAATTATATATATAATTTGCACGTTCTTCTCCAATTTTGTCTCTACTCCAAAATTTACCAGGTTCAACACCAGGTCTTGAAATAACGTCATCACAATTACCTTTAATAATAACTTCACACTTTTCTTTTAAAATATCTACAACTTCGGATGGTTCAGGACATTTAACGATAATATCTCCTAAACAATATATTTTTGTAATTCCTCTAGATTCTATATCGGCTAAAACTGCTTGTAAAGCTGTTAAATTTCCATGTATATCAGAGATTATTGCAATTTTTTCCATATTACACCTCACTTAAAAATACTAAAGACTATTATAGTACAAAATTCTATAAAATACAAGTTTAACTTTATTTTAGTTTCGTTTTTTTGAAAATATTGTTACTATTAATATTTATTTTTTTATCAAACATGTAGATATTTTGTTTTAAAAGGGGTATACTGTAACAAAGGGAGAGGGAAGGATAAATCATGTTAGAAAAAGAAGAGAAAATAGATATAAAAAAGGAGTATGGAAAAGAAGCCATACCACAGGTAGACAAATACATTGAAGAAAACAAAATAAATATAGACAAAGGCTTAAATAGTGAGCAAATAGAAAATGCCAGAGCAAAACATGGATTAAATCAAATAAAACAAGCAAAACCAAAAGAGTGGTACAATTTTTTATTTGAAAGTTTATTTAGTCCATTTAATCTAATATTACTAGGAATAACAGGAGTATTACTATATACAGATGTATACTTAAGTGAACCACCAAGTTATGCAAACATTATAGTAATAATAGTATTAATAACAGTGAGTACACTACTAGAATTTTTTGAAGTATTTCAGTCCAACAAAGCAGCAGAGAAATTAAAAAGTTTAGTTGAGACAAAAGCAACAGTATTAAGAAATGGAAACAAAGAAAGAGTACCATTAAAAGACATTGTAGTAGGAGACATACTAATATTATCGGCAGGAGACATTATTCCAGCAGATGCAAGAGTGCTTGAGGCAAAAGATTTATATATAACACAAGCATCATTAACAGGAGAATCAGATTCTGTTAGAAAAACAGTAGATTTACCTATAAATGATGAAGAAATTGAGTTTATAACAGACTTAGAAAATATATGTTTAATGGGAACAAATGTAACCAGTGGATATGCAAAAGCAGTAGTCATAAAAACAGGAGACAGCACATACTTTGGAAAAATAGCTCATACTCTAGGAGAAGGAAAACCTAAAACAGCATTTCAAAAAGGAATAGAAAATGTAAGCAAATTACTAATAAGGTTTATGCTAATAATGATACCAATAACATTTATGATAAATGTTACTAGACATGGTGTACTAATAGCATTTACATTTTCAGTTGCAATAGCAATAGGAATAACGCCACTTTTACTTCCAGTATTATTATCATCAAGTTTAGCAAAAGGCGCGAAAAAAATGTCGAAAAAGAAAACAATTATAAAAAAATTAGATGCAATACAAAGTTTTGGAGCAATGAATATATTATGTACAGATAAAACAGGAACATTAACAGAAGATAAAATAGTATTAGAAAAATACCTAGATATAAAAGGGGAAGAAGACAAAGCAATACTAAAATATGTATACTTAAATTCATATTTTCAAACAGGGTTAAGAGGAAACATAGATGAAGCAATAATAAATAGAGCAGAAAAAGAGGGAATAAGTAATATTATAGAAAACTATAAAAAAATAGATGAAATACCATTCGACTTTTCAAGAAGGCTATTATCAATAGTTGTAAAAGATGAGCAAAAAAAGCAATTAATAACAAAAGGAGCCATAGAAGAAGTTTTAAATATATGTACATCAGTAGAGTATAACGAACAAATAACACCTATTACAAATGAAATAAAAATAAATATAAAAAATATAGCAAAAAACTTAAACAAAGAAGGGCTTAGGGTATTAGGAGTATGTAAGAGAAATAATATAGAAGATATAGAGCATTTTAGTGTAGAAGACGAAAAAGGAATGACATTAATAGGTTTTATAGGATTTTTAGATCCACCAAAAGAAAGTGCAAAACAAGCAATAAAAACACTAAATGAAAACGGAATTAGAGTAATAGTACTAACAGGAGACAATGAATATGTAACAAAAACAATATGTGAAAAGGTAGAAATAAATACCAAGAGAATAGTATTAGGAAATCAGATAGACAAATTATCAGATGCAGGACTACTTAGAATTTTAAGAAACACAAATGTATTTGCTAAATTATCGCCAATCCAAAAAGCTAGAATAGTAAGAGTTCTAGGTGAAGCAGGTAATGTTGTAGGTTATATGGGAGATGGAATAAACGATAGTCCATCACTTACAAACTCTGAAGTTGGAATATCAGTAGATACAGCAGTAGACATAGCAAAAGAAACTGCAGACATAATTTTACTTGAAAAAGACTTAATGGTTTTAAAAGATGGAGTTAGAGAAGGAAGAAAGACATTTGGAAACCTCATGAAATATATAAAGATGGCAGCAAGTTTTAACTTTGGAGAAGTAACATCAGTACTAATTGCAAGTATATTCTTACCATTCTTTCCAATCACGCCAATACAGCTATTAGTACAAAGTTTAATTTACGATATTGGTCAATTATCTTTACCAATGGATAATGTAGATGAAGAATATTTAAAAAAGCCACAAAAATGGAATATGAAAAGTTTAAAAAGGTTTATGTTAGTATTAGGTCCAACAAGCTCAATATTTGATTTACTTATATTTTCACTTTTATGGTTTGTATTTGGAATAAGAGAAAACCAAGCAGCACTATTTCAAACAATTTGGTTTTCATATGGAATAGTATCAAACTTAATAGGCTTGCACATTATAAGAACAGCAAAAATACCATTTGTACAAAGCAATAGTTCTAAAACAGTATATGCTTTTACCATCATTATAAGTATTATTGCAATAATAATTCCTTTTACTGCAATAGGCACTTTCTTAGGTTTGGTGGCTCTGCCAATACAATATATAGCACTAATTTTTGCAATTCCTGTTTTATATTGTGTAATTGCTATGATTGTAAAAAATATTTATATTAAGAAATTTGGAGAATGGATTTAATGTAAAAATAGGACTTGTAAAAATGGGACTTGTAAAAATGGGACGGAGCAAATCGGGACAAAAATGTCCCAAAAGGGACAGACCAATGTAATAATACAAAAAATACTACAAGTCTGTCCTTTTATCAAAAATATAGCACAGATAATGCAAAACAAGAATAAAATACTTCATAAGGAGGGATATTATGAAAAGCAAAACAATAGGAAATACGCCAATAGTAAAAATAAATTATAAATATAAAGGAAAGGAAAGCTACATATATGCTAAGCTAGAATACTATAATTTAACAGGAAGTATAAAAGATAGAATGGCAAACTACATAATAGAAAAAGCAAAAGAAAGAGGAGAGTTAAAAAAAGGGCAAGCAATTGTAGAAGCAACAAGTGGAAATACAGGAATAGCATTATCGGCAATAGGTGCAAAAGAACACCATCCAGTGTATATATTTATGCCAGACTGGGTAAGCAAAGAAAGAGTAGCAATAATGAAAAATTATGGAGCCGAAGTAAAACTATATTCAAAAGAAGAAGGAGGTTTCAGAAGATGTATAAATGAAGCCAAAAAACTTGCAGGAGATATAGGAGGTTTTCTAGCAAATCAGTTTTCAAATAAAGATAACATTTTAGCACATTATGAAACAACAGCAGAAGAAATACTAGAGCAGGTGAAAGAGCCAATAGGAGGTTTTGTTTCAGGAGTAGGTACTGGTGGAACATTAATGGGAATTGGTAGAAAAATAAAAAGGGAATATCCAGAGGCAATAATTGTGGCAATGGAACCAGATAAAATGCCATTGTTATCACAAAATAAGATAATATCAAACCATAAAATAGAAGGAATTGGGGACGATTTTGTTCCAGAATTAGTAGATAGAAATTTAATAGATAAGGTCATAGTAGTAAATGATGATGATGCTATAAACATGTCAAGACTATTATCAAGAAGACTTGGAATAGGTTGTGGAATATCTTCAGGAGCCAATTTTTTAGCAGCAGTAATTTTAAATGATAAAATTACAAATACAGTTGTAACAGTATTTGCAGATGATAATAAAAAATACTTATCAACAGATTTAGCAAAATATGTGGAAGAAAACGATAAATTTGTATCAAATAGTATTGAATTAATTAGTTGGAATTAAGTATTTAAGGAAGGTATATTAAATGGAAAAAGAAATAAAGGATTATTTAAAACAAATATTATCAGATGAAAGATATAATCATAGTATAAAAGTAATGGAAAAGGCGGAAGAACTAGCAAAAATATATGGAATAAATATAGAAATGGCAAGGCTTACAGGATTAGCACATGATATTGCAAAAGAAATGACTATGGAAGAGTATGAAGAATATGCTAAAAGTCATAATATAAAAATTAACGAGCAGGATAGGCAAAACACTGTAATAATGCATGGAAAAATAGGTGCACATATATGCAAAAATAAATTTAATTTTACAAAGGAAATGCAAAATGCAGTATGCTATCATACAACTGGGAGAAAAAATATGTCTATGTTAGAAAAGATAATATATGTTGCAGATAAAATAGAAGATAGTAGACAATATGATGAAGTAGAGCAATTAAGAGAACTTGCTAAAAAGGATTTAACTGAAACAATAAGAATAATTGTGGATTACAATCTAATTACAGCAATAAATAAGAAAAGAGCAATACATCCATTATCTGTAGAATTAAGAAATGAAATTATTTTAAATACATAATACTTTATTAATTCGGGCGAGCGAACAAAAGAGGCATGATTAAAATATTTAGACTTTTTAGATTACTTTTCATGCCTCGTCTTTGTTCGCCCGCCAAAATTGCTTTAGCAATTTTGTGTGGAACGTTCGGAGAAGCTTTTATATGACTTAGAAAGTATAACAAATCGTTATGCTTTCTAAGTCATATAAAAAAGCTAAGCCTGAAAAGCATTCTAAAAGGTCAAAATATTACTTAAAAAAAGTAATATCTTTTTTTACAATAGTACGACCCAAAATAAGTATTCCTAAATAGAAAATAGAATAAATGCAAATACAAAAAATAACCTCAGGAACACAAGTAATAACAGTAGGACAAAGGAATCTAAAAAGTATATTTAAAAAGACCACAGTAAAAAGAGGCTTTAAAATCCAATTAGAAAAGTCAAATTTAAAATGTGTAGTTTTTATAAGTTTAAACAAACTACAAAATCCATTCAAAATTTCACTAATATATAAAACTATAATGTATCCCAAAACACCATTTATAGGAAGTAGAAACATAATAAAACTAATACTAACAAATAAGTCTAAAATATTTATAGCCATAACAGAAACTTGTTTATCAAGACCTTTTAAAATGCTGTCAATAATATTATCAACATACATAAAAACGATAAGAGGCGAAAGCAACTTAACAAATTTAACAATTTCAATTTCATTATAAATCAAACTGCTTAATTCATCTGAAAAAGACCAAAATATTCCCATAATCAAAAACGAAAAAACAAAGCAGATTTTAAAAATCTTATTTAAAATAAAGTTAATTTTAGTATAATTATCTTCAACATGTAAGTATGAAAATTCTGGAATTAGAAGCATGCTAAAAGAGCTCATAAAAGTACATGGAAACATAATTAAAGGCATAACCATACCGTTAATCATACCATACCTAGAAAGAGCATAATCACAAGAAACTCCAGATTTTTCTAATTGTATAGGAACAATAAGTTGTTTAAAAGTAGAAAGACCAGAGCGAATATAAGAAGTAATAGCAATAGGAGTAGAAACTTTTAAAATACGTTTTGAGTAATCTTTTTTATTATTTGAAAATGCAAGTTTATTAAATTTTTTAGTATCAAACAAATATAAGATAAATAGCATAGCAAAAGAACAAATTTCAGAAATAGTACTTCCTAAAACAAGAGAAATACAAGCAAATTCCAATCCATCAGGTAAGAAATAATTAATCAAAAAGCTAATTAATAAAATTTTTAAAACTTGTTCAAAAACTTGTGTAAATGCAGATTTTTTTACATTTCGAAGAGCAGAAAAGTAGCCATTAATACTAGAAGACATAGACAAAAATGGTAAACTAATAGCTAAAATTTTTAGTGGAGCACTTGAAATTTGAGAATGTAGCCAGTGTTTAGCTATAAATGGAGAAAATATGTACAAAAATACACATGTAGTAAAACCAAACAAAAAACTAAAAAGCAATCCCTTTTTAACTACTTTTCTAATATCAGAAGTAGTAGAATGAAAGTGTTTTTTATATGAACTATTGCCTTCAGAATGAGAATAAGAAGAATTACTAGAAGCATATTCTTCTGCAACAACTTTTGTAATAGCTAAGTTCATTCCAGAAGAGGCAAGGGTAATGGCAAACATATATACAGACATAACTAGTTGATAGACTCCAACAGCAGTACTTCCAATTTTATTAGAAATATATACATTAAAAGAAACTCCAATTGTTTGCATTGCAAGAGAAGTAAGAGTCAATAAAATACCATTTAATAAAAAAACTTTAACTTTTCTCAAAAAATTTCCTCCTTGAAAAATAGAAATAGTATACAAAACAATATATGCACTTGATTTCGAAATTTTCATAAAATATTAATAATTAAAAAGAATAGGAGGGAGAATATTGAAAAATAATTATAATTTTATTAAAACCAAAATACATTTATTTAAGAAAGTATTGGCAATATTAATAATAATTACATTTCCAATGTACATATTAGTAACACCAGTGTGTGCATTTGGACCAGCACTAGGAAACATATATGAAGGAATTGATGTTAGTGGTTGGCAGGGAAATATAGATTATGCCAAAGTTGCAAGTAGTGGAATACAAGTAGTATATATGAAGGTAAGTGAAGGAATAAATTTTGTTGATCCATATTTTGAACAAAATTATGAGAATGCAAAAGCAAATGGCTTAAAAGTAGGATTTTACCATTATTTAACAGCTAGAAGTAATGAAGCGGCAATTGAACAAGCACGTTTTTTTGTGTCAACAATAGCAGGTAAAATGCCAGATTGCAAATTAGCAATGGACTTTGAATCATTTGGAAACTTAAATACACAACAAATAAATGAAATTGGTTATACATTTATGCAAACAGTACAAAATTTAAGTGGGAAAGAGGTAGTAATTTATAGTGATACATATAATGCAAGGTCAGTATTTGGAGGAGCTCTTACAAATTATCCATTATGGGTTGCACAATATGAAGTTGAAGAACCAACTCCAAATGGAAACTGGGAAACTTGGGCAGGTTGGCAATATTCAGATCAAGGAGAAATACCAGGAATAGAAGGATATGTCGATAGAGATAAATATACAGAGCAAATATTTTTAAGTGATGCAACAAAACCAATACCAACTCCAGATCCAACACCTGAACCTAGTCCTGAGCCAGAAGGTACAACAACTATAATAATTAGATGGGGAGATACTTTATCAGAATTAGCAATAAAATATAATACTACAGTTGCAAGACTTGTAGAATTAAATAATATTGCAAATCCAAACTTAATATATGCTGGAGCAACATTAATAGTACCAAGTAGTACAAGTGGAGGTTCTACATCAGATGAAGAAATATATATAGTAAAATATGGAGATACTTTAAATAAAATTGCTAAAGAATATAATACTACTGTAAATGCAATAGCTAGAATAAATAATATTAAAAATGTAAATTTGATTTATGTTGGTCAAAGGTTAGTTATTCCTGTTAATAAATATGATACAAATCATATACTATACCAAGTTAGAAGAGGAGATACTTTATGGAGTCTTTCAAGAAGGTATGGAGTTAGTATTGCTACTATTGTTAGATTAAATAGAATACAAAATCCGAATTTAATATATGTAGGGCAAAAATTGAGATTTTAAGTGAATATTTAATCTGTGAAATATAACAAATTGTACTCTTTTTTGCTGTAGAACAACAGTGACATGATTAAAATATTTAAACCTTTTAGATTACTTTTCATGCTACGCCAGTTGTTCGTCAGCAAAAAAACTTTAGAATTACAAAATTTTTCGAATAACATCATAAAGGAAAGGTTTATATTCTGTTATAGGTACAGGAATTTTATGCAAAATAGAATTAAAACATGTAGAGCCTACTAGCTCAATAATTGTAAATAAGACAATCTCAGGATTATCATATTTTCTATTATGTTCAATTGCTTTTTTATTAAAAAAGTCAATTAAATTTTCATTATCATCTTCAGGAGATGATAATTTTTTTATTGTATGATTGAAAATTCCAAAAGAGAGGTCTTTTGAGATAAATTGCAAAAGAACTTCATTATTACTTAATTCATCAATCACATAATTAATAATAAAAATTACTTGTTCTTCAAAACTATTGATATTACTATTTTCAAGAGTGTTTAATGCTTGAACAAAAAGGTTTTTAGATGTTTTTTCAATAAGTTTATCTCTAATATCATATTTGTCCTTGAAATATAAATAAAAAGTACCTTTTGCAACACCTGCGTTATCTACAATGTCTTGAATAGAAGTATTTTTAATTCCATTTGTAGTAAATAAGTTAAATGCAGTATTTAATAATTTTGCTTCTTTTTCTTTTTTATTTTCCTCTGATTTCTCCATTACATATCCCCCATAAAATATATTTGTATACATTATCACATAAAGCTGACTAATAGTCAAGAAAGCTGAATACCCTCACTGTAAAAAAAAACAGCATAAATATTGACTAATGGTCATAAAAATGTTAAAATAGAAAAAGTGACCAATAGTCATAAAACAGAAAGGAGTAAAAATGAAATGCAAAAGTTTGGAAAATTCATATGTAATCATTACAAAGCAATAATAATTATTGCAGTATTGCTATTAATTCCATCAATAATAGGAATTAAAGCAACAAAAATTAATTATGACATATTATCATATTTACCAAGCGACATAGAGACAGTAGAGGGGCAAGAAGTATTATCAGAAGAATTCAACATGGGGTCATTTGCAATTGTTTTGGTAGACAATACTATGTCACACAAAGATATTTTAAAAATGCAAGAAGAGATAAAAAAAGTAGAGGGAGTAGAAAAAGTAGTTAGTATAGCAGACATCACAGGAACAATGCTTCCAGAACAAATGATACCAAATAGTATAAAAGAGAAAATTATAAAAGAAAATACAACACCAATGTTAGTAACATTTAAAACATCAATTGCAGATGATATAACATTAGAGGCGTTAGACAAAATGGATAAAATAGTAGGAGAGCAATGTAAAATTAGTGGAGTATCAGCAATGATAAATGACACAAAAACAATATCAAATTCAGAAATGTCAATGTATGTAATAGTAGCAGTTATTTTCTGTATATTAGTATTAGAGTTAGCGTTAGACTCATATTCAGTACCAATTATTCTTTTAGGAGGAATAGGAATTTCAATTTTATACAATATGGGAAGCAATATCATGTTAGGAGAGATTTCATATATTACAAAAGCGATTGCAACAGTTTTACAGCTAGGAGTAACAATGGACTTTTCTATTTTCCTATATCATAGTTATCAAAGGCAAAAGAAGGAAAATGTAGAGAAAAAAGAAGCAATGACAAAAGCAATTACAGAGACGTTAGTTTCTATTGTAGGAAGTTCTCTTACAACTATTGCAGGTTTTTTGGCACTATGTAGCATGGATTTAACCTTAGGTACAGACATAGGGTTAGTAATGGCAAAAGGAGTTGCAATTGGGGTAATTTGTGTTGTTACAGTATTACCAGCATTAATTCTTGCACTAGACAAAATAATAGAAAAAACAAAACATAAAGAAATTTTACCATCATTTAATAAATTAACCAAATTTGTAGTAGCACATTATAAGGCAATTTTGGTAGCATTTATAATTTTATTAGTGCCAGCAATTTATGGAAATAGTAATACACAAGTATATTACAACATAAACAAAGGCTTGCCAGACACATTGCAGGGTGTTTCAGCAAATAAAGACTTAGCAGACAAATTTAATATGGTATCTACACAAATTGCATTAGTAGACAAAAATATTAATCATAACAAAATGCAAGAAATAACTAATAAAATAGAAGAGTTAGATGGTGTAGAATGGGTAATTTCAGAAGATAGTATATTAAGTGCAGGAATACCAAGTCAAATGGTTCCAACATCAATTAGAGAAGTATTTGAAAGTGGAAAATATAAATTACTTATAGTAAATTCAAGTTATGAAACAGCTACAGATGAGGCAAATAGGTTAATAAACGAAATAGATAATTTACTTAAATCTTATGATGAAAATGCAATTATGGCAGGGGAAGGTCCACTAATGAAAGATTTAGTAGAAATAGCAGATCATGACTTTAATAGTGTAAATATTGTATCAATAGGAGTAATATTCATATTAATGATAATTGTATTAAAATCAGGTTCACTACCAATTATATTAATAGGAGTAATAGAATTTGCGATAATGCTAAACATGTCAGTATCATGTTATACAAATACTACATTGCCATTTGTTGCATCTATTGTAATAGGTACAATTCAGCTAGGAGCTACGGTTGATTATGCAATTTTAATGACAACTAAATATATAGAAGAGAGGAAGGCTGGAAGTAACAAAAAAGAAGCAGTAGAAAGTGCGCTTAGTTCATCAATAAAATCGATTATAGTTAGTGCACTATGTTTCTTTGCAGCAACTTGTGGAGTATCGTTCTTCTCAAAAATAGAAATGATAGGCTCTATTTGTACACTAATTTCAAGAGGAGCAATTATTAGTATGGTTGTAGTTATTTGTATATTACCAGCATGTTTAATGTTATTAGACAAAATAATTTGTAAGACTACAATAGGTATGAGAAAGTGTAAATAGAAATTGTCAAAGAAGGTTATTAACAAGCTAAGATAGAAGTTATGTCTTAGGTAGAAAGACCGACTATAAAAGTCAATAGTTTTTTGAAAGGAAAGTGATTAATTATGAATGAAATAGTAAAAAAAATAACAGCAGCAGGAGTTGCAACATGTATGGTTGCAGTATTAAGTACAAATACTGTAATGGCATATACAAAGGAGGAAACAGTATATAGTAGAGTAAAAAATGATGGAGCTACTTATGAGACAATTGTAAATGAACACATAAAAAATAAAAATAATTTAAAAGAAATAAAAGACTCAAGTATTTTAACAAATATAGAAAATGTAAATGGAGAAGAAACTTACACAAAACAGGAAAATCAATTAGTATGGAAGGCAGAAGGAAATGACATATATTATCAAGGAAAAACTACAAAAGAGCTTCCTATAGAAATTAAAATAGTATATAAGTTAGATGGAAAAGAAATATTAGCTCAAGAATTGGTAGGTAAAAATGGAAATGTAGAAATTTGCATAAATTTTAAAAATAGAGAAAAACATGAAGTAATTATAAATGAAAAAACTCAAACAATGTATACACCATTTACTATTGTGGCAGGTGCTATATTGGACAATACTAAAATGAAAAATATAGAGATTACAAATGGCAAAACTATAGATAATGGAAAAAATACTATTGCAATGGGAATTGCAGTTCCGGGAATGCAAGAAAGTTTAGCTTTAGATAAAGAAGAATTAGAGATACCAGAGCAAATTACTTTTAAATTTGATACTGAAAATTTTGAAATTGGAGAAGTAATGATATATTGTACTCCTAAAATTATAGAAGATGAACAAGTTAACCGTTTAGATGAATTAGATGAAATCTTTAAACAAGTAAAAGAATTACAAGATTCTTCAAAACAATTAGTTAATGGTGCAAATGAATTAAAAAATGGAGTACAAACTTTAAATGAAAATACATCTACTTTAGAAAATGGGGCAAGTAAGATAGCAGAAGGAACTAGCAAGTTGGAAAGTGGAAGTAAAACTATTGCAAATAATATGAGTAAAATTACTAGTGGAACAGATAGTTTAGTAAGTGGAGGAAAAAGTCTAAAACAAGGTATTGATGCTATAAAAAGTCAATTACCAACACAAAAGGAAGTAGCAAAAAGTAAAACAGACTTAAACACACTTAATACAACAAATAGTCAAACTATTAAGAAATTGGAAGAGACAAATATACAAATAACATCTGAAATTAATTCTAAAATAGAACCACAATTGAAACAATTACAAACTAATATTGCTAATTTAAAAAAACAAATTGAAGTATTAGAAAAAGCAGGTCAAGATGTAACTACACTAAAAACAACTGTTACAGCACTAGAAACTTCTCAAACAGCTATGTTAACATTAAAAGCAACAATGTCACAACAAAAAACGGCAAATGAACAATTAATTGTATTATTACAAAAAAATAATGAAGCAGTAATAGCTTCTACTAGTGAATTAGACAGTATAGTTACTTTAGGAGTAGCTTTAGAGCAAGTTTCAGAAGGTATAGATACTTTGCAAAATGGTGCTAAACAACTTCAAACAGGAAGTAAACAGTTGCAAACAGGAGTAAATACTTTAGCAAGTAGTACAAAAGAATTGTCAGCAGGAGCCAAAACATTATCTAATGGAACAAAGCAATTATCACAAGGAACAAACACCTTGGAACAAGGTTCTGTTAAATTGTCAGACGGAATGGAAAAATTTGATAAAGAGGGAATTCAAAAAATTGCTAACCTTGTAAATCATGATTTAAAAGATTTAAAAGCACGTATTCAAAAGTTACAGGAATTGGCAAATGATTATAAATGTTTTGCACAAGAAAATGATGTAGATATACAAGAATGTGAGCAAATTATAACTAAATTTGTTATTTTAACAGACGAAATTAAACAAAAAGAGGGAGAAAAAGCAATTCTTCCAAAAGAATAGTACACTTGACATAAATCAAGAAAAATGATAAAATGTGCACATGTTTTTTTATAATTGCACAATTAACTATAAGTGCAACAAAAATCTAATAATAAAGAAGAGGAGGGAGAAAAGCATAAAAAAACTACATTTATTATTGTTAGATTATTTCTAAGATTAAATTTAAGCTAAGAAGGTGAAGCATATGAAGAAAAAGACTATAAAAGGAAATCGTATAATTCGGTTTCGCAAGCCTCAAGAGAACAATAAGCAGGTTTCAGACGAATTTGTAAATGAAGAAAAAATAGTAGAGGAAAAGCCTGAACAAATAACTAAAAAGGAGATAGTAGAGGAAAAGCCTGAACAAATAACTAAAAAGGAGATAGTAGAGGAAAAGTCTGAACGAATAACTACAAATGAAATAGTAGAGAAAAAATCTGAGCAGGTAAATACAGAAAAACAAGGAGAAGAGGAACAAAAGAAAATAAGAAGCCATGAAGAATCTAAAATATATAAAGCATATGAAGAATTAAAAGATACTGTGCAAAATGTTATGTTAGATAGGCAAACTTCTAATATGATAGGAATTTTCGGAGAAAACGCAGATAATGCTGTCAAAATGCTTTATAGAGAAAGTGGTATTTTAACAAAAGAAAATGAATTAGGTTATACATTGTATGGTAAAGGAATAGATATATATGATAGGATTGCAGCAGATCTCGAATCTTATATACAAAAACAATTTTCAACAAGTTGGTATTTTAGTATATATTATCTAATTCAACACGTGTATTCAGATCCAAAAAAGGAGCCATATAGTGAATATGAAGATGAAAAATCAAAAATGAGATTACAAGTAATTAGACAATGTCAAAGAGCAATGGATATTTTAGAAATTATTAGTAAGATTAAGCTCAAGGGTCAAATTGATAAATATTTTATCATTGTAGAATTACACAATGTAGATTGTGATGTATTATATAAACTTTCGAAATTAAATGATTCGAATCTAGTTATAATTGTACATTGTGATCAAAGTATTAGTACTATTAATAAATATATGTCTTATAACATATATGGAGATTATAGGATGGATGTAATATCTAAGTTTTTTAAATATACAAATTGTATTGAAGCAGTTTAATAAAAAGATTATCGATAAGTAGGAGAAAATAACAATAATAGACCTTGATGAGCGCAAATTTTGTTAAAAAGAATGAAAATTTAATTAAGTAGAGAATACTTTACCAACAGCGGTAGAGTATTTTCTACTTAAATAGTTACATAATGCATACCAGCAAAAAGAGTACAATTTGTTATAATTCATAGTTATTAATTATCTATCTAGGCAATATAATATTTATTTTTAGAAGTTTTGCGCAGGGAAGCTCCCACAGTGGACATGACCCAGAGCGATTGGCGAAGCCAGTAAAAAACTTCGACAAAATAAATATTATATTGCCTATTGGCTTCTAATTTTAAACTATGAATTATAACAAATTGTGCTCTTTTGCTGAATATATACAAAATAACTTGACATAAAATAAGAAGAGTGATAAAATATACACATGTTTTTTTATAGTTGCACAATTTACTATAAGTGTAACAAGAATCTAATAATAAAGAAAAGAAGGGAGAAAAACATGAAAACACAAACTACATTACATCTGGAGGACTATGTTTATGCCGGGTATCCAGCAATTGTGTTGAATACAGCGGAGGAGAAGCGGGCGTTAGAAGAATGCTACAAAATAGCCGAAGAACTAAAAATGCAGTTTCTTGTATGGTCAGAAACAAATGGAATTCAAAAGTATGTTGTTGAGCATGGAGAAGAAGGAAATTTAGAGCTTGTAGCCGAAATGGTAGAAGAAACAGTAGCTCCTGATGAAGACGCATTAAGTAAAGGTTTAGGATATGGAAGTGATGTAATTTACTGTATGTTAGATTTTCATACATATATCAAAAGCCCATCAGTTTGTAGAAAGGCAAAAGATGTTTTCAAAGAAGCTAAGGATAAAGGAATAGTCTATATTTTCATAAGTAATAGGTTTGATATTCCAGTAGAATTAGAACACGAAATTATGGTAACTAATCTTGAATTGCCAAAAAAAGAGCAATTACAGGATGTTCTAGTAGAATTATGCAAAATGTACAAAAGGGATATTCCTAAAAACATACATGAGGTTTTAGATGCAGCATTAGGTCTTACCTCATATGAAGCAGAAAATGCTTTTGCAACATCACTTTCAAAAACCAACGAATTTGATACTGACATTATAAATAATGTTAAAAGACAAATTATTTGTAAAGATGGACTGTTAGAATATACGCAATCGAAGGAAACGCTGGAAACAGTGGGCGGAATGAAAGAATTTACAAATTATGCCCAAGAAAGGTTTTCTGCATATTCTATAGAGGCACAAGAATATGGCTTACCATATCCTAAAGGTGTACTACTTGTAGGAATTCCTGGATGTGGAAAAAGTTTAGCTGCAAAAGCACTTTCAAATATGTGGAAAAAACCGTTACTTAAATTAGATTTAGGAAAACTGTTTGGTTCATTAGTAGGCGATACTGAAGCAAAGACAAGAAAAGCCTTAGAAATAGCAGAAGCAATGTCTCCAGCTATTTTGTGGATTGACGAAATAGAAAAAGGTCTTTCAGGAGTAGGAAGTAGTGGAACAACAGACTCAGGGGTAACCTCTAGAATGTTTGGAACTATTCTTACATGGCTTCAGGAAAAGGAAGCACCAGTGTATGTAATAGCTACTGCTAACAATATTTCTTCTTTACCACCAGAATTTCTACGAAAAGGTAGATTTGATGAAATCTTTTTTGTAGATTTACCAAATGTTGAAGAAAGAAATGAAATTTTCAAAATACAAATTAAAAAGCACAAAAGAAAGGCAGAAGATTTTGATATTGAAAAGTTAGCAAATTTAACTGATGGATATACAGGAGCAGAAATTGAGGAATGTGTTATTTCTTCAATGTTCCATGCATGGAATGATGGAAAAAGACCATATACAACTGAAGATTTAGAACTTGCAATTTCAGAAATTAAACCCATGTCAAAAGGAATTATGAGCAGTACAGTTAGTGCTTTAAGAGAGTGGAGTGTAAATCATGGTATTAGAAATGCCAATAGTGTTATTAAAAATGTAAATGATGAAATTAATAAAGAAAAGAATGGCAGGCAGATAAGATTCAAAAAAGAGGAGGAAAAATAATGAGTCATTTTACAAAAATAACAGCAGAAATTAGGGATTTAGACGTTTTAAAACAGGCACTTAAAAAAATGAATTTAACATTAGAGAAAAACACTAATTGTCGGTATTATTATGGGGCAGAAGTAAGAGAAAATGTTATAAAGCTTCCAGGAGTGTACGATGTAGCTGTTGAAGCTCAAAGCGATGGAACATATGCTTTAGATGCCGATTTTTATGAAGGGCATGTTGCAAAATATATTGGAGCAAATGGAGAAGAGCTTTTAAGACAATATTCTATCGAAAAGCTAAAAAAAGAAGCAAAAAACCATGGGTATAAAGTGTATGACAAGGGGAATGGTATATTAAAGATCCTTGACACAAAAAGAGCAGGTAAAATTGAAATTGAATGTTTACCAAATGGCAAGATTGAAATCAAGACTTCTGAATATAAAGGAAAGTCATGTATGAACTTTGAAATTATTGAAAAAGCTCTTGGAAGAATTGACAGTACCAAGAAAACACCAGAGTACTATAAGTCAGAAAAGGCTACAGCGCAGGTACGAATGGAAGTAAATTAGATAAATAATTAATTTTAAAAAATGAAATTGCATTAAAATGCAATTGTTAATAAATATTATACTTAAAAAATTTTAAGTAATATTATCACATTTTAATGCAATTTCTTTGCTAAAAGTTAATTATTTATAACAGCCTATATATCATGGAAGGAAACATGTAATGAATAAAAAGATTGCTATAATAATGTGTAATGATATGCACATGGACATAGAACGATCAAACATATTATTAAATTACATTGTACAAAATGAAAGCTATGATATTGTTTGTGATTATACAATTGCAGATATTGTCATTATTCAAACTTGTGCTTTTGGAAAAAACAAAAAATATAGTCTGCAGGTAATAGCAGATGTAAGAGCAAATGTAGCTAATACTTGTAGAGTTATAGTAACAGGTTGCTTGGTTTGTGTTAATAAAGACGCATTAGAGGCTATTTCTGAAATTGAAGTAAAAAGTTTTGAAGAAGTAGTAAATATGTTCAAAAAGGCTCCCATAGCTTTGTATGAACAAATTATTCCTCAAAACAAAGTAATTATCTCAGAAGGTTGCAGAAAAAATTGTTCTTACTGCGTATATCCACTAATTGTTGGCAAATATAAGAGTAAACCAATAGAAGATGTGTTATTAGAAGTTGAAAAATTGCATGAAACAGAAACAGTTATATATATAACTGGAGCACAAGAGACATCAGATTATGGTATTGACTTATATGGAAAGCCAAGTTTTCCAGAGCTGTTGCAAAAAATTTGCTCACAGTTTCCAGACTGTAACTATATTATTGGGTGGTTTCATCCAGCAGGCTTAACAGAAGAGATGCTCTCTATTATAGAAAAAAATAAAAATATAATAGAAGTAATGCTTCATATTCAACATGTTAATGAAAGAATCCTTAAAAATATGAATCGACCAACAATGGATTTTACAGATAAAAAGATTCAAAAATTAAGGAAGGTAAGACCAGATTTGGTCATATCAACAGAAGTAATAGTTGGTTTTCCAGGAGAAAGTCAAGAAGACTTTGAAGAATTGATAATGTATTTAAGCAAAGGGTATTTTGATGATATAGGAGTGGCAAGTTATGAGCAAGTTTTAGGAACAAAGGCTTCAGTTATGGAAGATCAGGTTCCAGAAAAAATTAAGGAAGAAAGGCTAAACATTATTCAAAACGTGTTTAGGGCATGTACATACCCAACCAGCAAGAGTTATAATATGTCAGTTATTGAAGAATATATAAAAGCATATGGATTATTTAAAAATATTCCAAGAAATATTTTAAATAATAGACAAAAATATAATTTAATAGCTGGGGTAGACACAAAAACTAAAACTGAAGATTTTGAAGAATGTTTAAAAGAAATGTATGAATGTGTTATTAATTCAAGAAGTGAGTTTGACTTCAAGAGAAATAAAAAATACTTGAAAGAAAAATACACTTTAGAAGCTAGAACATTTTTCTACCATGTTTTAAAAAATGGAAACTTTAAAAATGCAATTAAGCAAAGAGGTAAAGAATTATTATTAGATTATTTCTAAGATTAAATTTAAGCTAAGAAGGGGAAGCATATGAAGAAAAAGACTATAAAGGAAAATCGTATAATTCGGTTTCACAAGGCTCAAGAGAATAATAATCAGGTTTCAGACAAATATGTAGATGATGAAAAATTAGTAGAAGAAGAGTCTGAACAAATAAATACAAATGAAATAGGAGAGGGAAAATCCAAGAAGGTAAATACAGACGAGGAAGATGAAGAAGAACAAAATCGAAGAAAAATCTATAAAGCATATGAAGAATTAAAAGATACAGTAAAAGATGTCATATTAGACAGGCGAACTTCTAATATGATAGGAGTTTTCGGAATAAACGCAGATAATGTTGTAAATATGTTTTGTAGAAAAAGTGATAGTTTGACAGAAAAAAATTATTTAGGTAAGATATGTTATTCTGAAGCAATGGATATATATAATTCTATTGCAGCATTACTCATAGAATATGTACAAAAGCAACTTCCACAAAGATGGTATTATGGAAATAATGCAGATTTAGTTGAACAAATTGAAAATGTATATGTAAATCCTAATGAAGATTTGAGTAATGAGTATTCAACATTAAGAGGCTTATCAAAAATATCCAAAAAGTACCAAAGAGAACGGAATATTTTAGGAATTATTAGTAACTTAAAGAGAATCAATACTGGAATTAACAAATATTTTCTCATTGTGGAATTAGAAGATTTGAATTATGATGTATTGAATAAACTTTCGAAATTGGATAATTCAAATCTAGTTATAATTGTACATGCTTTGTATAGAACTGATAGTATTGATGAAGATATATTGTTTAAGTTTTTTACATATAAAAATTGTATTAAGGCAGAAGGAATAATAAGACGAAAAAAAGCTCAAAAGAAGCAAAAAAATTATTGTTGTTGTTAAGGAGGAAAACATGATAATAATAGACCTTGATGAGCGGAAATTCTATCAAAATGAAGAGCCAGCTAATTTTGGAAAAACGAAGTTTATAGAAATGTGCAAAGAGTATTTTAAGCAATTTTATCAAGATGAAACTATAATAAAATTAATAAAAGAAATGCAAGATGAAATATTATATACAGTGCAAGGGGATAAAGTGTTTTTAGTAGTAAAAAATGAAACAATGTATTGTATAAATGATACTTATCCCATAAAGATATGTAAATTTGAAGAAAATTTATATGGCATAAAAGATACTGCACATAAGGTTTTTCAAGAATGTTTTGAAGACTGTTTTCCTAGATTTAAAAGACTAATACTAGGTTATAAACAATGGAACGAAAAAGACATAAAATCAATACCTACTATCGATGTAGATATAGGGAGTCATAAGGATTTTGAGGAGTATATTAATGAATTTAAAGAAATTATTAAAGATATACTACTCACAATACTAAAAGGAGATTTATGTGATAAAGTATGTTCTGAAATTGTGGAAGCATATAAAAGCAACATTCTAGAAAATAATCCTATTCTAGTATTGGTGAAAAAATGTGAAAATGCTAAAGAGATCTATAGTAAAGGAATATATGTAATTACAGAAAAACTAGAAGTAAAAAAAGTATCATATTTTGTTCTTGAAGGAGAATTAGAGCAAATAATAGGTAAGGTAATGCCAAAAGACAAAGCTCTTTTAGTAAATCCAATATATAATTACATACAAGTATTTTCAAGGAAGGTAAAACCAATTATTAGAGTTAATAAATTATATCCTGAAGGAGTAAGTGCTATATTATCTTTTTACAACGAAAACCAGACACCAATAGTTATAAAATATGGAGCTGGATGTTGTTATGCGCTTTTGCCTTATCATCGTAATTGGAGTGTAAATCCTTTCAATATTAATATAGAAGAAGATAAGGAATACGATGAAACTTTAATTTTTAATGAAATGAAAGCAATAGATAAAGGTAGATTCAAAGATGTAGAGTGTTATGTTATGTCACAAACAAAAAAATATGAAAACACTAAGATTGAAATGCCTGAAGTACTTGAAAACAATGTACTATATAAATTAGAAAAAGAAGAATTGAAAGTCATACCGGACACACCAGATGACAGATTTACAGCTAGGAATAATATTTTCAGTAAGCGTGAAATCTATATGTTATGTAAACTTAATATTAAAGGAATAGGAATTTAATCAAAGTAGAGAATACTTTACCAGTAGTGGTAGAGTATTCTCTATTTTCTTATACAATAGGAAAGTCATACGGACTTTTCCTATTGTATAAAAAGCTTCGCAAATATTGTGCACAAATTTTTAAAAAAATTTGGCACAGAACAAATTTACGGAAAGCCAAAGAGAAAAGTTAAAGTTATGCTAATTTAAAGGCTTTCCGATTTGTTCGTATATAAAAGCTTTGCCAAACGTCCCACACAAAATTGCTAATATAAAATGATAATTATTATCATTTTATATTAAATGCCACTGGAAACAGTTAGAAAATAAGCGTTTTTAGAAAACGGAAAAAGTTAATGTAATAATTTTGTAACAAAAATGCAATAAAATTGTAATAAAAAAATACAACTTAGTTATATCAATATATCTAAAAAAGAGTTTGCCAAAAAAACATACTGTAAAAAAAAGGAAATTCCATAAAACAAGCTATATATCAATAAAATATGCTAGTGTATACATAAAGACTACATGTTTGACATTATATTTTTTCTAGTATAATATATGGGTGTTTCCAATTAGAATTTATTAAAAATTCTTAAAAACTTCAAAAATGATAATAATTATCATTTTTGGAGTAAAAACTAGGAAACAAACTAAATTAAAACAAAAAAGTAATATAGGGGGAATATTAAATGCAAGTAATTAAAAGAGATGGAAGATTAGCAGAATTTAATCCAGAAAGGATTGTAAAAGCAGTAACACTAGCAATGTCACAAACACCAGGAGGTGTAGATATAGATTTAGCCAACAAAATAGCAGAAGGTGTAAGAAAGCAAATTGAAGATAAAAATCAAACAACAGTATATGAAATACAAGACTTAGTAGAAAAAAAATTAATGGCATCAACAAGAAAAGAAGTTGCACAAAATTATATTACATATAGATATAACAGAGATGTTGCAAGAAAATCAAGAACAAAAGAGATGTTTTTAGAAATAATAGAAACAAAGTCAAATGATGTAACAAGAGAAAATGCAAACATGAATGCAGACACACCAGCAGGAATGATGATGAAATTTGCATCAGAAACAACAAAACCATTCGTAGATGACTTCTTATTATCACAAGAAGCAAGAGAAGCATTTCAAAAAGGCTATATACATATACATGACAAAGATTATTATCCAACAAAATCTCTAACATGTTTGCAACATCCATTAGATAAAATATTAGAAAATGGATTCAGAGCAGGACATGGAGCATCAAGACCAGCAAAAAGAATAGAAACAGCAAGCATACTAGGTTGTATATCAATGGAAACTGTACAAAACGAAATGCACGGAGGACAAGCTATACCAGCATTTGACTACTATTTAGCACCATATGTTAAATTAACATTTAAAGAAGAACTTAAAAAAGTAGAAGAAATAGTTGGAAAAGATTTATCAGACTTATACGATTATCAACCAGAAGACTATATTAAAAAAGATTTAAAAGGACTAGAAGGAAAAGAAAGAGACATACAAGCAGCAATAAATAATACAGTTTCAAGAGTACATCAATCAATGGAAGCATTTATACATAATATGAATACAATACATTCAAGAGGTGGAAATCAAGTTGTATTTAGTTCAATAAATTATGGAACAGACACAACTCCAGAAGGTAGATGTATAATAAGAGAAATACTTCTTTCAACAGAAAGAGGAGTTGGAAATAATGAAACACCAATATTTCCAATACAAATTTGGAAGAAAAAAAGAGGAGTAAATTATTTACCAGAAGACAGAAACTATGACTTATACAAATTATCATGTAGAGTAGCAGCAAAAAGGTTTTTCCCAAACTACATAAACTTAGATTCAACATTTAATAGTCATGAAAAATGGAAAGCAGAAGATCCAAAAAGATACATGTATGAATGTGCAACAATGGGTTGTAGAACAAGAGTATTTGCAGATAGACATGGAGAAAAAACATCAGTAGGAAGAGGAAATTTATCTTTTTCAACAGTAAACTTAGTAAGAATAGCAATAGAATCAGCATATGAAGCACAAGAACAAACAGGAGTAAAATTTGTATTAGGTAGAGGTAGCGAAGAGAGTATGACACCAGCATACAAAAAGGCAGTTAAAAAAATATTTATGCAAAAATTAGAAAAATATTGTGATATAACAGCAAGACAATTATACGATAGATATAAATTCCAATCTACAGCAATAGCAAAACAATTCCCATTACTAATGAGTGGCTTATGGGTTGGAAGTGAAAACTTAAAACCAAACGATAATATATCATCAATAATAAAACATGGAACTTTAGGACTTGGATTTATAGGCTTAGCAGAATGTTTAACAGTTATTACAGGAAAACACCACGGAGAATCAGAAGACTCACAAAAATTAGGGTTAGAAATAATTGGCTTAATACATGAATGTTGCGCAAATTATTCAGATAGATATGACTTAAACTATTCAGTATTAGCAACACCAGCAGAGGGCTTAGCAGGTAGGTTTACAAAAATAGATAGAAAAGAATTTGGAACAATATTAGGAGTTACAGACAGAGATTATTATACAAATTCAAACCATGTACCAGTATGGTATAAATGTACAGCAGAACATAAAGCAAAAATAGAAGCACCATATCATGCAATGACAGAAGGTGGTCATATATTCTATATAGAATTAGATGGAGATGCAACACATAACCCAGAAAGTATAGAAGCAGTAGTTGATTTAATGGATAAATATAACATGGGGTATGGAAGTGTAAACCATACACGTTCAAGATGTATGGACTGTGGCTTTGAAAACTCTGATGCAGATTTAAAAGAATGCCCAGTATGTGGAAGTAAAAATATAGATACAATTCAAAGAATAACAGGTTATTTAGTTGGAACAACATCTCGTTGGAATAGTGCTAAACTTTCAGAATTAAATGATAGAGTAACACATGTAGATGGTGGAATAGCAGGAAAATAAATTTATATACAGTTAGTACTAAAAAATAGAAATACAAGCTGTTTTAGTAACAATAAAAGTTAATAAATAATAAATTATACAAATGTACAAAAGTAGGGGGAAATATAGATATGAAAATGGCAGGTTTTTATGATGAAAGCATATCAAATGGTTTAGGATGGAGAGCAGTATTATTTGTAAGCGGTTGCCCTCATAACTGTCCAGGATGCCAAAATAAACAAGCACAAGATTATAATTATGGAGTAGAGTTTAATAAACAAGAAATAATAGATAGAATATGTGAAAATTCAATATTAAAAGGAATTACTATAAGTGGTGGGGAACCACTTTGCAAAGAAAATATTTCTGAAGTATTAGAATTTATAAAAGACGTTAAAAAGGTAAAACCAAATTTTGATGTATGGTGTTATTCAGGGTATACATTAGAACAACTAGAACAAAGAGATGACCAAATAACAAAAGAAACTTTAAAAAATATAGATGTATTAGTAGATGGAAGGTTTGTTCAAGAAAAGAAAAATCCTACATTGAAATTTAAAGGTTCAGAAAACCAAAGAATTTTAGATGTACAAAAATGTATACAACAAAATAAAATCGTTCAAGTTGCGATTTAATATATAATAATACTATTTTGAAAAAGTAATTTTTATATAAAAAGTATACTTTTTAAGCTAATTTTGAAATATAAAACACAGTATAGTAAAGAAATATCTAAACTATACTGTGTTTTCCTATACAAGAAAGATTCGCAATTAGAAAAGTATAAAAAAAGTTGGAAAAAATTTTAATATATGTTAAAATAATATTATAAGTAAAATATTAAAAAGAAGGAGAAACAATTATGGCATTTATGGGAAGAGATAGAATACCATCTAATAAAGGCAATGATATGAAAAACATTCAAGATAAAATAGAAAAACATCGTGGATATAGAAATACACGTTATAGATATGAAATGGGGCTATACTATAGAATATCATTAGATAATACATATGTAATAATGCAAATGATAGTAACTTTTATCATTCTAATAGTTGGATTAATCACATTTTTAGCTACATACAAATCCACAATCATAGATCCAATAGAAAGTACAAAACAAATACTTATAAATACGTATTTAATAATAATAGGTGTCTTATTAACAATAACATTAATAATTAATTTTTTTCAAAAGAAGAAAAAAAGTTAATAAAAAGATTAATAATCATTTCAATAACTTCTATAATTATTATGTTAGCATTTCTAGGAATTAAGTTACAATTAGACACAACTTACACTAAAAGTGAGTTTGAAAACCTTTACACAGAGCAAAACGAAGCAGAAGTTTTAGACAATAAATTGAAAATAGATATGGAACTAACAGGAGTAAGTATAAAGACAGAAAAAGAATATTATATAGATGAATGTTTAAAATTATATGGTATTTTTTCTACAAAGTTTTATGCAACTATTGGAATTCATTTCCTACTAAATATTTTAATTATTTATCAAATATTTAGAATAGGAAAAAAGCAAGGGAAAAAAGATAAGTTAAATAAAGATGACTTAATATTGTATGATGAAGAAGAAAATATTAAAATATAAAATAATTATTATGGGAGATGAAAAATGTCAAATAATGAAAAAGAATTTGAAAAAATTAATATAGATAAAGCAAAAAATAAAACGATAATACCTATATTATTAATGGTCATAAGTATATTAACTTATATTATATATATTATAAGTGGAGAATTCGACTTTGGAATAATCTTTGAAGCTATTTCTTTAATACTTTTAATAGTAGCAAGAAATTATATGCTAAAATATGATGGAAAAAGAGCAAAAATGTTAATCATTTTTTCGATTATATCAATAGGGTTAATTTTAGCATATGATACTATGCTTTTATTCTCAGCATTTATAGATGGTGTAGGCTTAGAATTTTTATTTTATAACTATGCTTTTGGAGAAATAATAACAATATTATATATAATTGTATTATTTTCAATTTATAGGGATTTATCAAAAATGAATAATAACATGTACAAAGAAAGTAAAAAATGGTTTTATGAAATGAATGAAGAAAAAAATAATAATTTAGAAATAAGAAAACTTATTGTCTGATATGTTAATAATACAACAGACAATTGAAGACGAAAAAAGAAACGAGGAAATAGAAATGTATGAAAATAAGGATATGTTTATGTTTTTTTATATATTATTAGGTGTTGCATCAATAATAATAAAAGATCCCATAATTCAAATGATAAGTTTAATAATGGTAATTATAATAATAGCATATAAAATAAAACTTGCAAAAAAGAGCCCAGAGGGGTTTAAAATGATTGTAAGAGATTTAATAATAATAATAGTAATTTTTACTATAGATATAGCGTTTTTTGCAATGGAAATGTCAGTAAATACTGAAACTAATAAATATGACAATTCATCAAATAGTAATCAAGAAATAACAACTTCTTAACTAGTAGAAAATATTATTGCATATTACCGAATAGAGAATATGAATCAATTCTCAGATGAAGCAAATCATGTAAATGAAATAAAAAATGGATTTACTATGTATTTAAAAGATGTACTAGAGATTAATGATATAAATATAAAAGGAAATAGAATAACTTGTACTATAAGAGAAAATCAAGTTAGTTTCATAGTTACCAGAAATGATATACAATATTCTATAAAATAGTGTTGTTACAATTCATAGTTTATAAAATTATATTGCCTAAGTAGAAATTGGGCTGTGAATTGTAACATAGTGTTACTACAATTTAAAAAAATATAATACTAACACTTGACAAGTAGCATATAAGTAATATATAATACTAAACGTGTAAGGTAAGATAAAGTAAAAATCTACCAGTAAATATCCCACATGTAAGTGTAATTACTGGAAGGAGGGGAACATTAATGTCAGAAGTTAAAGTAAATAATGGAAATATAGAAGATGCCTTAAGAAGATTTAAAAGACAATGCGCAAGAAATGGTGTATTGCAAGAGGTACGTAAAAGAGAGCATTATGAAAAACCAAGCGTAAAAAGAAAGAAAAAGTCAGAGGCTGCAAGAAAGAGAAAATTTTAGAATAAAAATAATGGTTGAAAGTTAGTCTAAGGCTTAATTTTCAACTTTTTTGTTTTTAGAAAAAATAAGGAGGAAAAAAATGTTAAAAGAAAAATTATTAGAAGACATGAAAACATCAATGAGGGACAAAAACAACCTAAGAAAAAACGTAATACAAATGGTAAGAGCAGCAATATTACAAGTAGAGAAAGACAAACACATTGAACTAAATGACGAGCAAATAGTAGAAATAATAGCAAAAGAATCTAAAAAAAGAAAAGACTCATTATCAGACTATGAGAAAAGTGGAAGAGAAGATCTAATTGAACAAATAAAAGAAGAAATAGAAATACTATCAGAATATTTACCAAAACAATTAGAAAAAGAAGAAATAGAAAAAATAGTAGAAGAAGTAATTACAGAAGTTGGAGCACAAACTATAAAGGACATGGGAAAAGTAATGAAAGCAGCAAAAGAAAAAATAGGAGTAGCAGCAGATGGAAAAACAATAAATGAAATAGTAAAACAAAAATTATCATAATAGGGGAAAAATGAAAATAATAGAGAAAACAAAAAAACATGATAATATAATTATGCTAATATTTATAGGAATAGCAGTATGTGCAGTTGCATTTTGGGTAAAATCAGAGGCAAATGATGAATTATGGAACTTTTCTAACATATATAAAATGGTAAATGGATATACAATATATAAAGACACAAATGTTATAATAACCCCACTATTTTTTTACATTGGAGAAATATTCTTCAAAATAGTAGGGGCAAATTACCTAACAGGAAGAATACTTGGTGCATTAATATTCATATCGATGTTTTTTTCAATATATCAACTATTTAAGGTATTAAACATACGAAAATTAAATAGTATGTTATATGTATTAGGAATAATGGTGGCATACCAAGAAAATATAATGTCAATAGGTGCATATAACCAATTAGCAATAATATTTTATATATTAGGAATAATATTTTTGATAAAATCAAAATATAAACCTACAATAAACAGTATAATACAAGGAATAATAATATTTTTAATTTTTTTAAGTAAGCAAAACTTAGCAGTATACTATATAATAGCTAATATAATATGCAAAATAATAACGAATAAAAATCAAATAGTCAAACATACAATAATAGAATTAACAACAAGTTTCATACTCTTAGTATTGTTCTTATTTACATTATATCTAAACAATAATTTATACGAATTTATAAACTATACAGTACTAGGAATAACCGATTTTGCAGACAAAAACACAGTAATGCCAGTGGTGAATATAATAGCAATATTACTACAAGTAGCCTTGCTAATATCATATTTAATAATAGCTAAAATAAAGAAAATTCCATTTGAAGAAAAAATACGAAAAAACATAAAAACAATGACAATCTTTTCAATACTAATAATATTTTTTGCATATCCAATATTAAATGTATTCCACATTAATAGTGAAGCAATATTAACAATAATAACAACATTATATATAATAGATAACATAATTGTAGAAACACTATTAAAAAGTAAAAAAACAGACATAATAAAGAAAGTTGCTATAGTAGCAATGTTAATATATTTCATAATTAAAGGTACAAATAACAATATAAATTACATAAACATGATGGATAAAGAAGAAGGACCGTATTATGGAGCTATATTCTTAGAAGAAACTAAGCAAGAAATAAATGAAATTGTAGAATTTATAAAAACTGAAAACAGTAAAGGAATAGATGTGAAAATAGTATCATATCATGCAAATTTATATATGAATATATTGAAAAAAAATAATGGAATTATGGATTTACCTTTCAATGGAAATATGGGTAAAGATGGAGCAAATGGAGTTATAAATCAAATAAAAAGTCTGCAAAATTCAAAAGTTCTTATAACAAAAGAAAAAGATGATATATATCAAGAGTCAACACAAATAAGAGAATATATACAAAACAATATGAAATTAATAGGGGAAATAAGCCAATTCTTAATATACAAGTAAAACGAACACAGAAAAATGCTTATGTCATAAGGTCAGCAAAAAAAGAGTGCAATTCATAGATATTAATTATTCATCTAGGCAATATAATATTTATTTTTAGAAGTTTTGCTTAAGGGAAACTCCAAAAGTGGACATGACCCAGAGCTACCCACTAAGCCAGTAAAAAACTTCGACAAAATAAATATTATATTGCCTATTGGCTTCTAATTTCAAACTATGAATTGTAACAATTTTACTCTTTTTTATTGAAAATTATTAGAAAATATTGTTAAAAAAAGAATTGTGATATAAACTATTGAAGAGGATATAATAAGAATATTATCAACATTAACAAATTCTTAAAATATAAATAAAAAATAATTTAAAAGGCGAATATAAAAAAGAAAAAGAGTATATTTTTTTCATATAGTATTATAATAAAAATAGGTTTATAGGTAAAACCTTAACAACAAAAACCTAAATATATTGATAAAGGAAAAGAGAAAATGGAAGAGAAGAAAATAGAAATAAAAGCAGGAATAAAAGTACACCAAGTCGAAACAAAAAAATTCAAAACAAACTTATTTGCAATATTTTTAAGCACGCCATTAAAAAGAGAGACTGTAACTCAAAATGCACTAATAGCAGCAATTTTAAGAAGAGGGACACAAACAATGCCAACACAACAAATAATAAGTGAAAAACTAGAAGAAATGTATGGAGCAGGCTTTGATTGTGGAATAGAAAAAACAGGAGATATTCACACATTAAAATTTTACTTAGAGACAATAAATGATGAATTTTTACCAGACAAAGAAGAGCTATTAGAAAAATCATTGAACATAATATATGAAATAGTATTTAAACCACTAACAGAAAATGGCTGTTTTAAGGAAGAATATGTACAAGGAGAAAAGCAAAATTTAAAACAAATAATAGAAGGAAAGATAGATAGCAAAGCTTCATACGCACTAGAAAGATGTGTAGAAGAAATGTATAAAAATCAACCATATGGATTATATAAATTTGGATATATAGAAGATATAGACAAAATAACCTCACAAGAATTATACAAATATTATCAAGAATTAATAAAGAATTGCAAAATAGATATATTCGTATCAGGAGCAAATCTTGGAAATGTATTGGAAAAAGCAAAAAATAATCCAATAATACAAGAATTACCTGAAAGAATACCAGAAAAATTAGAAAATGGTAATAAAAAGGAAAAAAAAGAAGAACCTAACTTAATAAATGAAAGCATGCAAGTAACACAAGGAAAAGTAGTAATGGGTATAGATATTTTATCAAAGGAAGAAAATTCATCTTATGTAGCAAGTGTATATAACGCAATATTAGGTGGAGGTTCAAACTCAAAATTATTTCAAAATGTAAGAGAAAAAGCAAGTTTAGCATATACATGTGGTTCTAGTTATATAAAAAGAAAACAAAGTATATTAATAAGAGCAGGTATCGAAATAGAAAACTATGACAAAGCAATAAGTATAATCGAAAAACAGTTAGAAGATATGAAAAATGGCGAATTTAACGAACAAGATATTGAAAATGCAAAAAAATTATTAATATCATCAATAGATTCAATAGATGAAGAACAAGATACACAAATAAGTTACTATTTAGGACAAGAACTTGCAAATACTAATATAACTATAGAGGAATACAAAGATAAAATACAAGGAGTAAAGAAAGAGCAAATAGTAGAACTTGCAAAAAGTACACAAATAAATACAATATTCTTCTTAAAAGATTAGTATCATAAATAAAATTGAGAAATAAGTAAAAATAAGATATATTAGTAGGTTAAATAGTGAAAAGAACAAATAGTTCGGAGTTGATATGGGAGGTAAAAAATAAGAATGAAAATAATAGAGAGTTCTAAAATAAAAGAAAAAGCATACATTGAAAAACTAGAAAATGGGCTAACAATAATAATAGTACCAAAGAAGGAAACTAAAAAGAAGTATGTAATATGGGGAACAAATTTTGGTTCTATAGACAATAGATTTATAATGCCAAATACAAATGAGGAGGTATTTGTACCAGACGGAGTAGCACATTTTTTGGAACATAAAATGTTTGAACAAAAAAGTGGAGTAAATAGTTTAGATACCTTAATGGCATTAGGAGTAGATGCAAATGCATATACAACAAATAATCACACAGCATATCTATTTGAAAGTACAGATAATTTCTATGAAGCATTAGACGAACTTATGGATTATGTACAAAATCCATATTACACAGATGAAAATGTTGAAAAAGAAAAAGGAATAATAGGTCAAGAAATAAAAATGTATGATGACGATCCAGGTTGGCAACTTTATATGAATACACTAGATTGCTTATATAAAGACAATCCAATAAAAATAGATATAGCAGGTACAATAGAATCAATTAGCAAAATAGATAAAGAAGTATTATATAAATGTTATAATACATTT
This sequence comes from uncultured Clostridiaceae bacterium, assembly GCA_947642455.1. Taxonomy (GTDB): domain Bacteria; phylum Bacillota; class Clostridia; order TANB77; family CAG-508; genus UMGS1663. The sequence continues at coordinate 81,796 of CANRSN010000002.1, forward strand.
TATCATCCATCAAATATGGCATTAGTAGTATGTGGGGACTTTCAACCAGAAGAAATACTAAAAGAAATAAAACAAAGACTTATACCAAAGGAATTTCAAGGAGAAATAAAAAGAATATATCCACAAGAACCAAAAGAAATAAATAAAAAAATTAAAGAAACAAGCATGGAAGTTAGTAAACCTATATTTATGATAGGTTTTAAAGATAAAGAAGTAAAATCAAATGAAGAAATAATAAAAAAACATATAGCAATAGAAATTTTGCTTAATATGTTATGTGGAAAGAGTTCAAAATTATATAAAAAAATGTATGAAGAAAGAGTTCTTTTAGCTCCACTAGATTTAGACTATGAATTTACAAATATGTATGCACATATAATAATATCTGGTCACGCAAATGATCCAAAAAAATTACAACAAGAATTAAACAAAGCAATACAAGAATATAAAAGTAATTTTGACAATAACCATTTTGATAGAATAAAGAAAAAAGTATATGGAGATTATGTTGCAGAATACAATAGCATAGCAGATATAGCTAGAATGTTTTTGTCAGACTATTTTAAAGGTGTAAACACTTTTGATTATATAGAACAATATAATACTGTAACACCAGAATATACAAAACAAATTTTAAATGAAGTTTTTGATGAAAAAAATGAAATATTGTCTGTCGTTAATCCAAAATAGGGAAAATGGGACTCAAGTAAATCGGGACAGACTAATGTAATATATAAAAATATCTACTTTTTTTAATAAATATTACATTGGTCTGTCCATTTTGGGACAAAAATGTCCCAATTTGCTTAAGTCCCATTTTACCCAAGAAAAATAACGAATGTTGTAATAAAAAAAAGTCATATGACAATTAAGAAAATATGCTGTCGAAAAAAGAAAAAATATGTAGAAAAATGTAATACGAAAGTGTGGAAAAAAGCCTAAAAAATGGTGTTTTTTTATTGACTAAAATGTAAAAATATGGTATCTTTAATAAAAACAAAAGATAATTTCACGAAAAGGAGTGTGATTATATGTTAAATGAAGAAATATGTGAATTAAGGGAGAAATTAAACAAAAGTATAGTAAATGGAGAAGATTATGCAATAACTTATAAACTTAGCATTGAGTTGGACGAATTAATCGCAAGATATTATAAAATAAAAGATGTAGAAAAACAGAAAGCACAAAAGAAAAATAAAAGAATGGTGATAATTATATAACACCTATTTGAATAAATGAGAAAGTATAGAGGTTTATTCAAATTAAAAAATCAAAAAAATAAAATAGAAAGCTTATCTTTTTGCAATAATATGTTAAAAGGCAAGCTTTTTTATATACTAGGAAAGTATAACAATTTGTTTCTTTTCACAGATATAACATTCACTTAAGTACTATAATATTTATTTTAACAAAGTTTTGCTCAGGGAAGCTCCTAGAATGGACATGACTCTAGGCGATTGGCGAAGCCAGTAAAAAACTTTGTTAAAATAAATATTATAGTACTTGTATAATTCTGATTTTAATCTGTGAAAAGAAACAAATTGTACTCTTTTGTTGTTAAAAAGTTGAAAATGTTGAATAGCAAAAAAATATATGTTATAATAGAATTAAATGAGTAAAAATGTATATAACAAGTGATAAAAGAAGAGGTGTATTTATATGAAAAATAAAAGTCTAAAAAAAATGTTATCAATAATAATATTAATAACAATAGGAATTATGTTATTATTACAAAATAAAATATATGCTATAGAAATACAAAGTGAAATAAAGGTAGCAACAATAGAAGAATTATTGAGTTGTTCAACTTGGCAAGAAGTATACGAAAAATATGGAGCAGATAGATTTGGCAAATGTGAAAATATGGAAGAATCGAATGATGAAAATGAAAACCTATTAAATTTTAATAATAGAGCAACTGAGTTAACACATATGACAAATATATTATATTATAATATTCAAAATGGTTGGAATTTAAAAATTCAGAAAATGGATGAAAGTGAGTTAAGTGCATACATACAATGTATAGAAAAGTGCATGAATAATCCAGCTTGGAGTCAATTGGATAAAGATTATACAAAAGCTTCTGTACACAAAACAACGATGTTAAAAGCTACAACAGATCTTAATATAGCAAGAACAAATATAAGTGATGCATTAGATGAACTTAAGACATATTATGATGAAAATGTCTTATCAAAAGAAGATTTAGATAAAATGAATGCAATACAAAATCAAATAGATAAAGATGTAAGTCAATCTGTAAATACACAAATAAGTGAGTCAAATGCAGAACAAAACAAAAAAGATAAAGACTGGTCAATATCTGGAACAGTAATTATGGGAAATGATAAAAAAACAGAAGGTGGATCTGCAACAGACATTAGAGACGACTTAGACGATTACAAACCATCAGGAAACATACAAGAAAGAGAAAAATTACAAGAAATAGGAGCAGTAATTATATCTGCCTTAAGAATAGTAGGGGTAGTAGTAGCAGTAATAACATTATCAGTATTAGGTTTTAAATATATGGCAGGTGGAACAGCAGAAAAGGCAGAATACAAAAAGACAATGATTCCATTCTTAATAGGTGCAGGAATGCTACTAATAGGAACACAATTAGTAGGAATTTTATACGATATAATCAGCAAAAATATAAAATAATGTTCTTAAAAAGTATAATTACAATTATACATATTAGAAAAAAATATATGTAGCTAGTAGTTATATATGCAAGTTATAAAAGGCTTATATACAAGTAATATTATCAAATAGAATATTTTAATTGTAAAATTTAACAAATTATGAAATTATATAATAAAATACAAAATAAATGTTGAAAAATGAAATTATTTATAGTATAATGTAATAAGAGGACTAAAAAGGGGGCATTAATATGAAGAGTAAAATATTGAAAAGTATAGTTTTTTTAATAATTGCTTTAACAATTATAATGTTACCTAACTTAGTAAAAGCACGTTATGATGAAGAACGTTTTGAAGACTTTAGGCCACCACAAGGTACAGTAGAAGGAGCAGATGCTTTTATAGATGCAGCAGATGGTTCACCATTAAAAGATAATAGTTTAAAAGATGCATCAGACACTCTAGCAAGTACATTAATGATATTTGGAGTAGTTGCATCAATGGTAGTAATAACAGCTTTAGGTATAAAATTCATGACAGGCTCAGTAGAAGAAAAAGCAAAAGTAAAAGAAACACTAATTCCTTTTACAATAGGTTGTATAATAATATTTGGAGGTTATACAATTTGGAATATAGTATTACAAATAACGCAAAGTTTTAAATAGTTATTAATATTCTCATAAAATGAGAGATTAAATATAAAAATAAATAAGGGAGGAAAATAGTATGAAAAAAACTATTAAAATATTATCAATAATACTAATTGCAATAATGTTAGTAATGGCAGTTAGCCCAATAGTAAATGCATCAAATCCAGCAACAATTATAGCAAGTCAATTAAAAGATCCAGTGGCAAATGTAGAATCAGGTAGTATGGTATCTGTTGCCCAAACTATTATTGGAATAATAAATATAGTTGGTGTTGTAGTTGCAGTAGCTATACTTTTAGTATTAGGTATTAAATATATGATGGGAAGTGCTTCAGAAAAGGCAGAATACAAAAAATCAATGATACCATATTTAGTAGGAGCATTTATCATATTTGCAGCACCTACATTAGTAAACATATTAGTAACATTATTTGGAAATATTAAATAATATGTAACAATTTTTATTACATAAATATTACAATAACATTACAAGAAAATTAAAAGTGCAGAAAAATGCACTTTTTTTTGTATTTTTGTTACATTTTAGGCAAATATCTGTTATAATATATTATAGGAATATAATATTTTACGAAGGAGGAAAATATGGGAACATACTACTTGCCAAGAAATGTAAAAGGAGAAGGAAGGATATTATTTATTTTTACAGCAAAGAGTCTAATATATTCAGCAGTAGGAGGAGGAATAGGTTTTCTATTTTACTTAATATTTTCATTATTCCAATTAGACCTAGTAGGCTATATTATAATGGGAATATTTGCATTAATAGGCTTTTGTATAGGTACATTCAAAATGCCAGAAGCACAGGGGCTTGAATTTACCAGAAAAACAGGTGGAGAAAAAATAGATGATGTAATATTAAGAGCAATAAAGTTCAAACAAAAGAACAAAAAAATATACATATACAAAGGAGATGAAACAGATGCCAAATAGTGTAAATAATTTAGTATTAATATTAATTTTAATATTAGGAGTAATGATGACATTACTAATTGTAGTAGGAATGATATACTTTTTTTCAAAAACAAAAAAACAAAAAAATACAGAAGAGCAAATACAAGATACTAACAATAAAAATGTAAAAGGGAAAATAACACTTAAAGAATATTCAACAGATTCAATATTCAATTTTATGGAGTTTGACAAAATTGAAGACAACATGATAGTTCAAAAAGGTGGAGACAGGTACTTAATGGTAGTAGAATGTCAAGGAATAAACTATGATCTAATGTCAGGAGCAGAAAAAGTTTCTGTAGAAGAGGGTTTTGTACAATTCCTAAACACATTAACACATCCAGTACAAATATATACCCAGACAAGAACAATAAACTTAGAAAATAGTATACAAACCTACAAAAATAAAGTAAAAGAAATAGAAATGAACTATGAAAAACAAAAAATGAAATATGAGCAAATGCAAAACTCAGGAAGGTATACTAAAGAACAGCTAGAAAGAGCATACTTTGAATTAACAAAGCAAAAGAATTTATGTGAATATGGTAGAGACATTGTATACAGTACAGAAAGAATGAGTTTAAATAAAAACGTATTAAATAAAAAGTATTATGTAATAATTCCATATTATCCAGCAGACTTAGGACCAAACAACTTCGATAAAGAAGAAATAAAAAATCTAGCATTTTCAGAATTATATACAAGAGCACAATCAATAATAAGAACTTTAGGAGTATGTGAAGTAAATGGAAGAGTATTATCATCATTAGAGTTAGTAGACTTACTATATGTTGCATATAACCGTGATGATGCAGAAGCATATGGAGTAGATACAGCAATAAGAGCTGGCTTTGATGAACTATATTCAACAGCCCCAGATGTTTTAGATAAGAAAATGAGACTGTTAGATGAAAAAATAGAAAGAAAAGCAGTAGAAAAAGCAAACCAAAAAATATTTGAAGTAAAATCAGAAAAACAAAAAGCTGTAGAAGAAAAAGAAGAAACTATAGATGAGCTAATAGACAACTTAGCAAAGATGATAATACAAGAAAATTCACTTCTAGTTGGAAGAGATATAGCCCAAAAAGCTGTACAAAAAATCGATGAAGACAAAGAAAATGAGGGAGGTACAAAAGATGTTCAAGAAAAAACAAAAACAAGAAAGAGAAGAACTACAAAAACAGCCTAATAGTGATTACACAAACCCAAGTCAATATACTTTTTTAAGAAAAAAGACCATAAAAGAACTAATAGCGCCATCAGGAATAGATGCAAGTAATATAGATCACTTAGAAATAATATCAAGTGTAAAAAGGTATGCAAGAAGTTTCTTTGTATCAGCATTACCTAGAATGTGTACTTTCCCAGAATTATTTAGAGATATGTACATGTTTGGAGACATAAATACATCAATATACATAAACCCAATACCAGAGTCAAGGTCGCAAAATGAATTAAATAGAACAATAAACGAAATAGAAACTGAAAGAATAGTGGCAGCAGACAAAGGAAATATAAATAGAGAAAGTGATTTAACACAAAAAAGGTTTGAGGCAGAGCAATTAAGAGATGAAATAACATCAGGTTTTAACAAATTATATGAAGCATCTATAGTGTCAACATTATTTGCATATAGTTTAGAAGACTTAGATAGGTTTACAAAATTATTAACAACAGAAATGTCAAAATCATTAGTTGGAATAAAAAGTGCATGGGCAATGCAAGAAGATGCTTTTAAATCTAACTTACCATTAATGGAAGACAAAGTAAGGAAAACACATACATTTGACCGTAGGTCTATGGGAACAGTTTTCCCATTTACAACATCAGAAGTAGGACATCCAACAGGTATACCACTAGGTTTTAATAAGCAGACAGGAGTACCAATATTATTCGACAATTTTCACAATTCTTTAACAAACTACAATATGGTTATATTTGCAAAATCTGGTGCTGGTAAATCTGTTACAATGAAAACATTAATTTCAAGGTCAGCAGTACTTATGGGAATACAAAGTTTAGCACTAGATGCAGAAGGGGAGTATAGTATAGTTGCAGAAAGTCTAGGAGGAATAAATGTTGTATTAAGTCCAAACTCAAAAACAGTAATAAATTTATTTGATATAGAGTCAGAAATAGTAAAAGATGAAATAACAGGAAAAGACAGAGTTGTACTAAATGTTGAAAATAAAGTTGAAGATGTAACACAAGCATTACTTACAATGGCAAGAGGTAGTACAAGAAGTACAGAAGTAAACGAACTTACAAAACAAATAATAGCAGAGTCTGTAGCAGAAGAATATGCAGCAGCTAAAATTAATAGTGATCCAATGAGTTTGTATGAAAGAAGACCAGATGGAACAACAGGAAACATGTTAGGTAGAGAAAAAAAATTAATGCCAACAATAGGTTCTTGGTATAGAAGAATTCAAAGAAAGGCACAAGAAAATACAAATACAGACTACCAATTTCACTATAGTTATTTGTTAAAGGTTATGAAGCAATATATTAGAGAATATGATGGACAAATGGCATATTTTGATGGACAATCTACATTTGACTTATTAGATGGTTCATTATTTATAAACTTAGACATATCACAATTAGAAGAAAGGTTTGCAAGACCTTTAGCACAACAAATTTTACTTTCTTGGATATGGGAAAAATATGTTAAGAAAAATAGTGAAGATAGAAAAAAAGCTGCTAAAAAAAGAGTATTAGTTGATGAAGCATGGATGTTACTTCCATATCCAGAGGCAGTAGATTTCTTAAATACAATGGCAAGACGTGCAAGAAAAAGAAATGTATCACTTGCAATTATATCTCAAAGGTTTCAAGACTTTTATGAAAAACCAGAAGCACAAGCAGTTTTAACATCTTCAGATACAAAACTATTTTTAGCACAAGATAAATCTGAAATTAATTATCTAAAAGAAGTATTTAAGCTAAGTGAAGGTGAAGCAGGATTTTTAGTAACTTGTTTTAAAGGGGAAGGTTTATTAAAAGTAGGCTCAGATACAGCAATATTGCAAATTCAACCAACAAGTAAGGAATTTGAGTTTGTAGAAACTAACTTAAACAAATTAGTAAAAAAGCAAAGAAGTAGAGAACAATAAAAAAAGGAGGTAATATTTGATGAATTTCTTAACCAAAAAGAAAAGTATACAAAAGATAATAATAACATGTGTATTTTTAATATTATTCAATTTTATTGTTCCAACATATAGTCAAGCTGGTATAGGAGGTACGTTATCTGCTCCAGTTGTAGGGCTAATTTGTGTTATATGTGATGCGATTAACTGTTTGATGGCAAATTTTATGGTAGAAAGTCAAAATGTATTTACAGTATATCCAGATAAAGATTGGGATACTGCAAGGGATTATATTAAAGCAAACCCATATAAAGCAGATGATGCACTGCCAACAATTATTATGGATCCGGGAGATTTTATTGGAGACTATGGAATCCCAATTTTAAAATATACACCAGCACAAATATTTTCTGGAAGGTTACCATCATTAGATGTAAACTTTTTTAGAGATGATATTCCAGATACAACAGAAGAACCAAAATCGGTAGTGGCACACTTAAGAGGAGTTGTATCTAGTTGGTATGTAGCATTAAGAAACTTAGCATTAGTTGGGCTATTATCTGTACTAATATACTTAGGAATTAGAATGATAATAACATCAAGCAATGCGGAAAAGGCAAAATATAAACAAAGTATAGTAGACTGGCTAGTTGCAATGTGTTTAATATTCTTCTTACACTATATAATGGCATTTACATTAACAATGACAGAAGCGATAACTGATATGATATCAAATGATGATATTAAAGGTAATGAGGTATATGTAGGAATACTTAAGTCATCACCAGAAGAAAAGCCAGAAAATAACTCTAATATACTTACTAAAGAAGAAGCAGAAAAGCAAAATTATATAAGTAGTATAGATGAAGAAGAATCTTTTGCTACTACACTTATGGGAGCTGCAAGAATTCAATGTGAATATCAAGATGGCGGAAAAAAATGGGGATATTTAATTTTATATGTTGCATTAACAGTTTATACTATCATGTTTACATTTACATATTTAAAAAGGTTAATAAATATGATTTTCTTAACAATAATAGCACCACTTGTAGCACTTACATACCCATTAGACAAAGCGGGAGACTCAAAAGCACAAGCATTTAGTTTTTGGTTAAAAGAATATATATATAATGCACTAATACAGCCAGTACATTTATTATTATACACAGTACTTGTAACTTCAGCATTATCACTAGCAGCAACAAATATGTTGTACGCAATAGTAGCTTTAGCATTTATATTACCAGCAGAAAAAATATTAAAGCAAATGTTTAACTTTAGAAATACAACAGGTCAAAGCCTTGGAGGATTTGCAGGTGGTATGATAACAAAAGGAATATTAGATACTGTTGCAAGAGGTGGAAAAAGAGTTGCTGCAAATGCTACTAATAAAATTAGAACAGCAAATAATTTAGGAATAAAAGATCCAGATGCACCAAAAGGAGCATCAGCATTAGCAGGAGCAGCTTCATTAGTAGCAGGAGCTCCAGCAGTAGCACAAGCAGTGCAAGGAATGGCATGGAATGCAAATAATAATGGAGGACAAGCAAATTCAGGTATGGGAATACTAGGAGCATTGTCAGGAAGTGCACAAGGCGCAGCTGGAGGAGATAGTGGAACAGGAAGTCAAACTGGAGCAGGAAGCTCAAGCGGAGCTGGAAGTCCAAGTGGAATAGATGGTAATTCTAATGGAGTAACAATTCCAAGCAATATAGGTGGAGATATCGGTTTAGGTTCTCAAGAAGGAAATCCAGTAGCAACTAATGGAATTGGTCAATTAGGAGATCAATCAGGTTATGATAATGCAACTAGAATAGGAATACAACAATTTACTGATGAAAATGGAAATTATTTAGGTACAAGAGTATCTGTACAAAGACCAGAAAGCCCATACCTAAGGGCAAATGTTTTACCAGATGGTACTATTGAGGCACATACAAATGTAGGTAATGCAGGTTTAGGCAGTGCAGGTGCAGGTAGAATTAGTGGAAATACAGGAGGACAAAGAAGAGGCTTCATAGGCGGAATTAAGAATGTTGCAGGAAAAGCATATAGCAGTGTTGGAGGAGCAGGAGGAATTGCTAAGATGGCAGCAAAAGGTGCGGCAAGAGGTTTAGTAAAGGCTGGTGGAATTGCAGCTGGAACAGCAATAGGTATGGCAGCAGGAATAGTATCTGATGATCTAGATAATATAGGTAAATTTGCAATAGGAGGAGCTCTTGCTGGTAATTCAATAGGAAATAATGCAGCAAATAGAGTAGAAGGAGTAATATCAGGAGCACAAAGTGTAATGGACACATTTGACCAAGGTCGTTATACTCCAGAAGATTATGCTAGAAAGCAACTTGCTAAACAACAAAAAGAATTTAAGAGAGATTACAAAACTAAGCAATATTTCAAAGATAATTTCAAAGACAAAACAGATGCACAAATTAGTGATATTATGGATAGAGCAGCTACATTTAATAGTAATGGAATTAAAGACCTAGACAGAATAAAAGATGCTATTAAATTAGAAGATGGATTAAGAGATAGAGCAAGACAAATTCAAGGTGGCGGAGAGCCAACACAAGAACAATTAACAATGGCACATAATGAAGCATTAACATTAGCAAAAATAAGAACAGACTTAGGCGAGTCAGGATTTAACGATTACAAGAAAGTTAGATCTCGTAAATCAGCTTTAACAGAACAATTAGTAAATAATGGAATGACTAGAGAAGCTGCTCAGCAAAGAACAGATGATAGCTTTAACTTTATGGAAAGTACATTGAATACATAGAATATTAAAATAGCCAAAAGGTTTATAGCCTTTTGGTTTTATATAAAAAGGTGCTTATTTATTGGTATATTTTTTACTATGAATATGTATTACCTTTTTATATAAGACCAAAGAGTAAACAGTTTTAACTATTGTTTATAAATATATTTTAAAAAAGTAATATATTTAAAAATTATATTTTAAACAAAGAAGTTATATGTAAAAAAACACATAGTTCAAACAAATGATATTTTAATATAGTTTAATTAAGAAAGGAAAAAATATGTTTAATAAGTATATTAGGTATTTTAATCAAAATAAATCAAAAGTAATTATGATAGTAATTGCAGTTATACTTGCATTTATTCTTATACAAGCTTTAAATCAATTTATAGAAGATGAAAATAAAAGCAGGATAAATGAACTAACAAATACAGTTATTATAGATAAAGAAATTAAAGATTCTGTTATAAAAGAAGGTTCAACATCTACAGAAGTTGCTAAAAAAAGTAAAAGCATGATAGATGAATTTGTAAAATATTGCAATACGAAAAATACAAAAAAAGCATATGAACTATTATCACAAGATTGTAAAGATATTCTTTTTCCAACAGAGGAAGATTTTATAAATACATATTACAATTTAGTATTTAATAGTTATAAAGAATATGAAATTGAAAACTGGGTTTCTAATGGAAACTACATAACTTACAAAATTAGATATACAAATGATGCTTTAGCACAAGGAGGGTATAAATCAGAGTATACATTAGAAGATTATTATACAATAGTAAAGCAAAAAGATGATTATAAATTAAACATAAATAAATTTGTAAGTAGAGAGCAAATAAATAAAAGTCAAACCAAAGATAATTTTAGTATAAATGTAGTAGCAAGGGAAAATTTTATAGATTATCAAATATATGAAGTCTATTTCAATAATAAAAATGCTTATCCAGTAAAAACATATGATGAAAGTGAAAGCTCTACTTGGAATGTAACAGACGAAAGAGGTTTAGAGTATTTAGCATTTACAAATGAAATACCAGATAATAACTTAAGAGTTGAAAGTGGTGTAGAGAAGAAAATAAAAATCAAATATGCGAAAATGTACAATTTGAATAGAAAAATAAGTGAAATTAAGTTTAATAATATGTATTTTGAAAATGGAGTAACAAAAGGATTATTTAGTTTTGATATAAGTATTTAAGATTATTATAAAACTTTGGTGTAGATATTTTAACTAAGTAACAAAAATTAATCTAAATATGTAAATAATTTAAGTTTAAAGATTATAGATATATATTTTAATTTAAAAGAAAAACGAACTAAAAAGAGGTGAGGAAAATGCGTGAAGATGAACAATTATTAGAAGAACAAGAAATGAATCAAGAACCAAATAATAATGAAGGACAAGAAAGGAATCAAGAATCGAATATTAATGGGGGACAAAATGTATATCCACAGGGAAATTCAGGAGAAAACCAATCTACAAGACAACAAAATGGTCAAAATAGTGCAATAAAACAAGCTACAGATTATGCAACAAATATGGCAAAACAAAAACTCCAAAGAGAAGTTTCTGCTCAGGCTAAAAAAGCAACAGGTAAAGCAACAAAAAAGGCAGCAGAGCTTGGAGCAAAGGCAACTAAAGCGGCAGTAGAGGCAGGAACAAAACTTTTAGCTAAGTTAGCAGCTTTGTTAGGTCCATATTTACCATGGATATTAGGTGGAGTAATACTTATAGTACTAGCAGTAGCATTTTGGGGGAATATAGTAGAAGTAGTAGAAAATATAAAAGAAGCATTTTCAACAGCTATCGAGAATATTGTAGACTTTTTTACACTTGATGGTAATACTTATACTGTTTCAGATGAGCAATTAGACAAATTAATAAAAAACTTAGAAGAGGGCGAAAATGCAATAAGGCTAGAAGATTATGATTTAGAAAAAGAAGACATAAAAAGTTTTTTAGAAGCAAATTTAATTACTCAAACAGTTGATGGGTACAATATAGGATATAAAAAAGGTGCAATTCAAGTTTGGATGACCAATCCAGATGATGTATCAGAAGGATTAACAGGAAGTAAGAAATTAGAGTTTGTAAGTTATGATAAATTTCAAGAGGAAGTTTCGGATAAAAATCCAGACTGTTTGTCTCATTATACAGTGGATAAATCGAACAATATACTAGTAGTAGCACAAAATAGACATATTGAAGTAGAAAATGGAACAACTATTGAAGATGAAATATCGTATTCAATTAAATCTTTTGGATACAAAACTGTTACATCACAATATAATATACCAATAATGTTTTTCATAGATATGGCAATGATTACAAGTAATAAATATTATGTTTTAGATTTGGCAGATCAAACAAAAGATACTCAAATTGTAATTACAATGCAAAATGTAAGAACACAATCATATACTAAAAGTAAAAGAGAGGTATCTCATACACATACAGATGAAGAAGGAAATACAACAGAAGAAAAAGAGTCTATTACTGTAGAAACTACAGATATAACACATAATTTAACACCTACAATTACTAAAGCAGATACTTTATTATATACAAAGGAAATGGTATATGCAAATAGTACTACAACAGATTCTACAGATTCTTCAACAACAACCAAAAATGAATATAAACCAGGAATAGAAAAAGATCCATATATAAAAATAGATGAATTTGAAAAAACAGCTAAAAGTTATATATATATAAGCAAAGTACCATATAATAGCATGATATATCCAAGAGATGAAGCATACAATAGTTTGATAACTGGTGGAGATATGTTATTTGAACTAATGGATGAGAATATGGAAAATGAAACCCTAGAGCAAATGTTAAAATATATCTTATATAAAATAAGTGGAAATGATTTTGGAGTTACAACAGTTCCAGAATTAACAATAAAAAGTAATTTTTCGTCAGTAGGACCATTGGTAGGTAGTACTATTGCAGAAAAAGTATGGTGTACATTAAAAGATTTAGGATATAGTGATATAGCAGCAGCAGGAGCGTTAGGAAATTTACACTATGAATCAGGAGGATTAAATCCAGCAATAGTAGAAGGCGGATATAATGAAAATAATGGTGGTATAGGGTTAGCACAATGGACTAATAATAATAGAGGTCCTAAGGGAAGAAACTCAAATCTTAAAGCATATGCAGCATCAAAAGGAACTACATGGCAAGACGAAAATACACAAATAGAATATTTAAGAGGAGAGTTGACAAAAGGTGGCGGTGCAGATGGATATGCTTCATATGCTTTATATGTAAGTTCAACAATGTATGATGGAATTAAGCATAGTCCATCTGAGTGGATAGATGCAAAAGATGTAGAAACTTCAACAAGAATATTTTGTTATATTTTTGAAAGACCAGGAGCAAAATATGCAAAATCAAGTATGTCTCAAAGGGTAGCATATGCACAGTCATATTATGATCAGTTTAATGGAAAAACGAGTGCAGATTTTGTTACAACATCAGGAAGTAGAGAAGATTATGTAAAAGCAGAAAAAGTAAAAGCAGCAGGTTATACTTTCCCACACTATTTACAAGCAAATTATGGATATAGAACATATGGACGTAATCCTAAAACTATAGCGAGCTCAGGTTGTGGACCAACAAGTATGTCTATGATAGTTGCAGGACTAACAGGAGATGAAGGAGTTAATCCAGATAGTTTTGTGTCAGCGCTAGAAAGCTATTTCCCTAATTATGCAAGTTATTATTCATATGGTGTAGGAAGTGTTTATGAGGGAATATGTAATAATGGACTTTTACAAAAATATTATAATCTAAAGTCTACAATGTACCCAAGCAGTGCTCAAGCTATAGCAGCATTGGCACAAGGAAAATGTGCTATTGCAAGGATAAAAGGTCATGTACTTGCAGTAGTACCAGTACCAGACGAATTAAAAGCACAAGGTTATGCTTTTTATATAATGGATTCTGGTACTGGATTAGATGGACCATATAAAAGTATAGAAGATTTTAATAGAGCTTCTAGGGCAATAAATAGGGATGTTATAACTTTTAAAGCAATTATTGAACCAATGTAAGAATTAACTATAAGATATATGAAGAAAGGAATTTTATATGAATAAAATAAAAAAAATTATAATCATATTAATGATAATAATTGTTATTATTATAATTACTATTTTAATATTAATAAATAATGAAGGTGGATTATTTAAAATGGAAGCAGAAGACGAAGATTTAATATTATATAGTGAAAATGCAGTGAAGAAAGTAACTTCAGATACCGATTTTTATACAGTGTCTAATTGTGTGCAACAATATTTAGACTTAGTTAATGATAGAAGTATATATATGTCAGAAGAGGAATTTTTAGAGATCTATAATGATTCATTATATAATATTTTAAGCAAAGAATATATAGATAAAAATAATATACAGATTAATAATATTGATAAATATATAGATGAAATCACAGAAAAAGTAATATATGTACCATTAAGTATAAATGCAATGCAACAAAATAAAAATCTAGTCACATATATAGCATATGGTTTTATACAAGATATAAATAGTAATTATAAAAGAGAACTTTATACAATTATAAATTTAGATAGTTTAAATAGTACATTTTCAGTAGAGCCAATTTTGGATAACAATATTAAAGAGATAAAAATAGAAAAGTATCAACAAGGTGAAATATTAAAAAATGAAGATAATGAATTTAAATACCAAAGAATAAATGCAGAGTATCTTTCGAGTCAATATTTAAATATCTATAAGAAAACAATTTTAGCAAGACCAGACATTGCATATGAACATTTAGAAAAGGAATATAGAGATGCAAAATTTAATAATATTGAAGAATTTAAACAATATATAGACAATAATAGAAATGGAATTAATAGTGCAAGATTAGAAAAATACTCAGTAATAAGATATATAGATTATATAGAATATATCTGTATAGATCAAAATAATAAATATTATATTTTTAGACAAGATAAAGATAATAATTATACAGTTATGTTAGATAATTATACAGTAGATATTGCTCAATTTACAGAACAATACAATAATGCAAATTATGAGGTGAGATGTAGTCTAAATATAGAGAAAATAAGGCAGGCACTAAATAATATGGATTATAAATATATTTATAATAAATTAGCAGATAATTTTAAAGAACAATATTTTAAAAATCAATCAAGTTTTGAACAGTATGTTAAAAGTAATTTCTTTAGAAATAATATAATGTCTTATTCGAAAGTAGATATTCAAAATAATAATTACATTTTTACAGTATTAATAACAGATGCCGATAATATAGAAAAAAATGCTATAGAAAAAACAATAGTAGTACAGTTAAAAGAAGGAACAGACTTTGTATTCTCATTTAGTGTATAAGGAATATAGTTTTTAGAATATTTTAGAAAATAGGCTAAGCAGAAGTAGTAATTTTACTAAACATAGTAAAAAAGAAGGGATGAATAAAATGGAAGAAATAGAACAAAGGGAACAAGAAAAATTAAAGATTAAGAAAGAGACAATAGCAAATTTATATATAGAATTATCAAAAACATTAGGGCAAAATGAAAGAATAAAATCAATAGAATATTATGAAAAAATGTCTTTATTACCAGAAGAAACATCAAAATATTTATTTGAGCAAGATACACTTATAGTAGAAAGAGAAATAATCAATAATAAAAAGGAAAAGCAAATAGTATTTGAGCTATATGATGATGAAAATAATAATATAGGAAAAGTTCAAGATGGAAAAATACAATTTAATAAAGAATATTTAGAGCTTATGAAACAAAGAGATGGAGATGACAGTTATTTATATAATAAATTAGTAGATTTAGATGGTCAAATAGAATACAAAGATTTATTAGAAAAAAATAAGGATAAAAACTTCAAAATGGAAGAAGAGCAAATAACAGAATATATAAAAGAAGAACGTTATGGTGGAGATGAGGAGAGGTTCCAGAAGGCACAGCAAAATCAAAAAAACAGAAACATTACAGTAGAGCAAATTGCTAAGAGAAAAGGAATACAGACAAACAATATAGCATTTGTAAGAGATAATAGCTATATATATAGAAATCATCCAGAATTAGAAAGAGACTTATTTTTCTATAGAGATAAAGATGGAATAGTAAAAGCAGAGTACATTGATGAAGATGGAAATATGCAACCATCAAAATACATAGATAATAGTAAATCATATATGAGAAAAGTTGTAAGTATGGGACGAAATGGAGATCCAGTTGAAGAAGAAATGCCACATCAATTTATGACAACAAGAATACAGTCAAGAGGTGCAAATATAAGAGAAATAGGAATATCAATCAATTTAGATATGGGATATTTAGAAGTAGAAGAAGCAAGACTTGGTGCAAATGGAGAGTGGACTAGCCATGCAGTAGAAATGAAAGGAAGAGATTATAATTCGCAACAAGTAAATGAAATGACAGATTTGACACATAAGTCTAGTAATCCTGATAAAATAACAGAAAATTATGCAAAAGTTGAAAACAGTGGCTTTAGTGATGATGGTATTCAAATTGATGAATTAGATTTAGAAGGAATTATAGAAAAATTTATACAAGAGGGTTACCAAAGGGAAGAAGCAATTGATATTATTAATTATATGATTGGAGAAGAAAGGCTTACAGAAGAACAAGCTAAATCAAGAGTAAATGAAGAAATAAATCAGAAAAGAGAATTTGAAAGAGAAATAGAAGAAGAAGAGATGCAAATAGGATATTTCTAAAAATAGGTATAAAAATCACTTTTTATAATAAGATGTAAAAGGTGATTTTTTATGAATAAGAAAATAGTATTAACAATATTATTAGTAATTTTTGTAATGATGAATACTTTTGTATATGCAGATGATGAAGATGAAGAAATAGAAGAAGTAGTTTTAGAAAAAGAAATTTTTCAAGAAGTATCAACAAATATTGATAAAGATCCAATTCTAAATTCAAGAGCTGCTGTAATTTATGATAGAACTACTAAAAAGGTAATATGGGGGAAAAATGAGAAAGATAAAAGAGCTATGGCTTCAACTACTAAAATTATGACAGCAATTGTTGTATTAGAAAATACTAATTTATCGGATATTGTTACAATATCAAAAAAGGCAGCAAACACAGGAGGTTCAAGACTAAAAATAAATACAGGTGACAAAATTTCTGTAAATGATTTATTATATGGCTTAATGTTACGTTCAGGGAATGACACAGCTGTTGCTTTGGCAGAATATGTTGGTGGAAGTATAGAAGGCTTCGCAAAGATGATGAATGAAAAAGCTAAACAATTACATCTAGAAAATACAAATTTTGTTACTCCTCATCGGATTAGATAATGAGAATCACTTTACGACTGCATATGAACTTGCAAAATTAACTGACTATGCACTAGAAAATAAAAAATTTTGTGAAATAGTTAATACAAAAAGTATAAATATAAGCATAAATGGAATTACAAGGAATATATATAATACTAATGAACTTTTAGGAGTATTAAGTGGTGTAAATGGAGTAAAAACAGGTTTCACAGGTGAAGCAGGAAGATGTTTGGTAACTTCTTGCACGAGAAATGGCAATCAGATTATAACTGTAGTATTAGGTGCAGATACTAAAAAACAAAGAACTTCTGATAGTGCTAAATTAATAGAGTACTCATTTAAAAATTTTGAAAGGGTAAATATAGAAGAAATTGTAAAAAAAGAATTTGAAAATTGGAAACAAATTAATTGTAATCGCATATATATAAATAAAGGGAAAAAGTTATATGGTATGGAATTAGAATTGTCAGAAGTAAAGAATAAACTGATACCATTAAAAGTAGGGGATAAGGAAAATGTTATTGTTGAAATTAATGCAATATTTGAATATGAGGCACCAGTGGAGAAAAATAGAAAGATTGGTACTGCAATTGTAAAATGTAATGGTGAAATTATTGAGACTATTGATATTTTAAATAAGTATACAGTGGAGAAAAAAGATATGTTAAGTTATATGATGCAATTTTTTGAATATTTTATAACATTAAATATTGACTTTTTAGCATAATTTTGTTATTATAATAGTGGTTTCTGTTAAAATTGCAATATGTATTATTAATTTTTGTATGTTGGGATTTTTCAGAATTTACTTGCAGGTATAGTTTAGTGGTAAAATGAATCCTTGCCAAGGATTAGTTACGGGTCCGATTCCCGTTACCTGCTCCAAAAGTCTAGAATACTAATATGGCGCTATAGCCAAGCGGTAAGGCACGAGTCTGCAAAACTCTGATCCCCGGTTCAAATCCGGGTGGCGCCTCCAATATCTAGGTGTTATGTAATTTTAAACAGTGTTATATAATACCTGTAAGTCCCTAGAAATAGGGATTTTTATTTTTTACTTTTTATGGTGTGTTATATAAAATTAAAATATCTGGGTTAAAATTGGGTTAAAATGAAAAATAAAATGGGTTAAATTTGGGTAAAAAAAATAGTTAAAATAAAAAATAGTAAAATCAGCTTATACCAACTGTTTTACTATTTTAATTTTAAAAAATTATATTATTATTTTTATAATAATTGTGTAATTTATCTAGTTCATCATCTTTAAACCTTTTTAAGATATGAGCATAAGTTTCTAAAACCTGTTCAATATTGTCTCCTATAATATCAGCAATGATTTCTATGTTCATACCGAGCCTCTAAACACCTTGTAACAAAGGAATGACGAGCTTGGTGGATATGACAGCCTTTGGTGTTATCTTCTTGTATATGTAATTCTCTGCATATTCTTTTGAAAGTATCTGTTATTTGATGATGTGTTAAGAAACTCCCATTATCATTACAAAATAGAAAATGCTGTTTGTTATTAGGATTATTTTTTGAGTGTTCAATTTGTTCTTTTAGTATCTTTTCAATGACATCATCATTAGCAACATTAAAACTTATATCTATATATGGAGGTAGACCTTTTCTAATTCTTTTTTTTGAGTTCTTTGTACCATTTTTTAAAACTGGCTTGTTATGTTCTGTAGATATTGTTTTTGATATTCTAAAATATTTCTTTTCAAAGTTTATATCGCTTGTGTAGTGCTTTTTATCATATCCAATTTGTAATGCTAATAATTCTCCAATTCTTTGACCTGTAGCAAATGCAAGTTTTACAACATTTCTAAAAGTAATACTATCCATTCCTGACCTTATATCTGTTAAGTTATCGTATGTATTTATATAATTCATAAAAAGATTTTGCTCATCTAGTTCAAATGGTCTAGCATTTTTCACAGGTAATGAACTTGTAACTTTAATTAAGGTTTCGCAAGGGTTAATTGATACAAGATGATTGATTATTGCAAACTTATATCCTGACTTTATTTCATCTGTTTGTTTATCTATTTCACTTTGAGAATAAGAATCTTTTAAATCATTCAAATAATCTTGTATTTCATCTGTTGAGATTTTTTGTATTTTTTTATCTGCTAAACCGTATTTCCTCATTTTATCTCTAATTGCTCTATTTCTATCATCTGTACTTGGTGCTATTGCATTAGCCTGTAGATTCTTTGTATTTTTCTGTTCAAGCACCTCATATAAAGTAGTGGTGTTTGTTTCTATAAATCCACCATTTTGAGCTTGAATAATACTATTTTGAGCTTCTTCTTGTTTATCATATCTGCCTAAATATTTCCTCTTTTTTCCTCCTTTAGATGATGTCAAAGCTGTATGTGGAGCATAAACATAGAATCTATCACAGTCCTTTCCTTTACATTCCAAGCACTTTTTACATTTTTTTGTACCCTCTCTGTTATTGCAAATACTTCTATCTTCACAAGCACTACATATCTTACACATTTTAGATAAACGATTTTCTTTTCTATCTATTTTTTGTATCTTTACTGTTACAGTTCCAGTTCCTTTTCTTCCTTGTGTTTTTGTATCCTTTTTTGGACGACCTGCCATAAAATAAAACCTCCTTAAAATATTTATTTTTCAAATACTTTAAGAAAGATTTTGTTGATTTATTGCTTTTTGTTATATTTTTTGATACAATAAATATATAAGGTAACAAATGCTTTCTTATAAGTATTTGGACTAAAAGGGAATGTAAAACTGTTTGGCGATGGGTTTACATTCTCTTATTATTTATAATTTAATTATATAATCGTGTTGAAATTACAAATCCTATATACATTTTTTTAAATTCTTCTAATTCAAAAAATTGTATATCATTGGTAGTATTAAAATATTTAATAGCAACAGTATTACTGTCAATATAAATTCTGCCTATATCATAAATTGTTTTGTTCTTAAAGCAGACATCTTGACCATTAGTGAATATATCTGATTTTTGTATTATAACAATATTACCTTTTTCATATTTAGGGTTCATTTTCTCATTTTCTATTCGTATTGCAATAAATTTATCTTCTTCTTCAAATGGATTTTTTAATATAGTTGTTTCTGACTTATGATAAAGTGTATATTGTGAGATTACAGGTAAAAAGGAATTTAGTTGTAATTCGTCATATAGCATTGAATTTATTACTTGAACTATGCTTTCTTTATGCTCTTGTATAAACTTATCTTCTTTTTCTATATTGTACATAAAGAAATTATTAAAACATACACCATTAGCAAACTGCAATATAACCTTTATAATTTCTTTTGTTTCTCTTTTTACTTTCAATTTTCTAAGTTCAAGATATTGTCGATTTTCTACTATTGCAATTGTTTCCTTTTTTATTTCTGAAAATGTTTTTTTATCTGTTTTATATTGAAGGAATACAAATATAATACTATTTTTTAATTTGCTAAAATTAATTTCGTTTGTTCCCATTAATTCTGATATTGATATATTAAATAAAGAACATAATTGTAATTTTATTGAATCTTTTACATTTCTTTTATCTGTTTCTATCATTCCAACTGTACTAACAGAAACATTAAGTTTCCTAGCCAATTCTTCTTGACTCCAACCTAATTCTTTTCTATATTTTTGAATATTTTCTCCTATGGTCATATAATACCTCCTTTATCAAGTATATGGATATTATATCATATTTTAAATTATTTGTCAATTATTATAGTGAGAAAAAAATAAAAGCGAATTTGTGATAAAGGGATTGACAAGATATTGTTTTTGTGATATAATAGTTATCACAGTTGCAAAGTGATGCTGGATTTCAAGGTGAACAGCAGGACTTTCTTTGAAATTGTAGAAAGGAGGATAACTTGGAAGAAACACAGAATTTAACAGAAATATTAACGGTCAAGCAAGTTCAAGAAAATTTGCATATTGGAAGAAACAAAGCATATGAAGTTTTTGCAAGAGAAGATTTTCCTGCTTTGAAAATTGGTCGCAAATTTCGGTGTAGATAAAGTAGCTTTTGAACAGTGGAAAAAGTCAAGAAGAGATTAGAACTAATTAAGATAATAATCGTATTAGAAATGAAAGGAAGTGGTAAAAATGCAATTTAATGACGTAAATAATTCTGTGAGAATTGCCTCGCTTTCAAAGATTTGTGTTAAATATCTTTGGCAAGTTAAAGAAAGCAACGAGGCAAAAAAGAAAAAAGCAAAGATAAAAATATCAATGCTCTTTCCTTTAAAGTAAGCAGTGTGCTCACATAAAATTCCTAAATTAATTGTAGCACATTTCTTTCTTTAAAGCAAGTGAACGAAGAAAGGAAATTTTTATGAAAAAATTAAAAGAAGAGATTAAAGAAATAGTTAATCATACTATCAAAGAAAATAATTGGGATAGTTTAGTAAGTAAAAAATATGGAGAATTTTTTACTCCAACGGAATTATCAATACATATTATTTTTAATGATAAAAAAATTACAGGTACAGAAGTAAACGATATACTGGAAGAATTACATTTTTTTGAAAGAGTTGACGAAAAAATAATCTTAACAGAAGAAGGTAAGGAATATGGTAGATATGCTATTGCAATACATTTATCAGATAATAAGCCTATTATAACAGATAAAGGATATGCAAAGTATAGAATGGAAGTAGTAGATATAATAAATCAATTTATATCAGAAAATCCACAATTCTTAATTAAGAAAAGAGAAGAAAGAAATCAAAAGAAGAAAGAAACAAGAGAAAAAAATAAAAAACTAAAAGAAGAAAACAAGGAGGAACTTGCAAATGGCAAAGAAGAATAATAATGTAGAAGAACCTAAACAAATACAAACAGAAGGAAAAACAACAATAGAAACATACACAAAAGAAATAGAAAAGTTAGAGGCGTCAAAGCTAGACGCTTCTAGCAACTACAAAAAAGCTGAAGAAATTTTGTTAAAAATAGTGAAAGATGAACAAGTATCATCAGAAGAAAAAGCAAAACTACTTGATAAAGCATACAAACAACTACTTTTAACTGATGAACAAAGATTAATGTTAAATGATGTATATATAGCAGAATATTCAAAGACAAAACAATTTAAAGATAAACAAATAGAAATCATTATGGAAAGTATGGCTGATGATGACGGTACAATAACACCTATAATACCTTCTATGGACTACACTAAGGAATATGGCTTAAGTTATATGGCACTAAAAAAAGATAAAAGTGGAAAGTTTGAACAATACTTTGTTTCATCTAAAAAAGAAATATGTGAGTATAAAGACTGCGAAAAAGTGGGAATATATCTTAAACATCAAAACAATTCTAGTGCTTTTAGTATGAGGGCATATATGAGATTTTATAATGGAGAAGATAATATAACTGCTGGAAATGTATTTAAAACATTAAAACAACAATTACAAAAATACATAATTTTTCCATATACTGAACTTTATGATATAATATCATTGTGGATTATGCACACATATATCTATTGCATATTTCGATATGTACCTTACATTTGGCTCAATGCAGAGGCTGGAAGTGGAAAGTCAAATGTAATAGATATAGTAATGAGTTTTTCATTTAATGGAGATACCAATGTTGGTGGTACACCAGCAATAGTGTATAGAACAATAGACAATAATGGTTCGACTTTATTTTTAGACGAATTCGAAGATATGACTGGCGAAGAAAAAGGTCTAATACTAGCAATATTAAAAGCTGGTTTTAAAAATGGTGCAACAGTTAAAAGATGTTCTAGTGATAATTATAAACCAGAGTCCTTTAGTGCATTTTCGCCTAAGGTGTTTGCAGGAATTACTGATATTGATGATGTCCTTTTATCTCGTTGTATAAAAATTAGTATGCAAAGAGCAAAAGATGTATCAAGTCTTACTGAATTTATTAGTAATGACCCTGACTTCAAAGCAGAGTGCAGCAAGATAAAAAATGATTTGCATATCTTTGGTTTGAAATATGTAGATGAAATTATTAATCTATATAAAGATAAAGAGTTGTTTGCATTAGAAAAAGGTTATACACCAAGAGAAAAAGACCTATGGAAACCTTTATTAGCAATATCAAAGATAGTAGATAAAGAAGAAAATATAACAACAGAAAATTCAATAATTAGTTATTCAAAAATTCTTCACGAAGAATTGATGAAAGCAAAATTTTCAGAATTAAAGCCTAGACTACTTCTTTTCTTAACAGAATACATACAAGATAGAAATGATTTGATATATCAAAACTGGTATAGAATTGACGAACTATACTGGGATTTAAAAGATACTGGAGATTTTCCAGAAATAAAATCTAATGAAAGTGTTGGAAAATATATGTCAGGCTTTGGATTTGAAAAGGAAGTGAAAAGGATACCTTCTTCAACAATAACTGTAAGAGATAAGAAAAAGACAGGATACATCATTACAAAAGAAAAACTAGAAGAAGTTAAGAAAAAGTTTGGATTTGATATGTTATAACCAAGGTATCAAAAATACCTTGACACTCCAAAACCATTACAAACACTGAAACAGAAAAGATAAGGACAAGATGACAGGTTATTTTAGGTATAGGGATATATATTCAATATAATAATTGAATATAACTAACATAATTCAAACAGAATTTCCCCACTTTTCTATTTTAGCTTGTCATCCTGTCCATAACTTCGTTTAATCAATAATGATAAATAAATACAACGGGCAAGGTATTTTTTATAACTTGACCGTATCTTGGAAATTGTGAAAAATAAAGAAAGGAATTGAAAATTAAATGGAAGGATTAGTTAATTATTTAAGAATACACTATGGATTTACTTATATACCAATAAGTATACAAGAAACATTAAGAGAACTAAATAATGGTACAAGTAATAAATATATAGGAATAACAATATCTTATGATAAAATGTGTAGTATGTTAAAATATTACCAAAGAGAGTTATTTGAATTATACAAAAAAAATGTAGTTCGTAGTAGATGTAAAACCAAAACTGAAAGAATGTTATATGACATAAGAATTATGGTTGACTGGCTTGAAAAATATGATAATAGACCTGAAGTTCGTTATTATAACGCAACACATACTAAAGCAATAAATGGTGGAGAAGAAATATTTGACAATTCAAAAGTACTTGTAGTGAATAGAGCAATAAAGTTAAAAGAATCTGAAAAGTTACAAAAAGAAGTTGAACAAGTAAAAAGACTTTTAGCAACAGTAGATGATGATTGGGGTGATGAAATGGAATTAGAAGAAGATAGTGATAAATAAATTAACCAAGTAAGGTTGTAATGTAAAATTTACAACCTTACTTTCTGTGAGAGTAAACCACCTCAAAAATGCTTATTTTCCAAGATATTCTACTATTTTCTATCTAAAATTTATTTAAAATGTTGATATATCAATAATTTCTTTATACCTTACTATATTTCATTGTTTCAAGAAGTGGGAGTTCGCTAGCAACGGGGTATATAGCTCTTTCTTTAAGGTAAAATATGGTCAATATGCCCCCATACCTTATGTTGAGGTTGCAAGTTTATGTATTCTATCATAAGCTACCTTATAAAAGTTTTCATCAATTTCTATACCTACGAATTTTCTACCAGTTTCAAGTGCAGCTACCCCTGTACTTCCTGACCCCATAAATGGGTCGCATACTATGTCGCCTTTATTACTACTATTTTCAATTAATATCTTCATTAGTTCTACTGGCTTTTCCGTTGGATGTACCTTTGTACCAGCCTTTATATTTGGCACATCTAAAATATTTCTACTTGTCATATCGTTTATGTCTTTAGCATTTCCTTTTCTTAACATCAAAATACATTCATAACAACGCATATAATAATGATTTGGCAATGCGTTTCCTTTGTTCCATATAATCAACTGTTGGAACTTAAAACCGACTTTCTCTGCTTCAGTTTGTAGTTTGGCAAGGTTCTTCTCATTAATCATCAAGTAGCAATGTGAATTATCTTTTAATTTATCATAAAGTAAAGGTAAATATTCGCAAAATTCAACACTATCATTCTCGAATAGCTTTCCTTGTTTTTTTGCAGGATAACCTTGTTTATTGCTACACCTACTACCAATTACAATATGATACGGAACATCTGACACAATAAGGTCAATACTATTGTTTGGTAATGCTTTCAACACCTGCACACAATCATTTCTAAAAAGTTCAAAATTTACTCCTTTAAAATCTGGCTTAATAAAACCGTTTGGCACTAAAAAATCCATTTTAGCATCTTTCCCTTCTTAATTGAATTTTTTATCTAAAATCCAATAAGCTACGAAAATATCTAAAATGGCTCGTAAACTTATTATTAAATTGTTGTAGAAATAAGTATAAATATAATTACTCTACATATATAATTATAACACATTTGTTCGCATTTGTCAAGTTAGAAAGAAACTTCTTGAAACCCTTGCTACTCCTTAACTTCAAAGAAAACACTTTTTAAAAAAAGTTCATAAATTGCTTGACTTAGTATCATAACAGAGATACAATATAAGTAGGTTAAAACGTAGAGCCATAAGAGATACAAAGACTTTGAACCTAGTAAAATATTGAAAGGAGTTGATATAAATTGAATGTTGAAATTATAACAAAAAAGAACATATTAGCTGAGTAAACTTTGGTCGGTTAAGACAGCTAATATGCTACAAGCATTGCTATTGCAATACATTTATATTTTATCACAGAATATCTTTAATTTGCAATAGTAATGAAAGAAAATTTATAAGTAGTATTAATCTACTAATATTCAAAACTATTAAAAATTGGAGGTATTTTTTATTATGAAAGAAAAAATTAAAAATTTAAAAAATGAAAATGTTAAAAAGGTTGAAGAAGTTGAATTACAACCAAGCTGGAGCAAATTAAAGTCATTTCACGGAAAGGCAACAATAGGAACAAAAGAAAATGGAGATAAATATTTAAAAAGTTTCGGCTTTCTAATATGTGAAATCATAAAAGGAGAAGTTAAAATACATAACGAAGTAGAAAAATGGGACAGCAAAAGTACAATAAGACACATTAATAACTTTTTATATGAAAACGGCTTTGAAACAGGAAACACAAAGGAATTAACAGAATTATATATTACAAAAATTAGAAGAACAGGAAAAATTGAAAATAAAAAAGAAACAAAACCAGCAGAAGACAAAGAACCTAAAAATAAAAAAGTTGAAGAACCTAAAACAGAAAAGAAAGCACCAGTAACAGAAACAAAAGTTACTATTCCTAAAACAGTAAAAAATAAAAAAATTGAAAATTCAAAAACAGAAAAAGTAATTGAGGTTGTGGGAGCATAAGCTCCCCTTCTATAAAAGGAGTTGTAAAAAAATGAAGTTTAGTAAAATTAAATTGCAAATTATAAAGGAGCAAAATTTTGATTATAACAGTAGGACAATAAAATCTTCAAAAGACATTGTAAAATATATCAATGAGTATGAAAAACTAGACAAAGCGACACAAGAAAATGCTCTAGTTATATGTTTAAACACAAAAAATCAAATTGTTTCATATACAGAAATTGGCAAAGGAGGACTAGATAGTTGTTGCTTAGATATTCAAGGAATATTTAAAACAGCATTATTATGTAATTGTAACAAAATTATAATTTGTCATAACCATCCTTCTGGCATTGCACAAGCAAGCGAAGCAGACATTAACGTTACAAATAGAATAAAAGAAATGGCGAAAATAATGGATATGAATTTTTTAGACCATATAATAATTGGTGGCAATGACTTTGTAAGTTGTATTAATTAATAATTAAGAAGGTGCATTTGTCAAAGGCACTTGCACCTTATAAAAAAAATTGGAGGTATTAGAAAATGGAATATAAAAATAATTATGAAAGTGTATTAATATTAAAAGGAACTTATACAGAAGACGAATACAAAAAGGCTCTTAACGAGATTATAGAGAAAATAAAAAAATTAATTGAAATTGAAAAAGTAGACGAAATTGGATTAAAAAAACTTGCGTATGAAGTACAAAATAATAAAACAGGTTATTATGTAGTAATTTATTATAAAGCAATAAGCCAAGCAGTTTTAGAAATGGAAAGACTTTATAGAATTAATGAAGATATTATTAAGTTTTTAACAGTTAGAAAAGAAGGTTAATAACTCATAGGCAATGGACGAGAGATATTATATTATATGTATTAGTTTTCGGCTCGTCCATTTTAGTTAATCATAATATAAATTATGTTTAGGTTATCAATAGGAACATTGGAAAAGTATATATGTAGTTAAACATAATTATACAATAAACTATGCAATAGCAGTTAAACATAATTATTTTGGAGGTGTAAAATGATAGAAGAATTTAAAAATTATATGTTAAAAGAAGAAAAATCAGATAATACAATAGACAACTATGTAAGAAATGTAAAACAATATATAAAATGGTTCGAAGTTTCTACAGGGCAAAAATTTACAAAATTATATAGGGCAAATATTTTAGATTATAAATCATATTTACGAAATATAAAGAAAAACAAGCAAGGAACCCCACTAAAAGCAGAAACAATAAATGCGAATTTGTCAGCTTTGATATTATTTAATAAATATTTAAAAAAGTATAATATACAAAATGACATTGTCGTTACAGATGAGGAATTAATAAGAATACAAAAACAGAAAATAAACCCTACCAAGGTTACTATTGAAGAAGTTGAAAAGTTTAGACAGTTAATTTTAGAAAATGAAGGAATAAGAAATTATGCAATAGTTACGATTATGGCATATTCTCTAACTAGAATTAGTGAAACATTAAATATAGAAATGAACGATTTTGATTTTCATACTAGAGAATTAATAGTAAGAAATGGAAAACGGTGCAAAACAGCGAATTACATATATGAATGACAAAGTAATAAATGCTATAAAAGAATGGTTAAAGATTCGCCCTACAAATAAAGGTAATAAACTATTTTGTAGTAGGCAAAGTGAGAAAATATCACGAAGTCGTATTAATCAAATATTCAATAAATATTCAGAAATCATAACACCACATCAATTAAGGCATTTTCGGTTGCACTAATTTATACCATAATCGGACAAGGGTTTTCATTAATAGAAATTGCTTCAATGGCAGGACATTCAAGTACTTCTACAACTGAGATATATGTAAGCCCTACCAAGCAAGAAATGATTAGAAAAATAAATGAATTTTAAAGAACGGAGAAATAAAATTATGAAAAATGAAAAATTAAAAAGTAAAAAATCTGTTGGAAGACCACCGTACATAATAAAAGATATAAAACAATTACAAGAATTGATTTTAAAAGTTAGGAACAGAGAATTGACTAACGAACAAGCTTGGAAATTAGCACGGTTGTAAGAAAACAAAATGGTATCAAATAAAGAAAAAATTGCAAATAAAAAATTAATAAAATATATGTTAAAATATAAGAAATGTTGGGAGTGATAAATTTGAAAGATTTACAAGAATTAAAAAAAGAATTAGAAGAAAATTACAACGGACAAGATATAACAGTAAGAGCAGAACGGAAGTCTAAGGTTTGAAATATGTATAGATAAATTACATTCAATAGTTACAAGAAAAGTATTACTAATTGAAAACTCGAATTTAGTAGGAAATCAGGAAATAGAGATTTGCACAGATGATATAAATAGCATTACTATTGATACAGAAATTGTATTAGAAATGAACGGAAATTATACAATATTTATTAGTACATAAAAGAAGTAGAGGATTTATTCCCCTACTTCTTTTGCTCTTCTTGTTCTAAAGCTAATAAGCATCCCTCTAATTTATTTTTATTCTCATCACTTAATTTATTATATCTAAAAATTAAATTTTCTATTTTTTCATCTTCAGTAGATATTTTTTCTTTATTTAAACTTGGATTATCTGTTCTTCCTAAAAGATAATCAACACTACTATTCAAATAATCAGCTAATTTAATTAAAATATCTTTAGAGGGAAAAGCTTTTCCTGTTTCATACTTGGAAACAGATTCTTGTGTTATTCCAATATCCATAGCAAGTTTTAATTGATTTATATTTCTTTTATCTCTAATAATTCGTAAATTCTCCATATCTATTGTACCTCCCTTATTTTAAGCATTATGAAAGATAGTTATATTTTATCAGTAATATTAATTGTTTTTAGTAATAATAGTTATTTACAAATATGAATAATAGTTATATAATGATATTATCAATCTTTGTATTGATTAAAAAATAAAAATTTTGAAGTTTTAAGGGGGGAAAAAATGTTTTTATTAATCATTATCGTTGCTTGGTGCAGTATTTGGGGAATTGCTACTCAAAGTATTGGTAATTCTAAAGGTATTAAGGGCTGTTTCTGGTGGGGATTCTTTCTAGGAATAATTGGGTTAATAGTAGTAGCTTGTCTAAAAGATAATACAACAACAAGTAACAATGTAGACAATGTAGATGCACTTGATAAATTACAAAAGTTAAAAGAAAGTGGAACTATATCAAATGAAGAATTTGAGCAATCAAAAAAGAAAATATTAAGTAAATTGTAGAATGAAAAGAAGATTTTAATATAGGGGGGTATAAAAAGTGGTAAAACAAAGATGTAGAGAATGTTGTAGAGATATTTCAGACGAAGAATATAACAGGAACAAGGGATATTGTAATAATTGTTATACAGAAAAGACTGGAATTAAAACACCAAAGACAAGCTATAATGCTGTAGATAACACAAAAACAACAAGTAATGAAAAAATGAATTTTAATATAGATAAAAGAATGATTATATTTTCTATAATTGGTTTCTTAATACTAATCTTTATATGTATTCAAATTAGAAATTATAATGATGATTTAGAACAATGCTATACTGTTGCAAAGAAAGATTTTGATTGGGATAAATTTCAGTTGATTATAGATAAACACCCTATTCTAAAATCAAGTTTTGAAGAAAAGGCATATCAAGAATTATATAAGGCAATGGACGAAGAAATTGAAAAAATAAAAAATGGCGATTATGGTACAGAAAAAGAAAGTTTTAACTGGTATAATGAGGCTGATAAAAACAATGTGGATAAGGAATATAAAGATAAAATAAAAGAAAAGCAACAACTGATAGAGCTTTATAAAATGATAAATACAATAAATCGTAAATACATTAAAAATGAAAAATATAGAGAGGCTTTTGCTGAATTGAATGATATATATAATGCGTATGGGTTATGCTCTAAAGGACAAAGTATTGCTAAAGATGAACAAAACAAAATAAAGGATAAAGCAGTTGAACAAGTTATTGAAGTGGCACAAGAACGAATGAATAAAGGAGATTATTCATCAACTAAAGCGATTTTAGAAGATTTTACACATTTAAAAAATAAAACGATAACAGATTTATATAATACTTGTGAACAAAAAGTTGAAGAAGAAAAAAAGCAAGATGAAGAACGTAAGAAACAAGAGGAAAAAGAAAGAATCGAAAAAGAAAAGAAAGATTTTGAAATATATTGTTATTTTAATATGATAGCTTGGAGAGATAAAAGTTTAAATGATGAACAAGCATATTCAAAATGTGCAAGTAAATTTGGAATAACTAAAGAACAAGCAAAAGAAAGTTATCATAGAATTGAGCCTGTAAGTTATTCTTATCAAGATAAATACCCTGATATTTATGAGAAGTATGCAAGTCAATATTATAATTAAGGAGATGTAAAAATATGGAGAAAGAAAAGAAAAAAAGTAATAAGAAAATCTTTATTGTTGTTACAGTTGTTAGCATTATAACACTTGCTATTATAGGCGGTATATTTGGTTATAACAGTTATAAAAGGCAAATAGCATTAGAAGAACAAAACAGAAAAGAGCAAGATAAACTAGAGAAAGCAGAAAACTATTTTTATGAATATTTACAAGAAACAATTACAAAAATAGAAAAAGAAAATGAGTCTTCATATAGCTTATGTGTTACAGTATCAGAACAATTAAAGAAGTATGGAGAAGCAAAAACATTTTATTCAGCTTATAATAGTTATTACATAAGAGATTCTTTTAGTAATCTTCAAACAAGAATGAAAACATTAGATGACATAGAACCCACTAGCAAGAAATATAACGCAGAGCATCAAAAAGTTATAGAGTTATATAATGAATATAAAGATATTTATAATATAGGTATAACAATTCCTAATTGCAGTTATGAAGATTATGCTTATACATTAGCTAAAGAAAAAGCAGAATACAATACAAAATTAAAAGAAGTAAGACAACTTATACCTAAAATTGTAAAAGAAGAAAAATATTAAGATTAAAATTTGAGAGGGGTTTCGCCCCTTTTTCTTTTTATTTTCTCACATCAATTTTGAACGATTTTAATTATGGAGATGACATATTATATATCTAATGCACAAACTTTTGTTCAAAAATAATCTCGTGTGTGTGAGAGGTATTTATGAAGTAATAATTTGATATTATATATACTTAAAAACCGAATTTTATAAGATACAAATATCTTTTTTTGCAATACTGATAATTCGTTAAAACGAACTCATCGTCTTTCTCTTTATTAACCCTTGAAACTCCCCAAGAATGCTCATATTTATTAAAGTAGTATAGGTAGTCTTGCCAGTTTTCGTATTGTTTCCACATTTTGAATTGTGATATGGTTAATCATTTATCTTTGTTTATAATCAATTTAATATGCAGAATATGTAATTTGTTGTATGTAGTGTTGAAACTGTTTTTATCTTAAAGAATAACAATAAACGAACTAGATATATAG
The DNA here is from genome assembly GCA_947642455.1 of uncultured Clostridiaceae bacterium. GTDB lineage: Bacteria > Bacillota > Clostridia > TANB77 > CAG-508 > UMGS1663. The sequence continues at coordinate 114,054 of CANRSN010000002.1, forward strand.
TGGTATTCAATGTATTAATTAAATATAGGCAACGATATTCCAAGATACCAAAACAACCTTGACCTTCGAAAATTGCTTATATATATAGCAATTCGTTACTTTGGACAAGATGACAAGATATTTTAGGAAGGTGGTAGTTACATAAGAACAAATGTTTTTAAAATATTAATATGGATATGTTACCCTTATCTATTTTTACCTTGGTATCGTGTCCATAATTCCTAAACACTAAATAATATCTATAAATTTAATAGGTCAAGATAATTTTGTTATCTTGACCTGTGCTTGGACTGACAAATAGTTGTCAAGTTCATTTATTAATATTTTAGATATATAACAAAATAAATATTTTTAGGTGTAATTTGTTGATTTTGATTTTAAAATGGTTATATGGTGTGTTTATCTTAATAAATGGATATGGTTAATGTTAATGTGTAATGATTATTTTAAATTTACGAAATTTTGTAAAAGTTTGTAGTGTTCGCTTGTATTGTAGATAATAATGTTGTAATATAATATTAATCTTGACAAAGGTCTAGTTATTTATGTATAAGAGAAAAGAAACTAATGACTAATGCGAATTGGTTGACGACTTGTTTAATGTAAATATAATAAAACTTTAAAACATATAAAATATGTTATTATTATTTTATAAGATTATAATGTTAGGAATGAAAAAATGAGAAGAAGTATATTTGATTTAATGAATAATAAAGAAATTGATATAGAAAGGGAATTCAAAAGAATAAATAAATTATTTGAAAAAGATATTTTTGATACTACATATCCACAAAGAACGATATATACTGTCATAGATGAAGAATATTTTAATGAATGGAAAAATAGAGGAAGAAATATTTCTATCAATGATTTATTTACAAGTTTACAAATTAGAGATAAAAGTGGGTTGAAGGAAAATTCAATAAATAAGCTACTGTTATACATAGAAGTTATAGTAAATCTTTTTTCAATTTCAATAGAAAAAATGAAAATAGAAATGGTAGACTATTATTCTTATGATTGGGAAATCTATAGATTATTGAAAGAAAATATAAATAGTTTATTAGAAGACTTAAATTATAAGATAAGTAAACTATCAACTGGAGAATTTGTTATTGTAGAAAAAGATATGTTATCTTCTTCAATCGCAGAAACGAACGAAAAAGTATCAGATAAAGTAATTGAATATAGAAGATTCATTTTAAAAGGAAAAATAGACGAAAAAAGAGAGATATTAAATTTGTTAGCAAATGAAATAGAAGGTATGAAAACAATATTTAAAGGAACAACTTATTCAAATTTGATGGATGATGTTCAATTTATGTTAAATAACTTAAATATAAGACATAATAACATAGAAGGCAAAAATAAAAAGCAATATGTTATTGATTTACCAAATGAAGAATTAGAAAAATTGTATGATAAAACATTTGATATGATTTTAGGAATATTTGTAATAGATAGATACATAAAAAACAAAAATGAAATAGATGAAATAAAAAAGAATATAAAATAGTTCAAAAATTTGTTCGTAAACACTAGACAAATAATTAAAAATATACTATACTAATTAACATAGGAAATGAGAATAAGCGGAGTGAGTTGCCACCTTTGACATCTTGTATATACATAAACCTCTACGACTTTTAGTTGTAAGACTGATATATGGGGGTGGTGCTATATGATAGAAACAGCATTATTAGTAATTATCAGACTACTTTTCTTTGGATTAGTAGGTGTAACTATCATAAACATTGTCTTAGTAATTACCATCTTAGTGTTACTACATAGGCAATAAAAAATAACCATTCTGCTTTGTACGATCGAATGGTTATATCCTATTTGATGGCAACCACCTTCGTGGTTTCTCATTTTCTATCTTCATTATACACAGATTTTTATGAAAAGTCAAATGAAATTTCAACGGTCAGTTCAAATTTTTGAACTTTCCTATTGAGATTTCACGAAAAATATCTTAAAATCATACCAATAAACATTTTAGAGTAAAACCAATAAATAGTGATTAGG
>CANRSN010000003.1 GCA_947642455.1 uncultured Clostridiaceae bacterium
CAGGAATACCAAATGCACCATCAGTATATGCTCCAACAAAAAATCCAGAATTAGCAAAACAAAGACAAAAACAAGTAATAAACAAAATGATAGAATATAAATATCTTACACAAAGTGAAGCAGATAAAATATTAAAACAGGAATAATAGAAGTGCTAATTGTAGAACAAGCAATTAGCACAAACATCCCCTTTTATTTTCAAGGAGAACTACTTATGAAAGGTAGTTCTCACAAGATTATTACATAGTAATTAGTTATAAAAAATATACTAATTAAATAACACAAAGATTGAATAATCAATGTGGTAAAAATGCACAATGAATAATTAATGTTAATAGAACGAAAGGAGTAGTGAATATGAGTATTTTAGGTAATATCTTATGGTTTATCTTTGGAGGTTTTTTAAGTGGGATTTCTTGGTGTATATCAGGTCTTATTTGGTGTATTACAATAATAGGAATCCCCTATGGAAAACAATGTTTTAAATTTGCAGCTTTATCATTTGCACCATTTGGCAAAGATGTCGAATATGGAGGAGGAATACCATCAGTAATTGCAAATGTAATATGGATTATATTCTTTGGGATTCCAATGGCACTTGAAAACTTATTGTTTGGCTGTATATGGTGCATAACAATAGTAGGTATTCCGTTTGGACTTCAATTCTTTAAAATTGCTAAATTGTCTTTAGCACCTTTTGGAGCAAGAGTAGTATAGTAAACTGGTTAATTTAACATTGATTATAAGTTGTGTATTTTGAGGGAGCAGTTTTGCTCTCTTTTAATTTAGGAACAAAAAAATTCCAAATTATTTTAATCTTTGGAATTTCATATTTTGAACTAATATTTTTTTCTTTCATTAAATTTATACAAGGAAGAAGAAAAGGGAATATAATGCTTTAGCAGTATGCCAAGATTATAATGATATTGTTAGGAATGGAAGATGAAATAAATAGAAGTATTAAAGAAGAACTTACAAAAGACTAAAAAAAAACAATGAAGAACAATAATAAGAATAGTGAACATAAAACAATATAAATTTAGACACTATCATACAACCAGAATTAGTAAAATACAAATTTAATTTGTAAAAAGACTACACAAATAAAAAATAATGTGATACAATAAAAAACGAAAATTATAAAAAGCACATGGAAATGTATGAAACGAATGTTTATCAAAAACAAAAAAAGAACTTGACATAATGCTTTTTGGAGCAATTTTGGTGCAATCGTTTCAACACAGAACTACCAAAACCCACTAAAATCAACAAAGTTCAACAAAGCAAAAAAATGAGCAAATCAAGTGGTTAGAGGCTCGAAAGCCTTGAAAATAGAGAAAAATTAAAAAGGAGGAAGAAGAAATGTCGGGACATTCAAAATGGCATAACATTGCAGCAAAGAAAGGAAAAGCAGATGCCGCAAGAGGAAAGGTATTTACGAAATTAGGAAGAGAATTATTAATGGCAGTAAAACAAGGAGGACCAGACCCAGCAGGAAATTCAAAATTAAAAGATGTAATAGCAAAATGTAAGGCAGCAAACATGCCAAATGATACAATAAACAATGCAATAAAAAAGGCATCAGGAGCAGGAAATACAGAAAGCTATGAAGAGGTAATATATGAAGGGTATGGACCAAATGGAGTAGCAGTTATAGTAGAAGCAAACACAGACAATAGAAATAGAACAGCAGCAGATGTTAGACATGCATTTGATAAATGTGGAGGCAATTTAGGAACATCAGGTTGTGTATCATATTTATTTGCAAAAAAAGGTGTAATAATAATAGACAAATCAAATTGTAAAACATCAGAAGACGAGTTAATGTTGTTAGCTATAGATAGTGGAGCAGAAGACTTTGAAGTAGAAGAAGAAATATATCAAATAACAACAGCTCAAGAAAACTTTTCTGAAGTAAGAGAAAAGCTAGAAGAGCAAGGATTAGAATTTTTAGAAGCAGGGGTACAAATGGTTCCATCTACATATATAGCATTAGACGAAAAGGGTTCAGAAAGAATGGAAAAATTGGTAGACATGTTAGAGGACTTAGATGATGTTTCAGAAATATATCATAATTGGGAAGAATAAAGTTTATTATAAATAATAAAAATTGAATAATTAAAATATTTTAGCATATTAAAATATAAAATGGTTCTAAAATACAAATAAAAAGCATATATATAAATATATGCTTTTTTATATACTAGGAAAGCATAACAATTTGTTATGCTTTCTAAGTCATATAAAAGCTCTGCAAACATTCCACACAAAATCGCTAAAGCAATTTTGGTGGTGAACAAAGACGAGGTATGAGAAGTAATCTAAAAAGTCTAAATGCTTTAATCATGCCACTGTTCTGCTATATAGAAAAGAGGGAAAATGATAAATATAAACAATATTTTAAAATGCTTTCCTAATAGAATTTATACAAAATTAGATGAAATATTTATGGCTAATAGTTTAAACTTAAATTATTTAGAGGAGATAAGAATAAGAGTAAATAGACCTATAATATTAAAAATAGGACAAGCAGAGACTATAATAGAATATAAAGTAAGCACAGAAGAAATATTGGAGATATTGCAACACATATGTGATAATTCAATATATAGTTATCAAAATCAGATATGTAATGGATATATAACAATGCAAGGAGGGCATAGAGTTGGAATAACAGGAAATGTAGTAATAAAAGATGGGAAGGTAATTAATATAAACTATATATCAAGTTTAAATTTTAGAATAGCAAAACAAGTTTTAGGATGTAGTAACAAAATATTAAAATATGTATTAAATATAGATGAAAACAATGTATATAATACATTAATTGTATCTCCTCCTGGAGCAGGTAAAACAACCTTATTAAGAGATTTAATAAGAAGAATTAGTAATGGAATAGAACAATATAAATTTAATGGCATAAGTGTGGGAGTAGTAGACGAAAGAGGAGAAATAGCAGCAATGTATAGGGGGATACCACAAAACGATATAGGAATAAGAACAGATATATTAGACAATATACCAAAAGCAATAGGAATGAATATGCTAATAAGATCTATGGGACCAAAAGTTATAGTAGCAGATGAAATAGGAAATATAAATGATGTAGAAGCGATAAACTATGCTGTATGTTCAGGAGTAAAAGGAATATTTACAGCACATGGAAAGAGTATAGAGGATATAAAGTTAAATCCAGCATTAAATAAATTAATAGATAGTTTTTTATTTGAAAAAATAATATTTATACAAGACAGAGTAAAACAAGAAAAAGGTGAAATAGATAAAGTATATGAATTAAATAAATTAGATAGACAATATAATTTAATTTTTTAGTTCTAAAATGAAAAGAAGTGAATATATATAATATAGGAGATTATAGAATTTTAATGAAATATTTAGATATGAATAGTAACAATATGGTTTATAGGTAAAACCATGAAAACCTAAATATATGTAAGAAATGAGTATAAATATGGAATTAATAAAATATATAGGACTAGCATTGATTTTAGGAAGTTGTTCATACATAGGGATTTTAATATCAAAAAAATATGCAAATAGAGTAAAAGAACTAAAAGAGATTAAGAGTGCATTAAATATTTTTATAACAAAAATAAAATATACATATGAGCCTATTCCAAAGATATTTGAAGAAATATCAGATAAAACGAAAGAAAATAAGAATGTATCAAATATATTTAAAAATGCCTGTAAAGATATGCAAGAATATGAAGCAGGAGAGGCTTGGAATAGAAGTCTTGAAAATACAAGTACAAATATGAAAAAAGAAGATATAGAAGTATTAAAAGGATTAAGCAAATTATTAGGTAGAGTAGATGCAGAAGGTCAAGTAAGGGAAGTAGAATTAGTAGATAATTTTTTAAATACACAAATTGAAGAAGCGGAAAAAGAGAGAATCAAAAATGAAAAAATGTATAGAACTTTAGGAATAAGTATAGGTGTAGCAATAACAGTAATTCTAATTTAAAGGGTTTATAGGTAAAACCAACAAAAAACCTAAATATAATACAAAGGATTAAAGCATATGGATATTAATTTATTATTTAAAATAGCAGCAATAGGAATATTAGTTGCAGTATTACATCAAGTTTTAGTAAGAGCTGGTAGAGAAGACCAAGCGATGATGACTACTTTGGCAGGATTAGTAATTGTTCTCACAATGGTAATTAAAGAAATTAGTGGATTATTTGATACTGTTAGAACAATATTTGGGCTTTAGGAGGAAAAAAAGTGGATATTGTAAAAATTATTCGGAGTAGGACTTATTGCACTAATAATTATTATTATTTTGAAACAGTACAAACCAGAATTTGTAATATATGTATCAATTTTAGCAGGAGCAATAATTTTATTAATGGTATTAGGAAAAATATCTGCAATAATAGATTTATTAACATCATTAACAAGTAAAGCATCTATAAATAATAGTTTTATAATGCTACTAATAAAGATAACAGGGATAGCGTTTTTAACTGAATTTGCAGTAAGTGTTTGTAAAGACTCAGGAGAGACAGCAATTGCAAATAAAATAGATATCGGAGGAAAAGTTGTAATAGTATCAATGTCAATTCCAATAATAGCAGGACTTTTAGAGACTATAGTAAAAATATTACCATAAAATATGTGAAGAAAGTATTATAGAAAAAACATAAACAAAACTACATAATGTCAAATATGTAAACAAAAGAAGGAGAAACTAAATGAAAAAAGCAATAATAATATTATCATTTATATTTATTATTATAGGTACTACAAATTGCTATGCTACAAAAGAGGTACAAGACACAGATGATATAATAAATTCCCAAAAATCTTCATTAAATATAGGACAATTTTTAAAAGAGGCTGAAAAATACACTAAAGATGTTTTTGGAGATACAGATTATAATGAATTATTAAATTCTGCAATAAAAGGAGAAATAGACAATTCAAAAATAGGACAATCAATACTAAATATATTAGGAAAAGAAACTTTTTCATCAATCAGAACAATAGGAATAATTATGATAATAGTTATAATACATAGTGTACTGAAGAGTTTAAGTGATGGGTTAGAAAATAAAAGCATATCACAAATAGTTTATTATGTACAATACATATTAATAGTAACAGTGATGATGACAAGCTTTGCAGAGATAATTACAATGATAAAAGAATCGATAAGCAATTTGGTAGCATTTGCAAATACATTAATACCAGTATTAATGACATTAATAATATCAAATGGAAATATAGTATCAGCAGGGATAATGCAACCAGTACTAATATTTTTAGTAACATTTATAGGAAATTTTTTATTAAATATAGTAATACCAATAGTATTAGTATCAACTACATTAGGAATTATATCAAAGATATCAGATAGAATACAGTTAGACAGGTTATCAAAATTCTTTAAATCAACAGTAGTATGGGCATTAGGAGTAATACTTACATTATTTGTTACATTAGTCTCAATAGAAGGAAACTTAGGAGGTAGTGTAGATGCTGTAACAGTAAAAACAACAAAAGCGGCAGTTTCAAATTTTATACCTGTAGTAGGTAAAATCTTGGGAGATGCAGTAGATACAGTAATTGGATGCACAAATATATTAAAAAATGCTGTAGGAATAGTAGGAGTAATAGTAGTATTAGGAATATGTATTGTTCCAATAATAAAACTGGTAGTTATAATGGCAACATATTATATAGGTTCTGCAATGTGTCAGCCTATTGCAGATGAAAAGATTGTAAAACTATTGGCACAAATGGGAGATACATTTAAGGTAATGTTAGCAATACTTTCAAGTATATCTGTAATGCTTATTATAGGGACAACCTTGGTAATTAAAGTAGGTCGGAGCGAATTAGAATAATATGTTAAAGGGTTCAAAATAATACACAATAAGGTTTATGGGCAACCTTTTAAAAACCTAAATAATATATAAGGAAGAAATTTATAAGTGATAGATTTTATTAGTGCTTGGGCAAAGCAAATTGTCATTGCTGTAATAATAGCCACTATTATTGAAATGATAGTTCCAAATGGAAATAGCAAGAAGTATATAAAGACAATAATCGGAGTATTCATTCTATTTAATATAATAACTCCTATTATAGATAAAGTTACAAATGGTAGTTTGAATATAGAGTCTATTATTAATTTTGAGGAATACGCAAAACAAATGGAAATAAAAGAAAGTAAATTTAATAGTTTAGAAACAAATAATAGTTCTAATATAAAAGATATATATTTATATAATTTAAAAAGAGATATAAGAAGTAAGCTAGAATCTAAAGAATGTATTGTAAATAGTATTGATATAAATATAGATGAAAATAATGAATATAAAATTAAAAAAATAATTTTAGATGTAAAAAAAGATAAAAATACAAATAATAAAACTGATACTGAAAATAATAGTAAAGTTAATAAAGTAGTAATAAATGAAATTGAAGAAGTAAATATAAAAGTGAAGAATGAAAAGAAAGAAGATACAAATAGTGTAAGAAATCTAAATAATAAAGAAAAAAATGATATTAAAGATTATTTGAGTTCAACATATGATATTAATAGCAGAAATATTATTATAAACTAAAGAGGAGGAAAGTATGCTTAAAGATAAAATAATGAGTTTAATAAAGGTAAAAAATACAGAGGACAAAGGAAAAAGAAAAATAGAAAATATAGTAGTGTTTGTAGTGATTTTAATAATTACAATAATTGTTATTAATGTAATTTGGAATGGAGAAGATAAAAAAGACGAAAACAATTTAAGTAATAGTATGAAAGTGTTAGCTAAAGAAAATGAAACGCAAAAAACAATAGAAACAAATAGTGAGAGTTTAGAATATAAGCTAGAAAATATATTAAAACAAATTAAAGGAGTCGGAAAAGTAAAAGTATTAATTACATATTCTCAAACCAGTGAAACTTTAGCAATGTACAATGAAGATACATCACAAAGTTCAACAGAAGAAAGTGACACAGGTGGAGGAAATAGAAAAATTAATGAAAATAGTAGTAAAAAGGAAGTTATATATCAAGAAATAAATGGAGAGAAAATTCCTGTAACACAAAGTATAATAAAACCAAAAGCAGAAGGAGCAATTATTACTGCAACAGGTGCAACAGATGCGAATGTGAAAACTAATATAATTCAAGCAGTAGAGGCAGTTACAGGTTTGCCAACTCATAAAATACAAGTGTTTGAGATGAATGATGAACACACTACAAAATAAATATATTTAAGTCATGGAAGGGGATTTTTTATGAAAATTTTAAAAAGAAATCAAATTGTAATTTTGGTTATAGCTTTAATGATGGTATCTGCAGGATACTTGAATTATTCTTCACTACACAAAGATGAGGGAATATCTACATCAGCACAATTAAATGAAACACAATATGCAGGTATAGGAGATGCAAAACTAGTTAGTAGTAATATAATTGAAAATAGCATAAATGATGTAGAAACTAATGAAAATGTGACGACAACTAATGAGACAAATATTAATACAAATTCAGTAATGGGCAATTCTGTAACTACAACTCAAACAAATAGTAAGGTAACAGAAATTGAACAATATTTTACATCAACTAAATTAAATAGAGATAAAATGTATTCTCAAATGATAGAAAGTTACCAAAAAATATTAGAAAACGAAAATATTTCGAATGACCAAAAAACTATTGCTCAAACAGAGATAAAAAAAGTTAATGATGTAAAAAATGCAATTATGATTGCAGAAAATTTAATTAAATTAAAGGAATTTGAAGATGTTATAATTTTAGTAAATGAAGAAAGTATAAATGTTGTAATTAAAGCAACAGAATTAGCTCAAGAACAAATAGCACAAATACAAAATATTGTTTCAAGAGAGTTAAAGGCAGAACTTACAAATATACATATAAGTACAAAAGGAGCATAATTAGTATTACAATTCACAGTTTTTAAAATTATATATTTTAGGCAATATAATATTTATTTTAAAGAAGTTTTTTACTGGCTTCGTGGGTAGCTCTGGGTCATGTCCACTCTAAGAGCTTCCCTGCGCAAAACTTCTTTAAGATAAATATTATATTGCCTAAATAGAAATTTGGCTGTGAATTGTAACTAATTAGCTCTTTTTTTTTGAAATATTATGAAAAAAGTGTTGTAAATAAAAAAAAAATTGATATAATAAGAACATATTGTAAAATGTAAATGAAAAAGGAGGAAGTTTTAATGGTAAAAAAAGTAGCAATATTAGCAAATGGAGGAGATGTTTCAGGCTTTAATGCTGTTATAAGAGCAATAGTAAAAACTGCTGAAAATAATGGAGTAGAATGTTATGGTTTCATAGATGGATATAGAGGTTTGTTAAAAAATGATTATATTAAATTAAGTAGTGCAGATACTGCATCTGGAATTTTGCAAAAAGGAGGTTCTATTATTTCATCATCTACAAATGCGAATGTATTTAATTATAAAGTTATTGAAGATGGTAAAGAAGTTTATAAGGATTTATCAGAAAAATGTATACAAAACGTTAGAGAAGATGGATTTGATTGTGTATTTACTCTAGGAGGAGATAGTACACAAAAATCTGCAAGAGACTTTTCGTTAAGAGGAATTAATGTTATAGGTGTTCCTAAAACGATTGACAATGATGTTGCATGTACAGATATTACTTTTGGATATAATACTGCTGTAAGCGTTGCAACAGAAGCTTTAGACAGACTACATTCAACTGCAGAAACTCATCATAGAATAATGGTATTAGAAGTAATGGGCAGAGAGGCTGGTTGGATTGCGTTAGAGTCAGGAATTGCTGGTGGAGCAGATGTTATATTGATACCAGAGATACCATATGATATAGAAAAAGCAGCTCAAACTATTAAGGAAAGACAAAAAATAGGAAAGAATTTTAGTATTGTTGTTGTATCTGAAGGTGCTTTCCCAAAAGGAGGAAGTGTTTCAATTAAAGGAGAAAGAAACAATGGAAAAGGTGTTATTAATATTAAATTAGGTGGAGCAGGAGAAAAAGTAGCAAAAGACTTAGAAAGGCTAACTGGTCTAGAGTCAAGATGTACAGTTTTAGGTTATATGCAAAGAGGTGGAACTCCAACTCCATTTGATAGAGTACTTTCAACTAAGTATGGAGCAAAAGCAATGGAACTTGCATTAGAGGGAAAATTTAATGTTCTTACTGTATTAAAAGATGGTAAGTTGGACTGTGTTTCTCTAGAAGATGTTGTTGGAGATAATAAGGAAATAGGTGCTGTTCAAGGAGGAACAGAACAAAGTAATGTAAGAATTGTAACAATGGATCATGATTTAGTTAAAACAGCTAGAAATATAGGAATTAATTTAGGAGATTAAAATTAATTTAGATGGAATATTGATAAACAGGAGGATAAAATGGTAAATTTTAAGGGAATAATAGCAGAGCAGATTGCAAAAACAGTAAATATAAATAAAGAAGAATTAGAAAGTTATATAGAAATACCAAAAGATACGAACATGGGAGATTATGCGTTCCCTTGTTTTAAACTTGCAAAAGAGTTAAAAAAGGCACCACCAATAATAGCAAATGAAATAAAAGAAAAATTAGAAATAGATGAAAAAATCATAAAAAAGGTAGAAATTGTAGGAGGATATATAAATTTCTATATAAATTCTATAATCATAATAGAAGATGTTTTGAAAAATTTTGAAGAGAGAAAAGAAGATTTTGGAAATACTCAAGTAGGAAAAGGAAAAACTGTAATAATAGACTACTCATCACCTAACATAGCAAAGCCATTTCATATAGGTCACTTACGCTCAACAGTAATAGGAGGAGCTTTGTACAATATATATAAATATTTAGGATATAAGACAGTAGGAATAAATCATTTAGGAGATTATGGAACACAGTTTGGCAAATTAATAGAGGGGTATAAACGCTGGGGTAGTGAGTATAAAATAGAGGAAAATCCAATAGATGAGCTTACAAAAATATATGTAAGAATAAATGAGTTATGTAAAGAAGATGAAAATGTTTTAGAAGAATGTAGGAACAATTTCAAAAAATTAGAAGATGGTGATGAATATTGTAAAAACTTATGGACTAAGTTTAGAGAATTAAGTTTAAAAGAATTCCAAAAAGTATATGATCTATTAGAAAGTAAATTTGATTCTTGGAATGGTGAAGCATTTTATGTTGATAAAATGCAAGAAGTAGTAGAAATATTAGAAAAAACAGGGAAACTAGTAGAGTCAGAGGGGGCAAGAATAATAGACTTAGGAGAAAAAATGGCTCCATGTATAATAGGAAAGACAAATGGTTCAACAACATATGCAACAAGAGATCTAGCAGCAATTTTATATAGAGCAAGAACATATAATTTTGATAAAGCACTATATGTTACATCATATGAACAAATATTACATTTTAAACAGATATTTGAAGTTGCAAAACTTTTAGGAATAGATGAAAAATATATAAATGGTTTAGAACATATTCCTTTTGGAATGGTAAGACTAAAAGAAGGGAAAATGTCTACTAGAGAAGGTAATATAATAAAATTAGAAGATTTACTAAATGAAGCGATATCAAGAGCATTAAAAGTAATTGAAGATAAAAACCCAGACCTTGAAGGTAAAGAAGAAGTAGCCAAGAAAGTTGGAATAGGTGCAGTTATATTTAATGATTTATCAAATAATAGAATAAAAGATGAAGTGTTTGATTGGGATGTTATGTTAAATTTTCAAGGAGAAACAGGACCATATATACAATATATATATGTAAGAACGAAAAGTGTAATAGAAAAAGCAGGATATTTACCACAACTAAAAGAGATAGATATTACTAAATTAGAAGATAATGAATCTTTTGCTATAGCTAAACTATTATATGAATTTAGTAACGTTTTAGAAGATGTAACATTAAAAAATGAACCATCTATATTGTCAAGGTATTTAATAGATTTAAGTCAAAGTTATAGTGCTTTTTATAACAACAATAAGATTATTGGAGAAGATAAAGCTGTGCAAGATGCAAGATTATATTTAACTTATGTAGTAGGTAGTATATTAAAAATAGGTGCTAGTTTACTAGGAATACAAATGCCAGATAGAATGTAAGAAAGGTTGAATTGATAAATGAATGAAGAAGCAATAGATAAATTATATAACATATTAAATAGTATAAAAAGAACAGAAGAAAATGAAGATTTAATAGATGATATATATAATGATTTAGAAAATGAAAATTATATGGAAGCAATAGAAAAGATGAAAGACATATCAAATATTGAAGAAGAAGTACAACAAGAACAAAAAGATAGTGAAGATGTTGAAAGAAAATATCCTGACGAACTAAGTGATATAGATTTAGAAAGAATATATATTGGATTATTATTAAAAAACCCAAAATTCATAACAAAATATTACTTTTTATTTGAGGAGTGCTTTTTTGAAGATGACAAATTGTTAAATATATATAAAAGTGTACTATTTACAGAAGGCGAAGCCTATGCTTCTGAAAAAGCTAAAAGTAATTTTAGCTTTGCAAGAGAAAATAATGAAGTATATAAGTTAAAAGATGATTTATTAGAAGAAATTTATGGTACAAATTACAATATGGAAGATATTTATGTGGAATTAAAGAAATTATTTGTACTAAGAAGAAATTATGTAGAAGTTCCTATAAAAGAGATTCAAGATAAAATTATAGAAATTACAAATTATGAGTTGTTTGGACAGATGTCTGTAGAAGAAGTTGAGAATGCAGTAAAACAAGTAAATGATACAAATAAATTTAAAAGAGCAATATTAAATGAAGATTTAACGGAATTTTTGCAGATAGGAGACAATAATTTAACAAATGGTTTGCAAATGCCTTTTAAAATTTTAAATAGTGTTTTTAAGGGAATAAGAAGAGGAGAAACCATGGCATTTGCGATGCCATCAAATGCAGGTAAGAGTAGATTTACAGTAAATATGGCAGCATATACAGCATTTATACATAAGAAAAAGGTATTAATAATATCAAATGAGATGTCAGAGGAAAAAATGAGATTATGTTTAATTACCACTATTTTGAATAATCCAGAAATACAAAAGTTACATGGTCAAACAATATCTAAGACAGAAGGGGAAATTTTAGAATTTAAGTATAGACCAGATAATGTAAAAAATGTTCAAGTTGATGAACATGGTTTTGTTGTAAAACAGGAAAAGGAAACTCAAAAACAATTTGTAAAAAGATTACTTGGTGTATCAACTGAATTTGCAAAAACAATTGAGGTAACTAATTGGGTAAATGAGCAAATTAAAAATTCTATATATTTTATAAATATTACAGACCATACAAATGATGAACTTAAAAAAGTAATTATTAATTATTATTATAAAGAAAAAATAGAATATGTTTTTTATGATACACTAAAAACAGATACAGCAAATATAGGAAATGGGGAAGAGCTTAAGAAAACAGCAACAATTCTTTCTAATATAGCTCAAAATTTTGGAATATATATATGTTCAACTTTACAATTAGCTGAAAATTCAACTTCTCCAATTAATTTAGATGTAAATGATTTAGCTGTTAGTAGAACTGTAAAAGAAGTTCTTGATACCCTATGTTTACTTAAACAAATTAATAGAGATAGTTTAGAGGCTTATGAGTATTCACTAAATGAAGTTGATACTGAGTATTATGATTTAGTAAAGGTAGATGACCCAGATGTTAGATACTATACTTGTGTTGTAGATAAAAATAGGGCTGGTGCAAAGCCTAAATTAGTATTTAAGTTAAATCTTGCTTATAATAGTTGGGAAGAATTAGGTTATTTAAGATTAAAACAGTAATTAATTAAAAAGGATATACTTGAAAATGAAAATAAAAAGAATAATATTTTTAATACTAATAGTTATAAATTGTATAGTGATATTTAGCTTTTCAAACCAAAAAGCAGATGACTCTGGAAATTCAAGCGGAAGAGTTGTAAACTTTATATCTGAAGTAATACCTGCTATAAGAAATATGCCTGAACAAGAAAAAGTTGAATTTAAAGAAAATGTTATGCAACCAGTTATAAGAAAATTAGCACATTTTTCAATTTATACACTTTTAGGAATACTAATTATGAATTTTGCAATCACATTTAAAAGAAGTTTTTATCAATGTGGTTTATTTTCCGTATTCCTAGGTTTTTTATATGCTTGTAGTGATGAGTTGCATCAGTTTTTTGTACCACGGAAGAAGCTGTGAATTTAGAGATATTTGTATTGACACTTTAGGAGTGTTTACAGGAGTAATAATAGTAATTTTAATAACAAAATTATATAGAAAAGTGTCAAAAAAAAGTAATACAAAATCTCCAGAAAATAAAGATATAAAGGTTTTGTTTATATCTAGCACAGGTGGTCATTTTAGTGAACTTATGCAATTAAAATCGTTATTTAATGAATATGATTATCATATAATGACAGAAAAAACTAAGTCAAATAAAAATTTAAAAAAACAATATAGTAATAAAATTAACTTTTTGATTTATGGTACTAAAAAAAGGTTGTTTTCTTATGCTTTTATTCTTATTGCTAATTGTTTTATAAGTTTATTTATATATCTGAAGAAAAGACCTCATGTTGTAATAACTACAGGAACACATACTGCAGGCCCTATGTGTTGTATTGCTAAATTATTAGGTAGTAAGGTTATTTATATAGAGACATTTGCTAATAGAAATACAAAGACTTCAACAGGTAAAATTTTGTATTATGTGGCAGATACTTTTATTGTTCAATGGGAAGAAATGCTAGAACTTTATCCAAAAGCTAAATGCTTTAATTGGATTTATTAAGAAGGAGTAATATATGATTTTAGTAACTTTAGGTACACAAGATAAGCCATTTGAAAGGCTAATTAGAGCTGTGGAAAAGCAAATAGATAATGGAAATATAACTGATGAAGTTGTTGTACAAGCTGGCTCAACAAAATATAAGTCAGATAAAATGAAGATTGTTGATTATTTTCCAATAGAAGAGTTTGATGATATTATAAATAAGGCGAGTATTATTATTTCTCATGCAGGTGTTGGCTCAATAATAACTGCTCTTAAAAATAATAAAAAAGTTATTGCAGCAGCAAGGCTTAAAATGTATGGTGAACATGTTAATGACCACCAAAAACAAATACTAGAGAATTTTAGCCAAAATGGCTATATTCTTAAATTAGATGATTTCGATAAATTAGATGAAGTATTGCTTCAATTGAAAGATTTTCAACCTAGAGAATATAAGAGCAATACTGAAAATTTTGTAAAAAATGTAAAAAGGGAAATTTCATTACTATTGAATGTAAACTAATATAAAAGTTAATTTTTTATATTTGAATGAAAAATTAGATTTTTGTTTTGGTATTTTTGAAATATCAAGTTTTAGGCTATATTTATTAGAAATTTACAAAGAATATTAATATTCGTGTAAGTATAGTTTTATTAAAAAACTTGATATTTCAAAAATACCAAAATTTAAAGAAATTGTACTATTGACAAAGAATGTAAAAAAATGTAGAATAATGAAAGAATATTAAAAAGGATGTGTATATAATAGTGAAAAAATTAGAGTATCCATTTGATAGTGAATATATACTAAATAAGAAGAAATCATTAAAAAGAGAATTATTACAAAGCTCTTGTGGCTTTATAGAAAAGAATATTGCTATTTTAGGAGGTTCAACTACTAGTAATATAAAATTAATATTAGAGCTGTTTTTATTGAATAATGGAATCAAACCTAATTTTTATGAATCAGAGTATAATCAATTTTGGCAAGATGCAATGTTTGAAAATAGAGAATTAGAAGAATTTAAGCCAGATATTATATATATACATACAAGCAATAGGAACATTACAAATTATCCAACAATTAATACAAGTGTAGAAATGACAAATGAACTATTAGAGAATGAATTTACTAAATATTCTAATATGTGGGAAACGTTATTTAAAAAATACAATTGTCCAATAATACAAAACAATTTTGAATATCCATATTATAGGCTACTTGGAAATCAAGATGTAGTTATACATTATGGAAAAGTGAATTTTATTACAAGGTTAAATTTAAAATTTGCAGAATATGCAGAGGTAAATGAGAAATTCTTTATAAATGACATAAATTATCAATCATCTTTGTATGGTTTAGAGAAATGGTCAGATCAATTTTACTGGCATATGTATAAATATTCATTATCAGTTCCTGCAATACCAACATTAGCTTATAATATTGCAAACATTATAAAAGCGATATACGGAAAAAATAAGAAAGGTCTAGTATTAGACTTAGACAATACATTATGGGGTGGAGTAGTTGGAGATGATGGAGTAGAAAATATTGCTATTGGTCAAGAAACAAGTGAAGGACAAGTATATAGTGAATTTCAACAATATTTAAAAGAATTAAAAAATTTAGGAATGGTATTAAATATTAATAGTAAAAATGATTTAGAAAATGCTATAGCAGGTTTAAACCATCCAGATGGAATACTAAAGCCAGAAGATTTTATTGTAATAAAAGCAAATTGGCAACCAAAATCAAATAATATGCAGGAAATAGCAGATGAACTTAATATTGGAGTAGATAGTTTAGTATTTATAGATGATAACCCAGCAGAAAGAGCAATAATAAACCAACATATTCCAAATGTGTCAACTCCAGATATACAAAAACCTGAGAAATATATAGAAATAATAGACAGAGCAGGCTACTTTGAAGTTACTAATATATCAAGTGAAGACTTAAAAAAGAATGAAATGTATAAAAAAAATGTAGAAAGAAAAAATGCAATTTCAACTTTTGAAAATTATGATGAATATTTAAAGTCATTACAAATGAACGCAAAAATAGAAAAATTTATACCAATGTATATGTCGAGAATAGCACAATTAACAAATAAAAGTAATCAATTTAATTTAACAACAAAAAGGTATACTCAGTCAGAAATAGAAGAAATAGCAAATAACGAAGAGTATATAACATTATATGGAAAATTAGAAGACATATTTGGAGATAATGGAGTTATATCAGTAGTAATAGGTCATATAAAACAAGATGTATTAGAAATAGATTTATGGATAATGAGTTGTAGAGTATTAAAACGAGATATGGAATTTGCCATGATGGATGAATTAGTAAAAACAGCAAAACAAAGAAATATAAACATAATAAAAGGATTTTATTATCCAACAATGAAAAATGCAATGGTTAAGGATTTTTATGAAATGCAAGGATTTACAAAAATACAAGAAGACGAAAAAGGAAATACTGTATGGGAATTAGAAATAAATGATAATTATGAAAATAAAAATAAATTTATTAAAGTGGAGGAATAAAAATGAGTAGAGAAGAAGTTTATGAAAAGTTAAATGAGGCATTTAGAGATGTTTTTGATGATGAGAGTATAGAAGTAAATGATAGTACAACAGCAAATGATATTGAAGATTGGGACAGCTTAGAACATATAAATTTAATAGTAGCAATTGAAAATAAATTTCAAATAAAATTCAAAATGAGTGAAGTAACAGGTCTAAAAAATGTTGGAGAGATGGTAGATGTTATTTTAGGGAGAATGTAATGAATGAGTTTTTATATAAAGATATAAAAATAGGACAAACAGAGGAATTCACTTTTGAAATAACAAAAGAAAAAATGAAAAAGTTTTTAGAAATTACAGAAGATGTAAATCCATTACATAATGACAGTTCTTATGCTAAACAAAAAGGTTATGAAGAGGTAGTAGTATATGGGTTATTAACTACATCTGCATTGTCTACACTAGCAGGGGTATATTTACCAGGTAAATATAGCCTTATTCATAGTATAGAAATTAGTTACGCAAAGCCTGTTTTTTTATCATCATCTCCATTAATAATAAAAGGGGAAGTAATAGAAAAAGATGATAGATTCTCAAGGATTAGTGTTAAAATATCTATATTTGATAATCAAAAAAGGAAAGTTTGTAGAGGAATAATGAAAATAGGAGTAACAAATTAAAGGAGAATAAAAATGGGGATTACAACATTAAACTTTTTTATATTTTTAATATTGAGTATAGTAGTTTATTATATATTTCCTAAAAAGCATAGATGGATAGTATTGTTAATAGCAAGTGTAATATTCTTTTTATTAGCAGGAGAATATTACCTAATTTTGTATATGCTATTTGGAATTATTACTACATATATAGGTACAAGACTAATTGATGAAAAGTTAAAAAGTGAAAAAGCGAAGAAAATAACATTATTTATAGTTTTATTTAGCATTATTGTTGAACTTGCAGGATTAAAATATATAAATATTATTCCTACAACAATAAATAGATTTACAGGTTTATTTAATATTAATTTTAATATGACAACAATTAGTTTATTGGCTCCTTTAGGAATATCATATTATACATTATCACTAATTGGCTATACATTAGATGTATATTGGACAACATCAAAAGCACAAAAAAATATTTTTAAACATGCATTGTTTACATGTTATTATCCTGTAATGATATCAGGACCTATAGTTCGTTATGAACATATGAAAAAGGAATTATTTGAACCAAGAAAATTTTGTTTTAATAATGTAATATCTGGAATTGAAAGAATAATATATGGATTATTAAAGAAAATGGTAATAGCAGATCAATTAGCATTAGTAGTAAATGCTGTGTTTTCTAACTATCAAAAATTTTCAGGAATTTACATCATAATAGGAGTTATATTTTATGCTATTCAAATTTATATGGACTTTTCAGGTTGTATAGATATTGTAATAGGTGCTAGTAAAACCTATGGGGTAACTTTACCAGAAAACTTTGAAAGCCCATTCTTTTCAAGAAATTTATCAGAGTTTTGGAGAAGATGGCATATATCATTAGGGTTGTGGGGAAAAGATTATATCATGTATCCACTTTTGAAGTCAGAAAAATTTCAAAAATTGGGAGCTTTTTGTAAAAGTAAATTCGGTAAAAAGATTGGAAAGAAAATTCCTACAATTATATCTATTCTAATTTTATGGTTAATTATAGGCATATGGCATGGAGCATCTTACAAATATATATTTGCAGCAGGAGTTTTACCATGGATATATTTAACATTTAGTGAATTACTAGAAGGGTCAATAAAAAAATTAAGAGATATTATACATATAGATTATAATAATTTCAGTTATAGATTATTTGAGTCTTTAAGAACAATAGGTTTAATGTGTATTATTTGGTTATTTGCATTAGCTCCAAGTTTTACAGGAAGTTTTAAAATTATAACTAATATATTTAAAATAAGTAGTTTTGATTTAGGCTTACAATTACCACAAATACCATATTTTATTATATTTATATCAGGATTAGTTGTTACTATAGTAGATTATATGAAATATAAAAACAAAAATGTACTTGAGGATTTTAACAGACAAAATCTTATTTTTAAATATATAGTAATGTTTGGAACAATATATATTATTTTGACTTATGGAGCATATGGACCAGGTTATAATCCTGTAGATTTTATCTATGGAGGTTTTTAGTTTGAAAAAAATATATATCTATGAGAGCTTTTTAGCAAGAGAGGGATGGATTTAATATGAGATTGAAAAAAGTTATAAAATGGATTATATTAAGTTGCATTTTTATAATAGTATCATACTTTTTTATAAAAGTAACCACATATATAATGAAACCAGACACAGTAGACTTGAAGAATATAGCAGGACTTTATGGAGAAGATAAAAATACATTAGATATGGTATATATAGGAGGAAGTGCTTCATTTGTATATTGGGAACCATTAAGAGCGTTTGAAAAAGAAGGAATAGCTTCATATGATTTTGGAGCAAACACAATACAACCAGAGTTATATAAAACAATGATAAAAGAAATATTAAAAACACAAAAACCAGAACTAATATTAATTGATGCTAGAGCTTTTCAATATAGGGAAAAAGATCAACCACCTAAAGAGGTTGCATATAGAAATGTATTAACAGGTTTACCTATGTCAATTAACAAAATTCAATTTATAAGTCAAAATGTAAATAAATATTTAGGTGATGATGAAATATCATATTATTTTGATATAATAAAATATCACAGAGATTTAAAAGGAAAAACAATAAACAATCAATTAAAGATGGCATTTAATTGTTATAAAAACCCAAATAAAGGATTTTATTTTAATCCTAAAATAGCTCAAGTACCAGTTACGCAAATAGAAGATATTAATATTAAAACACCAATTGCAAAAGAAACAGAAGATATTCTTATAGACCTATTAGAATATATAAAAACAACAAATTGTAACTATCTATTTGTAGTTTCACCATATGTAGAGGAGCAAGAACATAAAAATAATTTTAATTATGTTGCAGATATTGTAGAAAATTATGGGTACAAATTTTTAGATAGTAACGATTACTATGAAAATATGCAAATAGATTTTAATAAAGACTTTTATAATACTACTCATGTTAATATTTTTGGAGCAGACAAATATACAGACTTTTTAACACAATATATAAAAGAAAATTACAATTTACCCAATAGAAAAGAGGATAAAAATTATAAAGAATGGTTAGAATTACTTCCAACTTGGAATAGAAATTCACAAAAAACAAAAGAAAAAATTAACAAATTAATGAGTTCAAATTAAAAGCTAATTATTCTTTAAGAATGGAGATATAATGGAATATATATTAAACAATGGATTAAAAATACCTGCTATAGCATATGGAACTTGGAAATTCCCTAATACTTACGAGACCAGTGAAATTATAAAAAATGCTATTGCTTCAGGGTATAAATATATTGATACAGCAAAAGCTTATGGAAATGAATATTATATAGGTCAGGGTATAAAAAAAGCACAAGTAGACAGAAAAAATATTATTATTGGTGGAAAACTTTGGAATGATGATAGAGGTTTTGATAATATTATAAAAGCATGTAAAGAAACCATAAATACATTAGAATGTGAGTATTTAGATATTTATTTGGTACATTGGCCTGCATCTAAAGCTGTACATGATAACTGGAGAGAAATTAATATAGAAACTTGGAAAGCTATGGAAGAACTATACAATTCAGGTTTAGTAAAAGCTATTGGAGTTTGTAATTTTAAAGTAAATCAATTAGATGAACTTATGAAAAATATAAACATAAAGCCAATGATTAATCAAATAGAATTTCATCCGGGATTTATGCAACAAGATATAGTAAATTATTGTAAAAAAGAAAATATATTAATAGAGGCTTGGAGTCCTTTAGGCTCAGGAAAAATGTTAAAAAAGGAAGAATTAAAAATAATTGCTAACAAATATCAAAAAGATGTAGCACAAATTTGTATAAAGTGGTGTTTACAAAATGAAGTGTTGCCAATTCCAAAAACAAAAGATATTGATAGAATGAAATCTAATTTAGATGTATACAATTTCGAAATATCTAAAGAAGATATGCAGTATTTGAATAGTCTTCCATATTTAGGAGGTTCTGGACTAGACTCAGAAACGATAACATTATTTAATTAAAGTATAAGGAGTTATTAATAGTAAAAATGGATAAAGAGTTATTAGAAATAAGAAAAAAAATTTTTTTAACAGCATACAGTGCAAGTATTGCACACATAGCATCAGCATTTTCAATAGTAGAAATATTATATACATTATATCTAAAAAAAATATTGAAATATGATTCTAAGAATCCAACTTGGAGTGAAAGAGACTTATTCATATTAAGTAAAGGACATGGAAGTTTAGCTTTATATACTATACTATGTAAATCAGGCTTTTTTGATGAAGAAGTATTAAAAACATTTTCAAAGCCAGGTTCATATTTAGGAGGAGAACCTTGTATACCAAAAATACCAGGAGTAGAAGCATCTACAGGTTCTTTAGGACATGGACTATCTATAGGAATTGGAATGGCACTAGCTAAAAAATTAGATAATAAAGAGAACAAGGTTTATGTTTTATTAGGAGATGGAGAATGTCAAGAAGGAACAATATGGGAAGCTGTTATGTCTGCAGCACAATACAAATTAAACAATTTAGTTGCTATTATAGATAATAATAAATTGCAAAAAATGGATACCATAGAAAAAGTAATGGGAATAAAATCTTGGAAAGACACCTTCAAATCTTTTAATTGGGAAGTGAGAGAAGTTGATGGTCACAATATTAATGAATTAGAAGAAGCATTAACTAAACCAAATGATGGGGACAAGCCATTAGTAATAATAGCAAATACGATAAAAGGAAAAGGAGTGTCTATTGCTCAGAATAATCCTAAATGGCACTGGAAATTACCGAATAAAAAAGAGCTAAAGGTATTTATGGAAGAATTAAATATAAATGAGGAGGAAATATCATTATGCAAAAAGCCTATATAAATGCTTTATATGAATTAATTTGTAAAGATAAAAATGTAATATCTTGTTTGTCAGATAGTGGAACAGATTATGATGAACTAATTGCAAGAGAATTTCCTGATCAATGCTTAAATTTTGGAATTAGTGAAAATAATAAAGTTGGAGTTGCTTCAGGTTTAGCTGCTTGTGGAAAGATTCCATTTGTATATACTACAAACGCATTTTTGGCTTATCGTTCATATGAATTTATAAGAGATGATATATGTATGCAAAATCGAAATGTTAAATTAGTTGGAATGGGCTGTGGTTTATCTTGGTCAACCTTGGGTCCTACACATCATACAACAGAGGATATATCAGCTCTAAAATCAATACCTAATTTAACAATATTATCACCAGCAAGTCCATTAGAAGTTGCTAAATGTGTAGAAAAGGCATATGAAGTAAAAGGCCCTGTATATATAAGAATTGGAATGAGTAATGAAAAAGAGATATATGAAGAAGACTATAAATTTGAAATTAGTAAAAACATAGTTATTAAAGATGGAAAAAGTGCAACAGTATTTGTTACAGGAAGTATTATTTCAGAATTGCAAGATGCACAAGAAATGCTATTAAAAGATGGAATTGAACTAAGAATTGTTAATGTTAATACTATTAAACCATTAGATGTTAAAAACATAAAAGAGGAGTGTGAAAAGCAAACAAAGGTATTTTCTTTAGAAGAACATAACGTTATAGGAGGATTAGGAAGTAGTATTGCAGATGTAATAGCAACAAATGCTATTAATGCTAAACTAATAAAGATAGGCTTAAATGATACTTTTGCAAATGGTTATGGAACTTATAGTGAAATAAAAATGATGAATGGTTTGGATGCTAAAAATATATATGAGATGATAAAAAAGCATATGTAAGGAGATTTAATGATTTGGAAAATTGTATATATATATTTACAATAACTAATAAAAAAGATATAATAAAATAGAAATACATAAGGCAGATACTTAATAGTGAAGGGAGTACATATGAACAAGGAAGATTATAAGTCAGAAAATAGCAATCCAGAATTTTCAGTATTAATGTCAGTATATTATAAAGAAAATTCTAATTATCTAGATAAAGCATTAGAAAGTATATTTAAACAAACAGTAATGCCTAATGAAGTTATATTAGTAGAAGATGGAAAATTAACAAAAGAATTAGATGAGGTAATAAATAAATATGAAAATCAATATGCTAATATATTAAAAGTTATAAAATATGCTGAAAATAGAGGGCTAGGAGTTGCACTTCATGATGGGATATTACAATGTACAAATGAAATAATATTTAGAATGGATTCAGATGATATATGTGTTAATGATAGATTTGAAAAGCAGTTAAACATATTTAAAAATAGGGATGTAGATGTTGTTGGAGCTAATATAGTAGAATATGACGAAAAGATGGAGAATATTACTAGCTATAGAGTAGTTCCAGAAAATGACTCAGATATCAAAAAATTTTCCAAAAAAAGAAATCCAATAAATCATATGTCAGTAGCATATAAAAAATCTGCTGTTTTAGAAGCAGGAAATTACCAAAGCATGTTATATTTTGAAGATTATTATTTATGGGCAAGAATGATTAAAAATAATTGCAATTTCTACAATGTACAATCTAACTTGATAAAAGCACGTGGTGGTAATGAAATGATAAAAAGAAGAGGAGAAAAGAAATATATAAAACCTATAATTAATTTTGAAAAAGCATTACTTAATATAAAATTTATAAACTATCCTGAATATGTAAGAAATGTAATTCAAAGAGTTATTGTGTCACTAATTCCTAACAATGTGAGGCTATTGGTATATAAGAAATTTCTAAGAAAATAAATCAAATAATACAAGGAGAAGATATTGTGTTAAAAAAAGTTATAACTAGTTTAAAATATATAAAATTAAAAGATATACTTTCAATATTAATATTTATAATTACTATATTGCCTGCAATGTTTTTAAAACTAATAAATAAAATTAGAAAAAGAGAATTGTGGCTTGTAACTGAAAGTGAAGATACTGCTAGAGATAACGCATATCATTTTTATAAATATTTAAAAATAGAACATCCAGAAGTTAATTCATATTATGTAATAGATAAAAAGTGCAAAGAATATGAGAAAGTAAAAGAATATGGAAATATAATTCAATACAAAAGTTTAAAGCATTGGGTTTATTATATGGCATCAGATAAAAAAATAAGTTCTCAAAAAGGAAGCAATCCATCTTCTGCATTATTTTATGTATTACATATTTATCTCAATTTATTTAATAATCGAATATATTTAAAACATGGAATAATAAAAGATGATGCAGAATGGTGGCATTATAAAAATACAAAATATAAAATTATAATTTGTGGTGCGAAAGATGAATATAATTTTGTAAAAGAAAATTTTGGATATCCAGAAAATAATGTTCAATACACAGGATTAGCAAGATTTGATAATTTACATAATAATAACGTCAATAAAAAACAAATATTAATTATCCCAACTTGGAGAAATTGGTTAGTAAAAGAAATTAAAAAATATGGAAGTCCAGAGGAATTTAAAAATACTAGTTTTTTCAAAAATTGGCAAAAATTATTTACAAATAAAAAACTAATTAAATTTTTAGAAGATAATAATATAGTGGCATATTTTTATCCACATATAAATATGAAGAGATTTATAAAATTGTTTGATATTAAATCAGAAAATATAAAGGTAATTGATGATGAAATTGATATTCAAAAATTATTAAAGGAATCTGCACTGATGGTTACAGATTATTCAAGTGTTTATATGGACTTTGCATATATGAGTAAACCAGTTATATATTATCAATTTGATAAAGAGGAATATAGAAGTAAGCAATATAAAGAAGGATATTTCGTTTATGAAAGAGATGGTTTTGGGGATGTTCTTACAGCTTCAGAAGAAGTAGTAAACAAAATTATACAGTATATTGAAAATGATTATAAAGTAGAAGAGATATATACAAGAAGAATGAAAGAGTTTTTTGAGCTTCATGATACAAATAATTGTAAAAGAATTTATGAGGCAATAAGAAAATGTAAATAATGAAAAAGGTAGATTAAATATGAAAATAATAAAAAATATATGGAATTACATTTTAAGTTGTATTTGGTATATAACACCCAATAATAAATATAAAAATATAAAATTCATAGAAGATGAAGATACAATAAATGCAATAGTAAAAGAAAAAAAGTCTATATGTAGATTTGGTGATGGTGAATTTAGAATAATGGAAAATATACCATCAAACTTTTTTCAAAAAAATGATGTTGAACTTTCAAAAAGGTTGCAAGAAGTAATGAAATCAAATAAAGAAAATATTTTAATAGGCTTACCAATAGCTTTTAGAAATTTAAAAGACTATACAGCAAAGACAAGGGTTTTTTGGAAAATACATATATATAAATATAGAAAACAATGGATGAAATATATTGATTTAAAAAAATATTATTGTAATTCCAGTATAACGAGGTGTTACATAGATTATAAAGACAAAAGCACTGCTAATAAAAGGTTTGAAAATATAAAAGAAATATGGAAAGATAAAAAAGTTTGTATAGTAGAAGGTTCTAATACTAAAATCGGAGTAGGAAATGATTTGCTAAATAATGCACAAGAAGTAAAAAGAATAATAGCACCTCAAAAAAGTGCATTTGATAAATATAATGAAATTTTAATAGAAATAAATAAAATGAGCAAAGATTATCTTATACTAATTGCATTAGGACCTACTGCAACAGTATTAGCATATGATTTAGCAAATATAGGATATCAAGCAATAGATATAGGTCATATAGATATAGAATATGAATGGTTTTTAAGTAAAGCTAAAAAGAAGACAGCAATACAGGGAAAATATGTTAATGAGGCAAAAGATAATAATTATAATATAAATATTAAAGATGAAGAATACGAAAAATCTATAATTGCGAAAATATTAAATGAATGATAAATTATAGTAAAATAGTGAGGATATAATATGAAGAATATACTTATAATTGGTAGTGGCTATGGAGCAATACCAGCAGTTGATGGAGGAGCTATTGCAACACTAATAGATATGTATTTGGAGAAAAATGAAGAAGAATATAACAATAAAGTAGTAGTATATAGTGCATTGTCAAAGAAAATAAATAAAAACATGAATACAGAAAATGTAGAATATAGATATATAAATACTTCAGAAAGCACTTGCAAAATAGAAAGAATATTAAGAGGAGTAATAACAAGAACATTAAAATTATATACAGGTAATGGCTATATAAATAGGGTAATAAAAGACTTAAAAAATAAAAAAGAATTTAATAATTATGATATTGTTATTATAGAAAATATAGGAAAGTATAGTATATTATTAAATAAATACTTTAAAGATAAATTAGTATTACATTTACATAATGATTATTTAAATATAAATACAAAATTTAAAGAAAAGATATTGCAAAATTGCAATTCTGTTTGGGGAGTTAGTAAATTTATATGTAATAGAGTTAAAGAAATCGACAGAGAAAATAATTATAATACAAAAATAGAGTTATTGTATAATGGAGTAGATATAAACAAATTTTCAGAAGGTAATTCACTAAAAGAAAAAGAAATAAGAAAAAAATATAATATAAATGAAGATGATTTTGTATTTCTGTACACAGGAAGAATATATGATAAAAAAGGTGTTAAAGAATTGATAGAGGCATATCGTAAATTCTTAAATAATAATAAAGAAACGAACAGTAAATTACTTATTGTAGGAAGTATAGGATATAATCAAAAGGAATATTTACAGAATATAAAAAAAATAGCATATGAATATTCAGAAAACATCAAATTTACAGGAATGGTAGAATATAAAGATATGCCATCTATATACAATATAGCTAATGTACAATTTATACCATCATTGTGTGAAGAGGCTTTTGGCTTGGTTGTTATAGAAGGAATTTCGGCAGGAATACCAGTTGTTATAAGTAACTCAGGAGGTATGCCTGAGATAATTGATAATGATAATAAAGTAATTGTGAGAAGAGAAAATATTATTAATGATTTATATGAAATGATGAATAAATTGTATAAAAATGATAAATTAATAAAAGAAATAATACAAAAACAATTTATTGCCATAAAGAAATTTAATAAAGAAAATTATTGTAATAATTTTCAACAACTTATTGAGAATTTCAAATAGAAGGAGAATAATAAGTGAAAGACAAATTAGTAAAACAAAAGAATGTATTATATTATATAGCAATATTTATGATTTTTATAATAGGAAATAATAATACATCATCAATATTGAACCTTGATCCAATATTTAGACAGATGATGTATGGAATTGCGGTTATATTATTAGGAATAAAAATATTATGTGATAAGCATTCTTTAAAAGAATATATATTAATGGGAATTTTAGGATTGGTATTTTTATACACAAGTATTAAAGTAGATAATATATTCTTTATAGTAAACTACATATTAATTATATCAATATCAGATATAAAAATAAGTGAAATTGTAAAAATTGATATAATTGTAAAAATGACATTTTTACTTGTAAATTCAACAATATATTATATAGATGTATTAACTAATCAGATACCATTTGAAGAAAGACAGACATTATATTTTCACAATCCTAATACCACTATGGGAGTAATATTTTGGTTAATTGTTGACTTTATAATTTTATCCAAAGACAATTATAGAAAAGTTATGAAAACATCAACTATAGGTTTAATATTAATGTTTGTTGCATATTGGATAACAGGCTCTAGAACAGCAATGTATTTATATATAATATTATATATATTAATAATACTAGCATATATTTTAAGAAATAAAAATATAAAAGTAATAAAAAAAATATCGAAATATGCAATAGATGTATTATTTATAACTTCACTTATAATATGTTTATTTTATCCTAAATTAAATTTACAAGAAGTAAATGCAGCATTATCTGGAAGATTGTATAAATCGTATTGGGCATATAATAAATTCGGATTTAATATAGTAGCAGGAGAAACTCTAGATGAAATAGTAGATAATGTAATTTTAGATAATTTTTATACAAGAAGCATTGTATGTTATGGTATTATAATATATTTAATTTTAAGCATATGGATAAAGAAATTTAGCAAAAAAAATGATAGTAAAGTACTAGATATGATTGTTATAGTATTTTGCTTGTTCTTATTTAATGAAAGTTATCCTTATTTAATATCTAGATGTATAATACCTTTAATGATAGGACAAAAGGCACTACTTGGCAAGAAAGAAGGAGAGGCACAAAGTGAGAGTAAAAAATTCATTTAATAATACGACTTTAACATTCTTATCTAATCTAATAAATATAATTGTAGGATTTATAGCACAAAAAATTTTTATAAATATTTTGGGAACAGAATACTTAGGTATAAATGGATTATTTACTAATATAATTTCTATGCTAGGTATTGTTGAGCTAGGTATAGGTTCTGCAATAATTTATAATTTATATAAACCCATAATAGAGAATGATAAAGAAACAATAAAGTCATTAATGAGTTTCTATAAGAAGGCATATAATCTGATTTCTATTATTATATTTATATTAGGCATAATAATAATGCCATTTTTACCACTTTTTATTAAAGAAGTAAATGTAGATGTAAATCTAAACTTGGTATATTTACTATTTATTGCAGATATTATATGTTCATATATATTGTCATATAAAAGAAGTATTTTGTATGCATGTCAGAAAAATTATATTATAGATATAATACATATGACATATATAGTTGTATTAAATATTGTACAGTTAATAGTATTATATATTACAAAAAATTATTACTTATATCTAACAGTAAAAATACTATGTAGATTAATAGAAAATATTGTAATAACATTAATTGTAAATAGAAAATATCCATATTTGGTAGAAAAAAATATAAATAAATTAAGTCCAGATATAGAAAAAGATATATTCAAAAAAATAAAAGCTCTATTTTTTCATAAAATAGGAGGATTTTTTGTTAAAGGAACAGACAATATTATAATATCTACATTTATTGGAATAACACAAGTAGGGTATTATTCAAACTATTATATGATTTTTCATGCGATAGAAACATTATTTGGAAAAGCTATTACTGCATTAACTCCAAGTGTTGGAGATATGTTAGTTACAGAAACACAGCAAAAAAAATACGATATATTTAAAAAAGTTAGATTTATTAACTTCTGGATTGCTTGTTTTTGTGGAATATCAATATTACTAATAATGGATAGTTTTATTACTATATGGTTAGGTAAAGAATATATATTAGGACAATTAGTCTTAATTGTGTTAGTATTTAATTTCTATCAAAAGATGATGAGAAATTCATATAGTACATTTAAAGAGGCAGCAGGAATTTTTTATGAAGACAGATTTGTGCCAATTGTTGAATCTATATTAAATATAATATTATCAATCATTCTAATAAAGCCATTTGGTTTAGCAGGAGTATTTATGGGAACAATAATAAGCGGACTAGCGCTATGGTGCTATAGTTATCCTAAATATGTATATAAAAAGATATTCTTTAGAAGCTATAAAGATTACATAAAAGAAACTATAGGATATATATTACTATTTATTGTAATTTCTATAGTATCACTAGTTGTCTCAAGTATGTTTATTTTTGAAAATATATGGATTAGATTTATAAAAAATGTAATAATATCTGCAATAATTCCAAACATAATGATTATAATAATTTTTTATAAAACTGACAACTTTAAATATTATAAAGACTTAGTTTTTAATATAATAAAACATAGGAAAAAATAGAATGTTATATATTTAAGGAAGGAATGAGATTAAAAATGAAAATAGTAGTAGCAGGAACAGGATATGTAGGTTTAGTTACAGCAGTATGTTTGTCAACATTAGGGCACAATATTACATGTGTAGATGTAGATGAAAATAAAATTAAAATGTTAAAAGAAGGAAAGTCACCAATTTTTGAACCAGATCTTGAAGAAATTATGCTAAAAAATAAAGAACTAATAACATATACAACAGATAGTAAAAATGCTTATAGAGATGCAGATGTGATATTTATAGGAGTTGGTACTCCAGAGAAAAAAGATGGTAGTGCAAATTTAAAATATGTTTATACTGTAGCAGAAGAAATAGGAGAAAGCTTAGGAAAAGATGCTATTATTGTAGTAAAATCAACAGTTCCAATAGGAACAAATGATAAAGTAGAAAATATTTTAAATAAAAATAAGAAAGATAATATAAAAATAGAAGTTGTATCAAATCCAGAATTTTTAGCACAAGGAACAGCTGTAAGAGACACTTTACATGCTCAAAGAATTGTATTAGGAGTGCCTTCAAAACATGCAGAAAATATTATGAAACAAGTTTATGATGGTTATGGACAACCATATGTAATTACAGATAGAGCAAGTAGTGAAATGATAAAATATGCAGCAAATGATTTCTTGGCATTAAAAATATCATATATAAATGAGATTGCTAATTTATGTGAATTAGTAGGAGCAAATATTGAAGATGTAGCAAGAGGAATGGGAATGGATTCGAGAATAGGAGATAAATTTTTAAATGCAGGAATAGGTTATGGAGGTTCTTGTTTCCCAAAAGATACAAAAGCATTGCATTGGCTTGCTAATTACTATGATTATGAATTGAAAACAATAAAAGCAGCAATAGAAGTAAATGCAAATCAAAAAATAAAATTATTAAAAAAAGCACGAAAATATTATGAAGATTTTGAAGGGTTAAATGTAGCAGTATTAGGTCTAGCTTTCAAACCTAACACAGATGATCTAAGAGAAGCACCATCATTATATAATATTCCAATATTAATAGATGAAGGAGCTAATATAAAAGCATATGATCCAATAGCAGAAAAAAATTTCAGAAAAATTTACCCAACTGAAGTTACATATTGTAAGTCCATAGGGGAAACTATAAAAAATGCAGATATTTGCTTTATTTTTACAGAATGGGATTTTGTAAAAGATATGGATATATCTTTATTTGAAAAATTAATGAAAAAACCAATTGTTATTGATGGAAGAAATTGTTTCAAATTAGATAAAGTGCAAAATTATAATATTATATATGAATCAATTGGAAGAAAAAGTATGATAAGATAAATATTAATAATACAGCAGACAATATAATACTTTTTAATAGTTGTTACAATTTACAGTTTGTAAAATTATATATTATCTAAATAGAAATTGAGTTGAGAATTGTAACTAATAGTTACTATTTGTCTAAAAATGTATTAAAAACACTTGATAAATAGATATTAAATTGATATAATAATAATAAGGGACTAAAATGAGAAGACATAAAAAATTCTAATAAGCATTAAAGAGATATATAAAGGGGGATGTGAATTATGTATCAATGTGTAAAAAGAGTAATAGATTTCTTGTTAGCATTAATACTTTTAATAATTGCATCAATTCCAATGCTAATAGTATCAATAGCAATAAAATTAGAAGATAGAGGACCTATAATATATAAATCAAAAAGAATGGGAAAATCTCTAAAAGAATTTAATACATATAAATTTAGATCAATGAAAACAGATCGAAAAGAACTAAAGAGTAACATGTCACATGACGAGATGACTACAAAAGTTGGAAAATTTATTAGAAAAACAAGTTTGGATGAATTACCACAATTGTTTAATGTATTAAAAGGGCAAATGAGTTTTATAGGACCTAGACCTTGGATACCAGAGTATTATGAATGGTTTACAGATGAACAAAAAAGAAGAGCTAATGTACTTCCAGGAATATCAGGATTAGCTCAAGTAAAAGGTAGAAATGGAATAAATATCTTTAAAAAAATAGATTATGACTTAGAGTATGTTGATAATATAAGTTTATGGATGGATATAAAATGTGTTTGGCTAACTATTGTAACATTATTTAAAAAGAGCAATGCAGAGATTTCGGAACAAGGGATTAAGCAAGAAATTGAAGACTTAAAAGGGCAAAGAACATATACAAAAGCAATGTAAGTAATATGTAAAAGTATATGATATGAAAAACAAAAGTATTAATGGAGGAAATAAAATGTCAGGAAAACATTCACAAGGAAATAGTGAAAAAAGAAAAAATAAAGTAGAAAATTCTAGAAATGATAAAATAGTGCAAAATGTTTTTAGAGTGTTAGCTGTTATTTATGCTATTATTACAATAGTAT
This sequence comes from uncultured Clostridiaceae bacterium, assembly GCA_947642455.1. Classification (GTDB taxonomy): domain Bacteria; phylum Bacillota; class Clostridia; order TANB77; family CAG-508; genus UMGS1663. Next base: position 31,663 of record CANRSN010000003.1, read on the forward strand.
TTTACATATCAGTACTAAGTTTAAACTTATTGCCAGGAATTTATGTTACAATTTTTACAGTATTTATAATATTAGTTACACTTGCAATAGTTTTAGGAATTGCTAAAAAATATAAAAAGCGAATGATAAATATTATATGTATAATACTTGCAATTATTATATCATTTATACAGATATTTGCAACAAATTACATATTTGCAACAAAAGGATTCTTAGACAGTATGTTTAAAGAAGTAGAGGAAACAGAAGACTACTATATAGTTGTAAAAAAGAGTAGTAAATATGAAACAATAGATGACATAGAAGGAAAAGAAGTATACCTATTTCAGATAGAAGAAGCTGTAAAAGAGCAAGTAAAATCAGAAGCAAATATTAACTTAAAGGAGCAAGAAAACCTAACACAAATAGGGCAAGATTTATTAGATAATAAAGTTGAAGCAATATTAGTTAGTTCAACACAAAATAATATACTAAAGGAAGAAATTGAAAACTTTGAAGAAAATACAAAAACAATTAGTACAACAACACATACAATACAAACATCATCTAATATTGAAACACAAAACACAAAATATAATATGAAAAATGGAATATTTAATGTATACATTAGTGGAATAGATACATCAGGGAAAATAAGCAATGTATCAAGAAGTGATGCTAATATTCTTGTTACTGTTAATACAAATACACATGAAGTATTACTAACATCCATTCCTAGAGATTACTATGTAACATTACATAGTAAAAGAGCCAAAGACAAATTAACACATTCAGGTATATATGGAGTTAGCGAAACTGTTACTACAGTAGAAGACTTATTAGATATTGACATTAACTATTATGTAAGAGTAAACTTTACAACAGTAATAAAACTAGTAGATACACTAGGTGGTGTGGATGTTTATTCAGATTATGACTTTGCTGTAAGTGGATATCAATATAAAAAAGGATATAATCATGTAGATGGAAAATCTGCATTAGTATTTAGTAGAGAAAGACACTCATTTGCAAGTGGAGACAATCAGAGAGTTAAAAATCAACAACATGTAATAGAGGCAATAATAAACAAAGTATTAAACAGTACAACAATATTAACAAAATATACAGATATACTTAATTCCTTAAATGGTTCATTCCAAACTAATATAGACCAAAATGATATTAGTAACCTTGTAAAAGATCAATTACAAAGTATGTCATCTTGGAAAATAAAAAATAATGCTTTAACAGGTTCTGGTGCATCTAGTTCAACATATTCAATGGGAAGTACAAAATTATATGTTATGATACCAGATGCTACATCTGTAGAAAAAGCAAAAGATCAAATAAAGGCAGTAATGGGAGAATAAAAAATAGTAATAAATTCCCTTGTACAAGCATATATTATATATAGTAATATTCTTGTACAAGGGAGAAAAAATGGTAAATTTAACAGTAATAAATAGAAAAGATATAACAAAATATTTAGTAAAAATAATTATAATAAGTATAATATTATTAATTATAACTAAATATTTTTTTAGTGAAAAAGGGGAAAAAGAAAAAATTGAACAGACAGGTACACAGTTAGCAAGTTATATAGAAGGAGTAGACTTAAGGGAAATATTGAGTAAAACAATACCAGGAATAAATGAATATAGAAAAACTTTATCAGAGCAAAAAGATGGAATGCAAGAAATATATGAAACAGACATAGAGACAATACAGCCATTAAAAATAGCTATAGACATGCAAACAAGCATGTTTAAAAGCATTACTATAAAAAATGAGAATACACAAGTAGCAGAAAATAAACCAGAAGAGCCAGAGCAAGGAGAAGGTGAAATACCAGAAGAAGAGAAAATAGAACAAGCACAAACAGGACTAAGTACAGAAATTGTTAAAAACAATGTACCAGACAAATTTACAAACCAATATAAAGGTGTACAAATAAAAAATGGAACAAGCTACAATTTAACAGAGGAAATGTTAGTACCAGATGTTACAGTAAATAATAAAAACATAATGATATTTCATACACATACATGTGAAAGCTATACAGCAAGCGAGGGATACGAATATCAGCAAACAGGAAACTATAGAACTACAGATTTAAACTTTAATGTAGCAAGAGTAGGAACAGAATTAGAAAAACAACTAAAAAGTTATAATTATAATGTAATACATGATACGACATATCATGATTATCCAGCATATAATGGTTCATATGACCGTTCCTTAACAACAGTACAAAATTTGCTTACTCAAAATCCACAAACAGATGTGGTACTTGATATACATAGAGATGCAATAGGAGATTATTCATATGCACCAAAAGTAAAAATAGGAGAAGAATATGCAGCACAGTTGATGTTTGTAATTGGAACAGATGGAGGAGGTTTGCAACATGCAAACTGGCTCCAAAACTTGAAGTTTGCTGTAAAAGTGCAACAAAAAGCAAATGAGTTATATCCAGGATTGTTTAAGTCAATAGTATTAAGAAACTCAAGATATAATCAACATTTAGCAAAAGGAGCTGCAATAATAGAAGTAGGAGCAACAGGAAATACTATGGATGAATGTCTAAATAGTATGAAATATCTAGCAAAAGTATTAGATGAAGTAATGAAATAGAAGCTAGTGGTTACAATTCACAGTTTGTAAAATTATATATTGCCTAAATAGAAATTGGGCTATGAATTGTAACAGCTAGTGTTCATTTTTAATAAAATATTAAAAAATATATATGAAATTATATAAGTTTATGATATACTAGGAATGTATAAAAAATATAGTATAAAAAAATAAAAGGAGTAAAAATGATAATATCAGAAAAATATAAAAAAACATATATAGATAATAAAATATATCATACCGTAGTTCTTGTAGATATTATAGAAATAAAAGGGGAAAAATACATTATAATAACAGGCTATCTATTTGACCCAAAAGAGACAGAAAAATTGGTAACAATAAAAGAAGAATATAAAGAAAGTACATTTTTTAAAAGGAACATAGAAGATGAAAAGTCAGATATAGATGCCTATTATTTAATATATAATATAAATAAAAAGCAAGAAATAAAAGACAAAAAACAATTTGTTATAGAAAATAGTTTAGAAAAATTGCTACAATTAGACAAAACTGAATGTAAAAATATAGATATAGAGCAGAAAAAAATATGTGTAATAAAAATTAATAATGAAGAATATATGTTTTTAGAAATAGAAGATGAATATTTATTAATGAAAAATACAGAAAATAGGCTATATGTAGAAAAAGTTATAATGTTTAATGAGTATAATAATGAAATAGAATTATTAAATATGCAAGAAAAAAATGAAAGACCACATATAATAAAAACAATAAATGATATAAGTAAATTTTTAGTAAAAATAATAGCAAATAACAAAGAGATAGAGGAATTAGAATAAAATGGAAACGATAGAGGATAACTTAGAATATATAGATATACATATACATTCAACATATTCGGATGGAACTTATACACCATTAGAAATATTAAAACTAGCAGAAAAACAAAATTTAACAGTTATATCAATTACAGATCATAATAATGTAGATGCATTTGAAGAAATAAAAAATATACCATACAATGGAATAGTATTAAGAGGTTGTGAAATAACAACTACATATAATGGAGAAATAATAGAAATATTAGCATATAAGGTTAATGAAAATTTTAGAGAAAGATTAGCAGAAATTCGTTTATCTCAAAGAGATGCGAAGCAAAGACAATATAAAGTTAGCTGTATCACAATAGATACTTTAGCGGAAAAAGGAGTAAAGTTTAGAAATAATTATGGAGATGAATTTTATAAGAATCCAAAACAATTTTATGATACTAAAAAAGAAAGTTCTATGGATGGAATTTTAAGAGAAATAAAAAGATATGAAGAAAATGCAAAATTTTTTGGTGGATTGGAAAATATGCTTAAAATTAACACAAATGAATTTGTAAGAAATATGATATATAATCCTAAAAGCATATTTTATATAGATCAAACTAAATTATATCCTAGTTTAGAAAAAGTGTTAGAAATAATACATGAATGTGATGGGTTAGCATTTTTAGCACATTTATATGTATATTCAGAAACAATAGCTCAAAATTTAGATAATATTGTAAAGAATTATAAATTAGATGGATTAGAATGCTATTATACACTTTTTACAAAAGAGCAAACTGAATATCTTACAAATTATTGTAAAAAGAAAAAATTGTATATGTGTGGTGGTAGTGATTTTCATGGAAAAAAGAAGAAAAATTTTAATTTAGGAACAGGAAAAGGCAATTTGAGAATTTCAAAAGAAATAATTGAACAATGGTTATAGTGTGTAGCAAACTAGGATATTTTATCCTAATTTGCTACATTTTAATATCTGTGATTTATTGTTAATTGAAAATTGTAATTGTTCAGAGATAGTTTAAGAGATCTGGATAGTTACTAAAAATTAATAAAATTAGATAAAAACTATTCCATTTTTACAAAAAACAGTATATAATACAGACATCAAGAGAAAAAACTAAGAAGAAATAGAAGTAAGGAGAATTTGTGCCTTGAGGAAGGAATGTGATTAAATATGAATTTACCCAATAAACTAACAATATTTAGGATATTATTAGTTCCAGTAATGATAATAATCCCATTATTAAACATACAAGGGGATATATGGGGAATACCAATAACAGCCTTAATAATAGATGCAATATTCATAATGGCATCAATAACAGACAAATTAGATGGATACATAGCACGTTCAAGAAATCAAATAACAAACTTTGGAAAATTCTTAGATCCAATAGCAGATAAAATCTTAGTAATTGTGGCAATGATAATATTAGTAGAAATGGGCAAATTACCAGCTTGGATTCCTTCAATAGTAATATTTAGAGAATTTGTAGTATCTGGATATAGGTTAATAGCAGTAGAAAGTGGTGGAAAAGTAATTGCTGCTAGTATTTGGGGAAAACTAAAAACAGTAACACAAATGCTTGCAATAATAATAGCATTTATAGATGTAAATAAATTTGGAGAAATATTTAAAATATTCAATAATCAAACTGTGCAAAATACAATGTTTGGAAATAATACAGTAACATTAATAATAAATGGAATTACAACAGCTCTAATGATAATATCAGTAATAGCAACAATAATTTCAGGTTTAGATTATATAAAAAATGGAAAAGATTTAATAAAAGACAAATAATTTTAAATAATAGTGTAGAGTGAATCACAAAAAATAATTAAACAACAAATATTATAATTTTTAAATAAAATTAACAATAGTAGAAAAAGAGGTAAAAATGCAAAAAAAAGAAGATTTAGTAGATATATTATTTGCAACATATAATACAAATATACAATTTTTAAAAATACAAATAGAAAGCATATTAAATCAAACACATAAAAATATACATCTAATAATAAGTGATGATAATTCCACACAAAAAGAAGTAATAGAAACTTTAAAAAAATATGAAGAAAAAGATAAAAGAATAACAGTATATTATAATAAAAAAAATGTAGGATATATAAAAAATTTTACATTTTTATTGGAAAAATCAGAAGCAGAATATATAATGTTTTCAGACCATGATGATTTATGGTATAAAAACAAAGTAAAAGAAAGTTTAGAAAAGTTGAAAAAAGAAAATGTAGATTTAGTATACTCAGATGCAGAACAAATAGATGAAAAAGGTGAAGTCCTACATAATAGTTATTTAAAATATAAAAATATGCCTATAATAAATGGAAGAGGTAATATATTAGCATTTTCTAGACACATCGCAATAGGATGTTCACAAATAATTACAAAAAAAATAAAAGAACAAATATTGCAAAATAAAGAAGAAATGATGGCACATGACTGGATTTCAGTATATTTAGCAAGTATTCAAAAAGGAGTTGCATGTATAGAAAAACCACTATTTGGATATAGACTCCATACAAGCAATGTATTTGGAGGAAGATCATTAAAACAAAATTTAAGTAGATGGAAACAAGAAAATGGTGGAAGTTATAAAGCATATATTAAATATAGGGACAAGTCTATTACAGACTCATATTTAAATGGAACATTAATGTGTGCAAAATATAAACAAAAATTAAAAATAGAAAATGACAATAAAAATAAAGAAGAAAAAGTCATAAAATACTACGAGAAAATCAAAAAGACGAAAATAATAAATTTAAGAATATATACATATTTCAAGTATTTAGCATTTAAAGGAATAGGAAAAAGAGCAATCAAAGAGATATTTCTATTTCACTTTCCACTTGTATCATATATTTTATATCTTATGCAATAGGAACTAAATGCAGTATCTAACAACTTTATATCCAAACACAAGTGGAAAATATAAAACTCATAAAATATACTAAATATTATAATAGAGGAGAAAATTAATGAATTTTATTAAGACAGTAATAAAAAACAAAAAATTAGTATGGCAATTAGGAAAAAATGATTTTAAAAATAGATTTGCAAGTACAAGTTTAGGAACAATATGGGGGTTTTTACAACCATTTGTATTTATGATAACATATGTAATTGTATTTGAGTATATCATGAAAACACAAAGTTCAGGAGAATATCCATATGTAGTGTGGTTTTTACCAGGAATGTCAATGTGGTTATTTTTAAATGATAGTATTATGTCGGCTAGTAGCTCAATTAGAACCTATAGTTATTTAGTAAAAAAGGTAGTCTTCCCAGTAGATGTAATACCACTTATCTCCACAGTTGCTTCAAGTTTTGTGTCAATATTCTTATTTGCAGTTGCAATAATAGTATGTATAATATTTGGGTATATCCCAAATATCCTAGTATTATTATATATAATATTTGCTGCATATTGTTTTATAATAGCATTTACAAGGTTTACATCTGCAATAACAACATTAGTACCAGACTTTGGAAATTTGCTGGGAATAGCTATGCAATTATTCATGTGGTTTACACCTATAGTTTGGAATTTATCAATGTTAAATGGCTATCAAACAATAGCTACTATTATGAAATGTATGCCATTCACATATTTAGTAACAGGTTTTAGAGAAGCATTTATATCAGAAAATATCTTATTTGAAGCAAATGGGCTATATACAATAGCATTTTGGGTAATTACAATAATAATTTTTATATGGGGAAATTCAATATTTAAAAGAAATAAAAAAGATTTTGCAGATGTATTATAGAAATGAATAGAGGTGTAAAATTGGAAGAAAACATAATAGAAATAAAAAATCTTGTAAAAGAATACAAAATGTTTAATAGAAAACAAGATAGATTAATAGAAACAATAATTCCTGCAATAAAAAGGCATAAAAACTTTAAAGCAATAAATGATTTTAATTTAACTTTAAAAAAGGGAGAAGTACTAGGAATACTTGGACAAAATGGTGCTGGAAAATCAACAATATTAAAAATGATTACAGGAGTGGTTGCTCCAACATCTGGCGAAATCAAAGTAAATGGTAAAATAAGTTCATTACTAGAATTAGGAACAGCATTTAATATGGAACTTACAGGAATCGAAAATATATATCAACATGGACAAGTAATGGGGCTTACCAAAAAAGAGATAGAAGAAAGAAAGCAAGATATAATAGATTTTGCAGATATAGGAGACCATTTATATCAACCAGTAAAAACATATTCATCAGGAATGTTTGCACGTTTGGCTTTTGCATGTGCCATAAATGTAGACCCAGAAGTTTTGATAGTAGATGAAGTATTATCAGTTGGAGATTTGGCATTTCAATTAAAATGTTTTAAAAAGTTTGAACAATTTAAAAAAGCAGGAAAAACAATTTTATTTGTATCACATAATATAACAGATATTATTAGAAACTGTACAAGAGCAATTATAATAGATAAAGGAAATAAAGTATTTGATGGAAATGTAAAAGATGGAGTGGAAGAATATAAAAAATTAGTAGCCAAAGTAGGAAAAAAGCCAAAAACTATAAAAACAGAGGAAAATGTAGAGGTAATTTCAAAATCAGATAATGAAGAAGAACCAGAATGGAAAAAGAGTGTAAATATAAACGAAAATATGATTGAATATGGAAATGGAAAAGCAGATATTATAGATTTTGGAATTTTCGATATAGATGGAATACCAACATCAATGTTTGAAAATGATAAGGAAATTACACTAAAGTATAAAGTGAAATTTAATGAAACAATAAATGATCCAATATTCACAATGACAGTAAAAGACTTTAAAGGTCTAGACATAATAGGAAGTAATTCACTATATGAAAAAATAGTAACAGGTAAGTTTGAAAAAGGAGAAACTGCAATAGTAGAATTTAAACAAAAATTACAATTAGCCCCTAACAAATATACAATGTCTTTTAGTTGTACACACTTTAATGCAAATGGCGAATTAGAGGTTTTAAGTAGAAAATATGATGCTATTCTTATAGAGGTATTGTCTACAAAAGAATGTGTAGGATTTTATAGATTAGATTCTGACATAAAAGTAAATAAATATTAATAATCCATATTGAGAGAACTTCACTTAAATAAAACTCTTAAAAGTAAATATTAATAATATAGCAGAAAAACTAGATTTGTGCATTGAGGAAGGGATGTATTAAAGATGGAAAATAAAAGTAAAACAATCAAAAAAATTATCATAGCAGTAATAGTATTAATATTACTGTTATTGTGCATTTCAATAATGATACAACCTTTTAATAAGGCAACATTAACACAATTTGGACCAACAACAGATAGACAAATGATGGGTTATAGTATAAAAACAAAAAATAATAAATTAATAATGATAGATGGCGGAAATATAAAAGATGCAGAACAATTAAAACAATATATAAAACAAAATGGTTCAAAAGTAGATGCTTGGTTTCTCACACACATACATACAGACCATGTAGGAGCATTTACACAAATTATAAATGATGAAGAAATAAAAATAGAAAAGATATATGCTTCAATTTGTGATAAACAATGGTATGAACAAAATGAACCATCAAGGCAAGAAGATATAGCTTCATTTTTTACAGCAATTGGAGACAAAAAAATAGAAGAACCACAAGTTGCAGATTGCATAATAATAGATAATATACAATTTAAAATATTAAAAACGAAAAACCCAGAAATAACAGATAATGCAATAAATAATAGTAGTATGGTAATAAAAGTAAAAACTCCAAAAACAAGTATATTGTTTTTAGGAGATATAGGAATAGAAGCAAGTAATAAATTATTACAAGGAAATATGAAAGAAGAATTAAGAAGTGATATTGTGCAAGTAGCACATCATGGTCAAGCAGGTGCAACAGAAGAATTATATAAAGAAATTAATCCTAAAATCTGTCTATGGCCAACAATAAAATGGCTTTGGGATAATGATATAGGAACAGGAGAAAACTCAGGACCATGGAAAACAATGGAAACAAGAGAATGGATGGAAAGGCTTGAAGTACAAAAAAATTATTTAGCCTTTGAAAATCAAGTAGTTTTAGATATATAAAAAAGATAAATAACACAGCAGACAGTATATACATATGAATAGTTACTATAAAAGATAAAATAAGAAAGGAACCACATGGAACAAATAGATATATTACTTGCTACCTACAATGGAGAAAAGTACTTAAAAGAGCAGATAGAAAGCATATTAAACCAAACACATACAAATTTTAGATTAATTATATCAGACGACTGCTCAAAAGATAGCACTAGAGATATAATTAGAGAATATGCCAAAAAAGATAAAAGAATAAAATACTATTTTCAAGACAGAAATTTAGGATATGTAAAAAACTTTGAATTTTTATTAAGTACAGTACAAAATGAAGTATATGCATTATCAGATCAAGATGATGTATGGGAAATAGAAAAAATTGAAAAATACTTAGAAAAAATGAAACTAGAAGATGCAGATCTAGTATTTGGCGATTTAGAAATAGTAAATGAAAATTTAGAAACAATAAATAAATCATTTAATACATATATGAATTTAAAAAGGAAAATTAAAAAATGCAAAAACTATGAAATGTTATATTTATACAACTGTGTAACTGGTTGTACAATATTAGCAAAAAGCAAATTACTAGAAAAAATATTACCTATACCAACAAATACAAAACACATATGTCATGACTATTGGATAGCACTAATAACATCTGTGCATGGAAAAATAGCTTATGTAGAACAGCCTTATATAAAATATAGACAACATGGAGATAATCAAGTTGGAATAAAGAAAACAGCCCAAAATATGAAGAATTTTCAAGACATACGAAATCTATTTATACAAGTAAAATTAGAGTTGTTTAGAACAACTGTAGAAAACAATAATAGGTTTCCAGAAGAAATACAACAAAGGAATAAAACATCATTACAATTTTTTGAAATGGTAAGTAACAAAAAAAACTTCAATTTTAAAGAATGGAAAACATTTTATAATCTATATAAAAATGAAAGTTTTAAATATTTTATATTAAATTTTATAATAATAAATTTGCCATTTATAGGAAATATATTGTTTAAAATTAGAATATAGGAAATATTACGTTGCTACAATTTATGGTTTGTAAAATTAGATATTTTAGGCAATATAATATTTATTTTTAGAAGTTTTGCGCAGGGAAGCTCCCAAAGTGGACATGACCCAGAGCGATTGGCAAAGCCAGTAAAAAACTTCGTTAAAATAAATATTATATTGCCTAAACAGAAATTAATTTGTTAATTCATTATCTATATAAAATAGTATAAAGAAAGGAGGAATAAATATAAAAAGTATAATAAAAGCACTACAATTTTATATAAAAGAATATGGAATAAAAAAGACAATAAAAAAATGTTTTAAAGCATTAAAAAATAGATTATTCATTAGGCAAGATTTATATTTTAATGATGAAAATTATGCTTCTTGGATAAAAAATAATGAACCAACAGCTGAAGAATTAGAACAACAAAAAAGAAAAAAATTTGAAATTAGTCCTAAGTTTAGTATAATAGTTCCAATGTATAACACTCCACCTGAGTACCTCGAAGAATTAGTAAATTGTGTAATAAACCAAACATATACAAATTTAGAGTTATGTTTGGCAGATGGAAGTAAACATAAAAGTGAAAACATAGATAAGATTATTCAAAAAGATGATAGAATAGTATATAAATTTTTAAATGAAAATAAAGGAATTTCAGGAAACTCAAATGCAGCGCTAGAAATGGCAACAGGTGACTATATAATGTTATTAGATCATGATGATTTATTGCCTATATTTTGTTTATATGAAATAGTAAAAAAAATAAATGAAAGTCCAGAAGTAGAGTTTATTTATACAGATGAAGACCACATAGAAGGAAATAAGAGATGTAAACCACACTTTAAACCAGACTTTGCAATAGATACTTTAAGAGCAAACAATTATATTACACATTTAGCAATATTTAAGAAAGAACTTCTTGATAAAATAGGGAATTTTAGAGATGAATTTAATGGAGCACAAGATTATGATATAATTTTAAGAGCGGTAGAAAATACCAACAAAATAGCACATATTCCGAAAATTTTATATAATTGGCGAATTCATACAAATTCAACTTCAATGTTAGCAGATGCAAAACCATATGCCTATGAAGCAGGAAAAAAGGCAATAGAAAGTCATCTTAAAAGGCAAAATGTAGAAGCAAAAGTGACACATAATGAAGATTTAAAAGGAACTTATGAAATAGAATATAAAATAATTGGAAAACCAAGTGTATCGATAATTATTCCTAATAAAGACAATATAAAATTATTAAAAAAATGTATAAATTCAATTTTAGAGTTGACAACTTATAAAAATTATGAAATAGTAATAGTTGAAAATAATAGTACAAATAAAAAAACATTTGAGTATTATAAGCAAATTGAGCAAAATGAAAAAGTAAGAATAATAACTTACAAAGAAAAAGGTTTTAATTATTCAAAAATAGTGAATTTTGGAGTAAAAAATTGTAAAAGTGATTTTATAATTCAATTGAATAATGATACTAAATTATTAACACCTAGGTGGCTTGAAAAGTTTGTTGGTTTTGCACAAAGACAAGATGTAGGTGCTGTAGGGGCTAAACTTTATTATAAAGATAAATCAATTCAACATAGTGGGATAGGAATAGGAATTTTAGGGTTAGCAGCAAACTTATTTGTAAATACACCCAAAAATGCACATGCCTATTTTGGAAGAGAAAATCTAATTAGAAATGTATCTGCTGTTACAGGGGCATGCCTATGTTGTCGAAGAGAAATCTATGAAGAAGTAGGTTATATGGATGAAGAAAATTTTGCAGTAGCATTTAATGATGTAGACTTATGTTTAAAAATTAGAGAAAAAGGCTATCTTATTGTATATAACCCATATGTGGAATTTATTCATTATGAATCTAAAACTAGAGGGTATGAAAATACTATAGAAAAGAAAGAACGATTTGAAAAAGAATGTAATAATTTTAAGGAAAAATGGAAAAAAGAACTAGAGGCAGGGGATCCATATTCTAATATAAATTTTTTACAAAATACAGCACATTATAAAGTAAGACCAGACAAATCTAGAGAGGAAAATAAATGAAGTTAAATTTAGATTTTTATAAAGAAGAGTTAGATAAAAAAGATGTCTCAGACAAATTATTGGAAAAAGTCATAAGTTATCCAAAAGAGGATTTTTCACAATTAATATCTAACGAATCAGATATAGAAGAAATATTGGCTCTATCAGATGTGAGGAAAAATATATTAAATTGGTATAAATTTAAAGAAAATTCTGAAATATTAGAAATAAACGCAAACTATGGAGAAATAACAGGCTTATTATGTGAAAAAGCAAGAAAAGTAGTTTCAATAGAAAACTCAAAAAAATGTGCTAGTATAATAGAAAAAAGACATAAAAATATAGATAATTTAGAATTAATAATAGGAGATTTAAGTCAAATAAAATTAGAACGAAAATTTGACTATATAGTAATAATTGGAATATATAATGGTGTAGAACAAGTTTTAGAATATGCAAATAAAAAAATAAAAGAAGATGGAATAATACTTTTAGCACTAAATAACAAGTTTGGAGTAAAGTCATGGGTAACAACGAAAGAACAAGAAAATGTAATAAATAATAATAACATTTCTAGTACAGAAGAACAATTAAAAAAAATATTACAAGGAAAACAATATAATGTATATTACCCATTACCAGATTACAAATTACCCAATATAATATATACAAAAAAATGTATGCCAAATATTTCAAACATATATAGAAATTTAACATATAAAAATGGAACTGTAAACTTTAAAGAAATAGAGGCTTATTATGAGATAATAAAAAATAATCCAGAAAATTTTAAAAATTATGCAAATTCATTTTTGCTGGAAATTTCACAAGAAAACATAAAGGAAAATGACATAAAGTTTATTGCCTTTTCCAATATGAGAAAAGATGAATATAGAATACAAACAATAGTAAAAGAAAAAGAAGTATGCAAATATAGTATAAACAGTAAATCACAAGAGCATATTGATAAAATAAAACAAAATATAGAAACACTAAATAATATTGGAATTAATACTTTAGATTCATACCAAAATGGTAAAATAGTAAGCAAATATGTTACAGAGCCAAGCCTAGAAGATAAATTAATATCCATCTATAAAGAACAAGGAAAAGATCAATTTTTAGAGCAAATAGATAAGTTTAAGAGTTTTTTAAAAGAGAAATTACAAGTTACAGAACAAATAGAACAAAATATTTTTACTAAGTATAATGTAAAATGTGAGGGAGTGCAAAATTTAACATTTGTAAAACATGGTTTCTGGGACTTAATATTTCAAAATTGTTTTATTATTGAAAATGAATACTATTTTTATGATCAAGAGTGGTATGAACAAAATGTTCCTATAGAATATATTTTATATAGAGCAATTTTGTATTTTAACGAAAGCAAAAAATATATAACAGATGAAGAAATTTTTGAATATTTAGGATTAACACAATTCATTCATACTTTTAGAGAATTAGATGATAAATTACAACAGAAAACAAGAAAAGATATAGTATGGAAATTACATTCTACAGATGACTTGGAAAAAACTAGACAATTACAAGAAGAAAAAGACTTACAAAAAATGTTAAAGGAAAAGGAATATGAAAATGCTAACTTAAAAATAGAAATAGAAAAGTTAAAAATGGAAAATACACATTATTGTAATGAGATTTTCCTCATAAAAAATTCATTATCTTGGAAAGCAACAGAACCATTAAGAAAAATAAGAGGATTAGGAAAAAAATAAGGAGTTGAAAATAGTGAACATAAGACATATAAAAAACGAAGTTTCATTTTATTTAAAAAAATATGGTTTTTTTAAAACAATAAAAAAATGTATTTGTAAAGTAATAGCAAAAGTAAAATCAGTAATAAAGTCAAAAATAATCAACAACAAAGTAACTAACATGGATGATTACCAAAAATGGATATATTTTAATGAACCAACACAAGAGGAACTAGAAAAACAAAAAAGTGTAAAATTCAAAATAAGTCCAAAAATAAGTATAATAATTCCAATGTATAATACACCAGAAAAATATTTTGAAGAATTAGTAGACAGAATGATAGAACAAACTTATTCTAATTGGGAGCTATGTTTGGCAGATGGTAGCAAACAAAGAAATACAAAAATAGAAAAAATTTGTAGTAAAGATAAGAGAATAAAATACAAATTTATAAATGATAATAAAGGGATTTCAGGAAATACAAATGAGGCTTTAAGTTTAGCAACAGGAGAATATATTTCACTATTAGATCATGATGATTTATTAGCTAAAAATACATTGTTTGAAATTGTAAAATGTATTAATGAAAATCCAGAAGTAGAATTTATATATACAGATGAAGATAAGTTTACAGAACTTTCAGGGGAAAGATGGGAGCCACATTTTAAACCAGATTTTGCAATAGATACACTAAGGTCAAATAATTATATATGTCATTTTAGTACATTTAAAAAAGAATTAATGGATAAACTGGGTGGTTTTAGAAGTAAATATGATGGAGCGCAAGACTATGATATAATAATTAGAATGAGTGAATTAACAGATAAAATAATTCATATTCCAAAAGTATTATATCATTGGAGAGTACATCCACAATCTACAGCAGCTGCAACAGCTGGTGATGCAAAGCCATATGCTTTTGAAGCAGGAATTAAAGTATTACAAGACCACTTAGAAAGATGTAATTTAAAAGGAACTGTAGAACATGGTATTACTCTTGGAAACTATAGAATTCACTATGAAGTAGATGGAAATCCAAAAGTATCAATTATAATTCCTAATATGGATCATATAGATGATTTAAAAATATGTGTAAATTCAATTTTAGAATTAACAACATACAAAAATTATGAAATAATTATAGTTGAAAATAATAGCCAAAAAGATTCAACTTTTGCATATTATAAAGAAATAGAAAAAAATGAAAAGGTGAAAGTAATATATTACCCAGAGAAAAAGTTTAATTATTCAAAAATAGTAAATTATGGAGTAAAAAATGCAACAGGAGAATATATTATGCAATTGAATAATGATACAGAACTTTTAACAAATGACTGGTTAGAAGACTTATTAGGGTATGCACAAAGAAAAGATGTAGGTCTTGTTGGTGTAAAACTGTTTTACCCAGATGATACAATACAACATGCAGGTGTAATTATAGGAATGGGAGGAATAGGTGGACATGTATTAAAAGGTTTGTACAAAGACCATAGAGGATATTTCGCAAGAGATAGTTTTACTCAAAATTTAAGTGCAGTTACAGCTGCTTGTATGATATGTAAAAAACAAATATATGAAGAAGTAGGCTATATGAATGAAGAGTTTGAAGTTGCTTTTAATGATATAGATTTTTGCTTAAAAGTAAGAAAAAAAGGATATTTAATTATATATGATCCATATGTTCAATTAACTCATTATGAATCTAAATCTAGGGGATATGAAGATACTCCAGAAAAGAGAGAAAGATTTAGTGGAGAAATACAAAGGTTTGAAAAGTATTGGAAAGATATATTAAAAAATGGAGATCCATATTTTAATGTAAACTTTAGGCTAGATGTTAATGAATATAAAGTAAGAACAGAAAAGATTAAAGAAAAACAATAATATGAAAATTATAGTAACTATTAAGAATAATTAAAATAAATATATATAAAACAAGATTGAATGTATTCAAATAGTTACAAGTCATAAAATATTGAAAATAGTATTATCAAGGAGTATTTAGAAGATGATTAAAAATATAATAAAAAAAGGAGAATATACAAAACAGAAAGTATTTATAGCAGTAATATTTTCTTTAATAGTTGCAACTATAATAACATGTATACCAAACACATTTATATGGGATAGAATTCCTATATTTGCTGCAATAATTCTATGTATATTGTTACATTTTATATTTAAACTAGAAGTAATGTATAATTTTATTTATAAATATAGATATATTTTATCAGCGGGAATATTGATTTATATAGTAATAATGGAATATTCAGGTTCATCAATAGGATGTTATAATAATAATTATCAACCACAAAGGAGTCAAATATATGATACTCCAATATTAGGTGTACACAGAGCTATAAGGTCTGATGAATGGAATGTAAATACACCACTTGCAATTTCGCAGGGAATTGGAGCAAATAAATATTCATATTATAATGACAAATTAAGAGGGACTACTACAGATATGTTTTCAATAGTAGGAACTCCAGTATTAGATATAATTCTACTTGGAAAACCATTTAATATTGGTTACATATTATTTGGAGTAGCAAAAGGAGTTTCATTTTACTGGTATGGAAAAATAATTGCATTAATGCTAGTATCTTTTGAATTTTTTATGGTAGTTACAAACAAGAAAAAATTATTATCAATGTTTGGTATGATATTAGTACTATTTTCAGCAGCTACACAATGGTGGAATTCAACAGAAGTTGTTATGTGGGGGTTATTAGCATTAGTACTATTTGACAAATTTATGCTTAGTGAAAAATATAAAGTAAAAATAGCATGTGCAACAGGAATTTTTCTGTGTGCAGTAGCATATATTTTTATTCTTTATCCTGCTTGGCAATTGTCATATGCATATGTATATGTAGCATTACTTATATGGGTATTATGCAAAAACTGGAAAAAGTATAAAATTAATTGGAAAGATATATTAATAGTCGTTTTAGTAATATTAGCAATTGCAGGTGTTTGTTTTAGGTATTATTCGCTTTCAAAAGATACTTTAACAGCAGTAATGAATACAGACTACCCTGGAGAGAGGTTTGAACTAGGAGGGTTAGGAAAAGGTATACTATTTTCATATGTATATTCATTCTTTTTACCATATCAAAGAGGAATGCAAAATCCATGTGAGATATCTGGAATGACATCATTATATCCAATCCCAATGATAATAGCATTTATATACTTAATAAGAAACAAAGATAGAAAAAAGCATTTTTCATTTTTAATACCATTATTAGTAGTAAGTATAGCATTCTCTTTTTGGGCATTAACAGCAACGAATGAGATATTTGCAAAATTAACATTATTATATATGGTACCAAGTCAAAGATTAGCAATACCATTAGGATTAATACAAATAATTTTATTAATATATTTAATGGCAAATATAAAAAAAGAAGATAAAATTGTAAATAATAATATAGCTAAAATAGTAGCAGTAATATTAAGTGTTATAATATTGAGTATAGCAATACAAACAGCACCGCCAGAGATTATGGGAAACTTAAGGAGCTTTATATGTGGTTTACTATTATTAGCACAAATATATCTTGTATTTACTCTAAATAATGAAAATTCAAAAAAGTGGTTAATGATAATATTAATCCCTATATCAATAATTACAGGTGCAACTGTAAATCCAATTCAAAAAGGAATTAGTGTTATAACAGAAAAGCCAGTCTCAAAGAAAATTCAGCAAATAGTAGAAAATGATAGCCAAAATAATATGTGGCTAGTAGATGCACTACCTAACTATGCAGTTGCAAATGGGGCAAGAGTTTTAAATTCAGTAAATTCATATCCGAATTTTGAATTTTATGAAAAACTACTAAAAGAAGATTTTGAAGAAAATAGAAAAATTTATAATAGGTATGCACATGTAATGTTTACAATAACAAATGAGGAATCTAGTGTAGAGTTACTTTCTCAAGATTCGCTTTTGGCAAAAATAAATCCAAATTCACTAAAAGATTTACAGGTAAAATATATTCTAATGAGAAGTTCATTAGAAGAGTATTCAACACAAGAAGTAAATTTTGAAGAAATCTACAATGAATATGGAATATATATATACAAAATTAATTATTAATGAAAGGACAATATATGGAAGTTTTACTAATAATACCAGCATATAACGAACGAGAAAATATATTAAATGTATGTAATAGTATAAAAAAATATAATGAAGAAAATGAACAAAAATTAGATTATATTGTAATAAATGATGGTTCGAAAGATGATACATTAAAAATATTACAAGAAAACAAATTAAATCATATAAACTTAGTTAATAATTTAGGAATAGGAGGAGCAGTACAGACAGGCTACAAATATGCTTATGAAAATAATTATGATATAGCAATTCAATTTGATGGTGATGGTCAACATGATGTAAACTATGTAAAAAATATATGTGACCCAATAGTAAATGGACAAGCAGATATGTGTATAGGAACTAGATATTTAGATAAAAGTTCAAGCGAATTTCAATCTACATTTATGAGAAGATTGGGGTCTAATATAATTTCATACTTTATAAAATTAACATGTAAAAATAAAATAACAGATCCCACATCAGGGTTTAGAGCAGCAAACAAAAAAGTAATAGAAGAATTTGCAATAGAATATCCAACCGAATATCCTGAACCAGAATCAACAGTATGTATACTAAAAAAAGGTTATAGTGTATTAGAAGTGCCAGTTAGTATGAACGAAAGGATTGGAGGGAAATCTTCAATACGTCTATGGAAATCGGCAGATTATATGATAAAAGTATCTTTTGCAATTGTAATAGACAGTATGAATACTAGGAAGAAGGTGAATTAGTTATGCAATTATCATTAAGAATAGCATTAATAATAATAACATTAATATATTTATTATTTATATTAAGAGCAATAAAAAGAAAAAAGTTGCAAATATCATTGTCAATATTTTGGATATTGACAGGTGTAATATTAATGATATCTATAGCAATACCCAACTTTATAAATAAAATATCAAGATGGTTAGGGTTTGAATTAACTACTAATATGATATTTTGTGTAACAATATTTATAGCATTTTATCTAATCTTCAATCTAATGATACTAATATCAGATTTAAAAGGAAAAAATGTAAAATTAATACAAGAAATATCTATTTTAAAAAACAGAGTTAATGAAATAGAAAAAAGACAAATTAAAGAAGATGAAGGAGATTACTAGGAAAATGAATCTAATTAAAGAATTAAATAATATTGAATCAAAAAATATTTTAGTAATTGGAGATGTAATGATAGACAAATATTATTTTGGTGACTCAAAAAGGATATCTCCAGAAGCACCAGTACCAATACTCTTGAAGAAAAAAGAAAAAGTAGTATTAGGCGGTGCTGCTAATGTTGCTATTAATATTAAAGAAGCTAAACAACAAGTATCATTATTGAGTGTTATAGGTGCAGATAATAATGGGGAAATGTTATTAGATATATTAAAGAAGAATAATATAGATTCATCTTTTATAATAAAGGATAAAAAGAGATGTACAACAGTAAAAAATAGGTTTATTGGTCAAAATAATGTTCAAATGTTTAGGGCTGATGAAGAAATAGTAGAACCTTTGGAAAATGAAGAAAATAAAAGAATATATGAGATATTGGAAAAAAATATTTCAAAATTTGATATATTAGTAATATCAGACTATAATAAAGGAGTATTGACTGTAGCAAATACGGCCAAAATAATAGACATAGCAAACAAAAATAAGGTAAAAACTCTAGTAGATGTAAAAGAACCAAAATATGAGAAATATAAAAATGCATTTTTAATAAAACCAAATTTAACAGAATTGCAAGATATTACAAAAATGAAAGTAGACACAGAAGATGAAATTTTAATGGCTTCAAAGGAGCTATTAATCAAAACAAATTGTAAATATGTATTGACAACAAGAGGAAAAGATGGAATGACATTAATAGGTAATAAGATTCAAAAGCATGAAAAATGTTTATCAAAAGAGGTTTATGATGTCACAGGAGCAGGTGACACAGTAATTTCATATTTAGCAGTTGGATTAAGTAATAATATAGAATTATTAAATACAATACAAATAGCAAATTATGCAGCAGGAGTTGGAGTTTCTAAAATGGGAACTTATGCAGTAAAAATAGAAGAAATACAGAGATATATTGAAGATGAAACTAAAGAAGAATATAAAAGTAAAATAGTAACAGTAGATAAATTAAACGACCTCATAAAAGACAGGAAAAACAAAAAAGTAGTATTTACAAATGGATGTTTTGATATTCTTCATGTAGGTCATACAAGATACTTAGAAAAAGCGGCAGAGTTAGGAGATATTCTTATTGTTGGTATAAATTCAGATAATTCTGTTAAAAGATTAAAAGGAGAATCAAGACCAATTGTTCCAGAAAAGGAAAGGATGGAATTATTGGCAGCATTAGAATCTGTAAAATATGTTGTAAAATTTGAAGAAGATACTCCATATAATATAATAAGTAAAATAAAACCAGATATAATTACAAAAGGAGGAGACTATAATAAAGAATATGTGGTGGGAAAAGATATTGTAGAGTCTTATGGAGGAAGAGTAGAAATATGTGAATT
This sequence comes from uncultured Clostridiaceae bacterium, assembly GCA_947642455.1. GTDB lineage: Bacteria > Bacillota > Clostridia > TANB77 > CAG-508 > UMGS1663. The sequence continues at coordinate 52,580 of CANRSN010000003.1, forward strand.
TATAGAAAGCAGATCTACAACAAATATTATAAATAGAATAAAAGGAGAAAAGAGCTAAATGGAAATAGCAAATCCTAAAAAAGTAAAATTAATAAAAAAAGTAAGTAAAGTATGTTCTATTTTTTATCATACTAAAAAAGTACAAGAAAAAATAGATTTTGAAAATGCAAAAGAAGTATTAATATTTGATCCTTCTCTAATAGGAGATACAATTATGATAATGCCATTTTTGCAAGTTGTAAAGAGTAATTTCAAAAATGCAAAAATAACATTTTTATGTGCTACCCATGCAAAGACAATTCTTCAATATACAAATTTAGTAGATAAATTTATTATTTGCAATGGTTACAAATCATTTATATCAATAGGAAATATTATAAAAGATTTTACTCATTTAAGAAAGGTACTAAAAGAAATAAATCAAATACAATATGATGTCGCAATAGAACCTAGAGGGGATTTTAGATATATATTCTATATGTATTATATGAAAGCAAATAGGAAAGTTTCATTTAATTATTCAGGAGGAGAATGTTTTTTAACAGATATAGTAGAAATGCCAAAAAATTATAAAACAACTCATACAACGGACGATAAATTATATTTGATGAGAGAAATTGGTGCAAAGATAGAAGAAAAAGATATTAACCCCAACCTTCCAATAACACAGGAAATGAAAGAAATGAAGGAAAAGTTTATAAAGGAAAATAATTTAGAAGGATACAAACTAGTAGGAATACATCCTGGAGCAAGAGAACAAATAAGGAGATATGAAAAATTTGATGAATTATTGCAAAATATATATTCAAAAAATGAAAAGGTAGCTTTTCTTGTTTATGAAGGTGTTAATGAACAATTAGAAGTGAAAAAAGTAATAGAAGGTGCAAAAAAGTGTGGGGCTAAAATATTTCATATGAAGTCAAATTTATCAGAGTATTTAAAAATGGTTACTTTTGCAGATACAATGATATGTAACGATAGTAGTGCAGGTCATATTGCCAATGCGTACAAAATACCAACAACAGTGATATATGGACCAGTTAACCCAGAAGGAATTAGACCATATAATAATACAACAGCAATTCTTAATTGTATAAGTATCCCTTTTAAATGTAAACCATGTTATGCTACTGAAACTTGCCCAAAAGGAAAATATGAATGTTTTAACAATATAAATATAGATAATGTAGCAGATATGATATTAAAAACAATAAAATAATGGAGTGAAAAAGAGTGACAAATGATAAAAAAAATGTAATATGGAACATAATAGGAGCAACAGTTAATTCTTTTAATTCATTGCTATTTGCAATACTTGTTACAAGAATGAATGGAATTAATGATGGAGGAATATTTACATATTGTTTTGCAACAGCATGTTTATTATATATGATAGGAATATATGCAGGAAGAACCTTTCAAGTTACAGATATTAGTAATAAAAATTCAGATACAGACTATATCTACCATAGACTATTAACATGTACAATAATGGTTATAATTTCTATAGGTTTTGTTATAATAAAGCAATATGATATATATAAATCTTCAATATTTATAATATTATGTATATTCAAATGTGTAGAAGCATTTAGTGAATCAATATATGCAATACTTCAAAAAAATAATTTATTATTTAAAGTTGGAATTTCTATGTTTTTAAAAGCAATAATAGCACTTATTGTTTTTGCAATAATAAATTATGCAACAGAAGACTTAATAATCTCTTGTTTAAGTATAGTAATAACAAATTTACTAATATTGTTTATATATGATTATAGAAATGTAAAAAAAGTAAACATAGTAAAAACAAAACTAACGAAAAACAGTGTTATACGATTATTTAAAATTGGATTTTTTACATTTATATTAACATTTTTAGCAAATTATTTAATAAATAGTTCAAGATATGCAATAGATGACATATTAGAAAATGATTTACAAACAATATTTGGTATCATTATAATGCCAGCAACTTTTATGGGATTATTAGGACAATATATTATCCAACCATATTTAACTAAAATATCAGATAATATAAAAAATAAAAAATATTATGACTTAAAAAAAATGATAATATATTTAATATCAATTATATTGGTATTAGGAATTTTTGTAGTTATAGTAGCTTACTTCTTAGAAATGCCAGTATTACAAATAATATATAATGTAGAATTACAACCATATTTTATAAGTATGATAATAATTGTAGTTGGTTCAATTTTTTATAGTATAAGTACAATATTATCTGCAATACTAATAGCAATGAGAAAAACAGTAGGACAAGCAATACTATATTCTGGGATGGCAATATTAGCTACAATTTTATCATATACATTAATACAAAAATATCAAATAGCAGGTGCAAGTATAACATATTTTATAATTATGACAATAATATCAATTTTATTCTTAATCTATGTTATATATGCTATGAAAAAATATAAAAGCGAATGGGAAAAATAAGTGAGTTTAAAATGTAGTTAAATACAAAAGAAGTTTGTTTATGGAAAGGATGTAAAAATGGAAATATCAATAATAACAGTAACATATAATTCCGAAAAAACTATAAAAGATACCATAGAGTCAATATTAAAACAAACCTTTACTAATTATGAGCACATTATAGTAGATGGACTTTCAAAAGATAATACAATGGAAATTGTAAAAAAATATGAAGAAAAATATAAAGGTAGATTAAAATATGTTTCAGAAAAGGATTCAGGAATATATGATGCAATGAATAAAGGAATAAAAATGGCAACAGGAAATATAATAGGAATATTAAATTCTGATGATATTTATGCAAATGAAACTGTACTAGAAGAAATAATAACTAAATTTAATACCACAAACTGTGATGGAACATATGGAAATCTAATATTTATGGATGAAGAGACTATGTCAAAACCACAAAGAATTTGGAAGTCAAAAAAAGGAAATATGAATTTCGGATGGCATCCTGCTCATCCAACATTATATTTAAAAAAAGATGTTTATAATAAAATTGGGTTATTTGATTTACAATATAAAATTGTAGCAGACTATGATTTTATGCTAAGATTAATGAAAGATAAAAGTATTAAACTAGAGTACATTAATAAATATCTTGTTTATATGAGAGTTGGAGGAGTAAGTACAGATGGAATTAAAGGCTATAAGAAAAATTTAAAAGAATCTCATAAAGCATTAGTTAATAATAATATAAAAAATGCGTATATGATTAATATTCTAAGAATAGGAAAGACAATAAAACAAATGTTAATGTCAAAACTTAGAATACAAAAATAGGAGGAGTAAAGTTGCAAAATAATTACAAACTTTCTATAGTGGCCTTAGTTTATAATTTGGAAAAATATTTACCAAGATGTTTAGACTCTTTAGTAAATCAAACTTTGCAAGAAATAGAAATTCTATGTGTAGATGATGGTTCAACAGATAGCGCACCACAAATAATAGAACAATATGCAAAAAAATACCCAGATAAAATAAAAGTATTTCATAAGGAAAACGGAGGAGAATTTACGACTAGAAATTACGGACTAGAAAGGGCAAAACGGTGAATATATAACATTTGTAGATACAGATGACTATGTAGAAAAAACTTGGGCAGAAAAATTATATAATGCAGCAAAATCAAATAATGCAGATTTAGCAGTATGTGCTTTTGAAAGAATAGATATGCAAACTAATAAAGTTGTTGCAACAAATATGAATAACTTTGGAAACACTGTAAAAAATGTAGTTCCAAATGATGATTTTGTTCTATTTATAAATCCAGCACCTTGGAATAAAGTATATAAAAGAGAGAAAATAAAAGATTTACGTTTTCTACCTTTTAGAGGTTTTAATGATACAATGTTTCTAGTAAGTTCTTTAACAAAAATAGAAAAAATAGCATTTATTCCAGAAGTATTATATCATTATTTCTTAAGATATGATTCACAAATACATACTGTAAATGAAAAAGATGTAAATAATTTAAAAAAATATTTATTAGAAGTAAAACAACTGTATATAAAAAGTAAAAAATATGAAGAATATAAGTATATATTAGATATGATGGCTTTTGTTCATTTAGGAGTTTCTGTTATGTATAGAGCATCATATGATAAAGCCATTAATATAAAAGAATTGTTAAAAGAAACTATAAAATACTTAGATGAGAATTTTAAAACTTGGAGAAATTCCCCTTTTTTAAAATTTAGTTATTCTGCAAAAAAAGGAATAAAACATATAGGGTTATGGGGAATATCTAAAATGTATAAATGGAATATTCCATTAGTATTTATAAAAATATACAGATTTATGATAGATATTTTAAAAATAGATATTAAATTTTAGTGTTATTATTATACTAATTAACTTATAATAAAGTTATTACATAGAGTATATACTTGAATTGATAGTATTTTATAATATGGAGGAAAGTAAAAAATGAAGATTTTAATTACAGGGGCAAATGGAATGCTTGCGAAAGCTGTGAAAGAAAGATTAAAAACACATGAATTAGTTTGTACAGATGTTACAGAATTAGACATAACAAATAAAGAAGAAGTATGTAAATATGTAGAACAATTAAAACCAGAATGTATTATAAATTGTGCTGCATATACAGCAGTAGACAAAGCAGAAGAAGAGTATGATTTGGCAGAAAAAATAAATGCAGATGGACCAAGAAATTTAGCAATTGCAGCAAGACAAAATAATGTAACATTGGTACATGTAAGTACAGACTATGTATTTGATGGTGAACTAGAAATAAATAAAGAATATATAGAAAATAATGAAACTAGACCTGTTACAGTATATGGAATTACTAAATTACATGGAGAAGAAGCAGTAAAAGAAAATTGTAACAAATACTATATATTTAGAACTGCTTGGCTATATGGTGATGGAAACAATTTTGTAAGAACAATGTTAAAATTGGGAAAAGAAAAAGAAGAAATAAATGTAGTAGCAGACCAACATGGAAGCCCAACATATGCAGTAGATTTAGCAGACATAATAGCAAATGCAATAGAAAAAAATATACCATATGGAATATATCATGCTACAAATGAAGGTTATACTACTTGGTATGAATTTGCAAAAAAAATATTTGAAATTGCTAAAATAGATTGTAAAGTAAATCCAGTTACATCTGAAGAATTTATAAGACCTGCAAAAAGACCAAAAAATTCAAAACTTTCTAAAGAAAAACTAAAAAGCGTAGCAATACAAGTACCATTATGGGAAGAGGCACTAAGTAGATATATTAGTATGTAATAGTTATAATTCACAGTTTGTAATATTTATAAATTTTAAAAAAACAGTTGAAATTTATAAAAATATAATATAAAATAGTCACATACAAATGAAAAAGAAAGGATATTTTTTGATGATAACTTTAAACGATATAAAAAATAATGAAGAAATAAATGAGTTAGTATCAGGCTCGCAAAAGCAATTAAATGCGTTAGGATATACAGAACATTCAATTAGGCACATTTCAATAGTATCAAGCAGAGCTGGAAGAATATTAGAAGTACTTGGGTATCCTAAAGATAGAATAGAACTAGCCAAAATAGCAGGATATATGCATGACATAGGAAATTGTGTAAATAGAGTAGACCATGCACATTCAGGGGCAATTTTAGCTTATCAAATATTAAAAGAAATGGGAATGGAAATCAAAAGTAGAACAGAAATAATGATGGCAATAGGCAATCATGATGAACAAACAGGCACAGCAGTAAGTGATATATCGGCAGCATTAATATTAGCCGACAAATCAGATGTACACAGAGATAGAGTAGTAAACCAAAATATGTCAACTTTTGACAAACATGACAAAGTAAACTATGCTGTAACAGCAGCAGAATTTACAATTAATCCTGAAGCAAGAATAGCTACTCTAAATTTAACAATAGACACAAAAATATGTCCAGTATTAGACTATTTTGAAATATTTATGGAGAGAACAATGATGAGCAAATATGCTGCAAAATATCTCAATATATGGTTTGAATTAATAATAAATGGAACAAAATTATTATAGGAGGATAAACAAGTGAAAGTAAACAAAATATTAAAAATAACAGTAACAATATTATTAGTAATACTATTAAGTATTATATCTTTTGGAGGAATTTTTGTACAAGACAAAAATTCAATGAAAAACTTTATACCAAATTATCAATTAAGTAGAGAATTAACAGGTTCAAGAAGAGTGCAAATAAAAGTGGACAAGTCAGTAGAGACAAAAAATTATGATGTGGATGGAAATGAAATTAAAGATACAAATGCAACAAATGAAGATGGAACAAAAAAAGAAATAGCAAAAACAGAAGAGATACCAGCAAATAAAGAAGAAGATTTAACAACTGAAAATTATAAAAAAGCAAGAGAAGTACTAGAAAAAAGGTTAAAATATATAGGAGTATCTGACTATACTATAAGGTTAAATGAAGAAGATGGAACAATGATATTTGAATTACCAGAAGATAGTATAACAGATACAGCAGTTGCACAAATAGCATCTCAAGGAAAGTTAGAAGTAATAGATGCAGAAACTAAAGAAGTATTACTAACAAATAGTGATTTAGAAAACATATTTGCACAAGTAGGAAGTACAGTATCAGGCTATTCAGCATATATGCAATTACAATTTAATAAAGAAAAATATAGAGAAATATCAAAAAAATATGTTAAAACAACAGATGAAGAAGGAAAAACGACAGAAAAGAAAATAACATTACAAGTAGATGGAGATGATGTAGTATCAAAGAGTTTTGAACAAGAGGAAATAGATGGAATATTACAACTTACAGTTGGAAAGGCAAGTCAAAATATTACTTCAGAAGACCTTCAAGATAGTTATATAAATGCAGTGACTAATGCTGGAATATTAAGTTCAGGTGAAAGCCCAATAGTATATACAGTAGAGCAAAATAAATATGTGCATTCAGATATATCTGGAAATACATTAAATATTGCAATATATATAGGAATAGGTATTGTAGCAGTTGCATTATTAGTTTTAATCATTAAATATAAAAAACTAGGAATATTAGCATCAATTTCATTTATAGGCTATATAGCTTTATTACTATTAACAATAAGGGTTATACCAAATATTGAAATTTCAGTTGCAGGGCTATGTGCAATAGTATTATCAGTAGTTATTAATTATATAGTAAATATTATTATTTTAAATAATTTAAAAAATATAGAAGATGAAAAATTATCACTAAGAAAATCAATGGGAACAATAATAAAAATGATTATACCAGTGCTTTTAGTATTTATAGTATTTACATTCTTTAATAATAGTTTTGGAATAGTTGGTTTCTGGTCATTAGTAGTGATATTAATATATAATTTCTTAATTACTAACAATTTAATTACTGGAAATAAGAAAAATGTACATTAGTAAATTTCAGATAAATAAAAAAGAAAGAAGGTACAAAAGTAAATGAAGAAAACAATTTATGCAATTCTTGCATGTATAATAATAGCTGGTATAGCAATTACAATTTTTATGGGGTTAAACTTTGACTTAAGATATACAGCCAATAAGCAATTAGATATAGTAATTGGAAAGCAGTTTGAAAGTGAAGAAATAAAACAATTAGTAAGAGAAGTTTTAGAAAATGATAATGCAAGAGTAATAGTTCAAAAAGTTGAAGTATATGAAGACATTGTTTCTATAACAGTTCAAGATATAAATGATGAACAAATAGAAAAACTAAATACAAAAATAAACGAAAAATATGAAATTGAAAATAAAATAGAAGATATAATAATAGAAAATAATTCAAAATTAAGAGGAAGAGATTTAGCAACGCCATATATGTGGCCAGTAGGAATTTCTATATTGTTGGTACTTGCTTATGCTTGTATAATGTATAGACGTTTAAATATTATAAAAGTAATTGCAAAAATTTTAGGATTTACTATTTTAGCTCAATTGGTATACTTAGGGATAATTGCAATAACAAGAATTCCAGTAACAGCTATAACTGTTCCAATTGCACTAGTTATATATGTTATAACTTTAATAGTAGTATTTTTTAGAATGGATAAAGCCAATAAAAAAATATTAGACGACAACGAAAAATAATAAAAATATACTTCTTAATTTAGTTAGAAAATATTTATTATAATAACTGTTCCAACTATTAAGCTACCTGAGATAACAATTCAAAGGTAAGTAAAATTTATATTTTACCTATTATTAATATTTATTTTTAGAAGATAATTAAATATATATCAAAAAAGATATTTTGTAATATAATATATTATAAAATATCTTTTTTAGGTTAAACTGTATTAAGGAGGAAAAAACAATAGGAAAATAGGCAATAATGTAAAATAGCCATAACCTAATTGTTAATGTAGGAAATGAAAATAAGTATATATGAAACTTTAAAAAGTATGTTTAAAAAAACTAGAAATGTTGAAGATTCTAGCATAGATTATAAAAGTGCAAAAATGATTTTGAAAAATGATAAAGATGCTAAATTGGTTGATGTGAGAAGCCCTCAGGAATATAAAGAAGATCATTTGCCATCTAGTATAAATATTCCTTTATATAAATTAGAAGAACAATGCCAAACTTTTTTACCAAATATTAATATGGCTATAATTGTTTATTGCCAATCTGGTAATAGAAGTAATAAGGCTATAGAGATATTGCAAAGTAAAGGATATAAAAATTTGTATAATATAGAGGGTGGTTTAGATAATATGTAAAATATTGCATAAAAGTATTGATATTTTTTTGCTTTTTTGATATTATATATAAGTATTTAATGTCAATGTGGCGAAATTGGTATACGCACATCACTCAAAATGATGCGGGAAACCATGTGGGTTCGAGTCCCACCATTGACACCATAACTCAAATACCATTTGAAGATGGAGAGTTGCTTTCTTCATTTTCTTTCTTTTTATCTGTAAGTTTAAAAGTATCTTCTAAAACACTAGCAGAAATTTTTTTAGAGTTACTATCTAAATGAGCATAATTGTATTTGATAAAGAAAAACATGAATCTGTTGATGGTATAGAAATAGGAGATGCTGACTCAAAAAGAATGTTAGAAGCATATATTAATTATTGTTTAAAACAACATAGAAGTAATCCTAGAGAAATAAAGTTTGCTAAATCTTCGATAGACTTTTCAAATGAATTAACACATAATAGAACGGCAAATTTGATGGATGCAGAGCTATGTTATACGGCAGTTGTTTCTACAGTTAATATTATAAGAACGATAAATAAGTATAATACATAAAAGTTAAGAACGGAGGAATTAAATGTTTGAAGTTAAAAACTTTGATAACTGGATAGAAGATAAAATTTCTGGAAAGTTTGGTAGTGGTGCTAGTGAAAAAGTATGGCTTATTAATCCAGAAACAAACGAAAAGGGACTTTTTAAATTTCCAAAAGTAAAAGACAAAGAAAAGAGAATAATAACAGGAGAATACTGGGCTGAAAAGTTAGCTACTGAAATGGAAAACTAATAGATGTAGAATGTGCAAAAGTTGATATAGGTACATATAAAGGAAGAATTGGCTCAATGAGTTATAATATACTAGAAAATAAATATGACAATTTATTTGAAGGTATTTACTTTATACAAAAACATTATCCATATTATAATAAAAGCAAATTAGAAGATACTTATAGTAATATGAAATATTCTATACAAATGATAGAAAAAAGTATATTAGAAGATTATTATTTTGATATTAGAAAAATATATAAGATGATTATTTTTGATATACTTATAGGAAATAGTGATAGACATCATAGTAATTGGGCTATTAAACATAAAAAAGCAATAGAAAACAATATGATACATGTAACATTAGATTTATGTCCTCTATATGATAATGGTTCATCGTTATGTGCATATGAAGATAATAATAATTTAGATATATTTTTCAAAGACAAGATGAAATTTGAAGCATTAGTAAACACGAAATCGAAATCTACAATAGGATGGGAAAATGAAAGACCAATAAGACATTTTGAATTACTTAGCAAACTAAAAGAAAATTCATATTTAATAACATTGCCATACATAGAGAATATTAAAAATAATATTAATGAACAAAGTATTGATAAACTATTAAAAGAATTTGATAATAATATAATAAATAATGATATGAAAAGATTATTAAAAATGTTCCTTTTAGAGAGAAGAAAAAGAATGCTAGAAATATATGATATTATAGATTAGGGGGAAAGATAAAATGAATGAGGATTTAGTATATTTAACATGGACAGATGTAAATACAGGTAATAAATATAAAGTAGCGATGCTATATAAAAAAAATGAAACATATTACTTTAAATACATTTTAGAGAATGTAAAAGAAGCACAAGAGAAAGGGTTTGAACTTTTAATTGCATTTCCACAAATTAATGCAACTTATGAAAATCCACAATTATTTGCTGTGTTCAGTAGTCGATTGCCAGAACCAACAAGACCAGAAATTAAAGAAATTTTAGAAACTTATGGAATGACAGAATATGATGAATTTGAGTTACTAAAAAGAAGTGGTGCAAAATTACCAACTGATAATTATGAATTTATAGGAGAAACAAATGTATAATCCTAATACTAAAGAATTGTCTGAGAACATTAAGGAAGACTGGAGAGAACATTTTGAAACAACGTATTATCATTATCACTTTTATATTGATAACTTGGTAAATGCAATATGACATATTGTTAAAAGGTTTACTTATAATGCAAACTCATCAATTGATGATAGAAGAATTGATAGAAATAAGAGTGAATATAAAGACAGGAATGACAAATAAAACTAGCTAAAAACAAGTCTATACTAATTTTACTTGCACATTTCCTGCCATAATATTTTTACTGGACACATTATATATTTTCTAAAACCAGCACTGTTTGGCTTGGCGGAACGAGTTAAACCCAGACTGCGAACCCAACTTAATGGATTCTCCCGAGTAGCTCATTATGTGTAATGTCATTATTATTTAATTTTTCAGTGTACTATTAAATACATCTATTATGTATCATCTTTTTATGTAAATTTCTATAAATTTAATTTGATTTATCAATATAATTCATGTCAGGTCTCGTTATTAATTTCTCATATATTTTTACATATAAATCAATTCATGAAAAATAATCTTTTCAACTCTATTCTTAATATTATTCATTTTCTTTACCCATTCCATTTGATTATTAGCTTTTAGTTCTTCTGTTATGTTCTCTTTTTCAGCAAATGGAACAAACTGAAAGAAATAAAATCGCTTTGTATATATTCAATAGTGCAAAAATTAATATTATCATCTCAAAGAAACGTGAAGTGAAAATTTAAATTCCAGTTTTAAAAGTAAATGAAAAATTGTAAAGGAAAGTTCTAGAAAAATTCAGTTTCTAGGACTTTTTCACTTCTAAAACTATTGATTTTTTACATAAAATAGAATAAAATATATACAAAGATAAATTTAGAAACATCACAAACAGACAAATGGTTAATAATTTTTTAAACTTTCTAAGATTAAAGTCCATTTGCCTAGAATAACAATATTTACTTATTTTGTATTTGTTTTTGAATTGCTTTCTATTAACTTTTTCTTTCAAAGATAGATTAGTTAGACCAAACTTTTTAAATACTCCCATATCAATGTAGTTGTAGATTGTTTTTTCAAACAAGTTAATTTGTTCTTTATGAGTAGCAAGTATTTGATAAATGGATTGTCCTTGTTTTACTAAGGGAACAAGAATATTTGCGATATCATCTCTTTGAGTTTCTGTAATATTGCTACCTTCTCTACAATTACTAAGTCGAAACGATATTTTTCATGAGCAAAATTAGCATTGTAGAAATATTTATCTAAATGACATTTAGCCATATTAGGACAACAATTACAAGCACTAGGAGAACGGTCACGCTTAGAGCAAGTTTCTTCTTGATATCTTGAACATTTTCTCTTGCAACCATGACATTCTTTTAAATGAATACAGATACTTTTTTGATTAAAAGCATTTCTGCGTTTTAAATCGCTGTGTTTTCTAATTTCTTTAGCAACAGTAGTAGGATCTTTTCCAATGGTTTGAGCTATAGCTGTTTTGCTAGAACGAGATTCTATACCTTTTTGAATAATTTGTCTTTCTTGTAAAGTTAAATGAGTATTATCATATTTCATAATTACAACATCCTTTCGTAATCAGAAACATTCCATAATACTATTATACCAAAAAGGAACTTAGTCTTACAAATTCAACTGAAATTGGGTGTAAGACTAAATTCTTTTTGCTTATTTTAAAACTGGAATCTAAATTTTCACTTCACATTTCTAAAAACAGACAATATAAAGATTGAATTATGTTAAATATTATGTTATAATAAGTATAGATGCAAGATGAACATGTATTTTAGTACTCCAAATTGCATAAGGAAAATGGTCATTTTAATTAGTTTATATTTAAAGGAGGAAAAATCTATGAAGACCACAGACACTAAGGGAACATATCCAATGAGAGCACTTGAAATGGTAGAATTCATTGACAGTGCTGCAAGAAACTTTCGGAAAAGCTATATGAATGAAGTAAACACAATGCTTGACATTGAGCAGGATGTTCTTGATGCAATTATTGTTGATTTTGTCAATAGGGTAGCTGCTTCTCAGTGTATAGACTATGCTTTATACACTGAAGACCTGCAAAAAGCTGATAGAAATCAGGAACGTGATTGGCATCTGAATTTTGACCTTACGAAACGTATTCTTCGTAGCAGGGCAGAAAATTACAAGCATGAAGGTGCAAGTAAGAAAAGCTAAGATAAATGCTAGAAAATCCATAGTTTTGGACTATATAAAAAGTGTTATTTAATACTAAAAATAAATAAGTATAAAGCCACATCAAAAGGCTTTATAGAAAATATAAAGAAGAAAATAAATGAAGAATCAATAAAAAATATATTGTGTAATTTCAATAATGATTTTATAAGTTAAAAGATAATAATAAAATATTAAAAGAAGGAAAAACAATGAATTATAGTTATGTTATAGGAATTGAAAACGTAGATAAACCGAAAGAAAATAATTTTGAAATAAAACCATATGGAAATAATTATGGCATTTCATTTTCAAGTGATAAAAAAGAAATGATAGACAATATTGAAATATGGAACAAAGATAATAATAATATACCTATAATCGTATCTATTCCACATAGTGGAACATATTTGCCAGTAACAATGAAAGAAAAATTAATTGATAACATTATTTTACCAAATATGGATTGGTATTTGCCAAAATTATATTTATTTTTACAGGATTTAGGCATAACTACACTTATTAATAATGTTAGTAGATATGTAATTGATACTAATAGAGAAATAACTGATTGTAAAAGTGATTCTTATGTCAAAAATTACATATATACTAAGACAACATTCAATCATGAAATGTATAAAAAAGTATTAGGTAATAATGAAATAAATTATAGAATAAAAGAATATTATAATCCATATCATAACTTTATTACTAATCTCATAAGTAATAAATTAGCTAAATTTAATAAAGTATATTTGATAGATTTACATAGTTTTGGAAAAGACATTGAAGAAGATATAGTCTTAGGCAATAAAAATTATAAAACTGCAAGTTATGAATTTACAAATTTAATTAAAGATTCATTAGAAAAAAATGAATTTAAAATAAGTCTAAATAAGCCTTATAGTGGTGGATATATTGTAAAAAAATATGCAGGTGAAAATGTCGAAACAATGCAAATAGAATTAAGTTATAAGAAATATATTGAAAATAGAGTTTTTGGAAATGAAGCTTTTCCTAAAATAGATAATAACTTATTTAATAAAACACAAGAAAAACTTAAGAGACTTTTTGAAGAATTAATTGAAAAGACTAAATAAGATTTAATAGCTGAGTTGTTTTAACCCTGCTCTCTTATTACAATAAGAGAGCAGGGGAAATCATTTAGTGAAATTTGACGTTACCGTTTTTGGATGTAATATAACCAGATACATTAAAAATACCTCTCAACTTCGGATTGTTTTTGCAACTTCCGTTTTTAGAGTCCACAGATACATTGGAAGTTCCTATATTTGCAATAGTTACATCAACATTTCCATTTTTATTGACAACATTTAATGTCATATTGCAGTGTGCTATTGAATCAACCTTAACATTCCCATTTTTGCATTCGATAGTTAAATTCTGGAATCTTGCTGATACATTGGCATTTCCGTTTTTGCTTTCAACGTTAATGCTATTAGCATTAACAGAAGAGGCTACATTGATATTTCCACATTTGCTTTCAACAGAAAATTTTTCAAATGCCTTAGCAGGAATTTGAACATCGAGCATTAGACCACCACTACTTCCAAAATTATTGATAACAACTGCACTTTGGGAAATTATAGAATTTCCAGATATTATAGACATATTGTTATAGCTGTTTGAAACGCCATCTGTTTTCAAAGAAACAAGGACTTCATCGTTATGTCTTGTTACAAAAAATTCAAGATCGTTGTCCATAATAGCTGAACCATGAAGATGTGCTGTTATTTCGTTTGTGTTACAAGCAGACACTTTTACATTGACATTGCTGCTATCAATAGTAATCCGATTAACTCCATTTGCCGATTCCCTTTTGGTTTCGTCAAATTTTTTACATGAACTATCATCACAAGAGTCTCCATTGATTACCCGTCCATTTACAATTGTTACATTGCCACCATATACTTTGCCATTAATAATAACCATAATTTTTCCTCCTAAAATTTGTATTATAATAATTATTATCAGATACATACAGGAAAATGTTACTTTGGGAATCCCATACATATAATTATTATACACTATTATGTTAAATAATGCAAATGTATTTGACTATAAACAGTAACAAATTGTACTCTTTTTTTGCTGACTATAAAACAACAAAATACAAAAAAGTAATTGAAAAAAAATAAAATTGTTGATATAATCAACAAATGAAATAGTACAAATTTGAATTCAGTAAAAAACTATATGTAATAATAATTAGAAAAATGTATAAAAGGAGCAGAGAGATTTAACTATAAAATAAAAACGGAGAAAAAGATGAAAAATAATGAAGAAATAAGAAAAGAATTATTTGAATTAGCAGACGAAAAATACAAGAAATTTCATAGTGGGTTATGTCCAGGAACAAACAATATAATAGGGGTAAGAGTTCCAATATTAAGAAAATACGCAAAAGAAATAGTAAAAGAAGGGTATAAAACATATTTAGAAAATGCAGAAAATAACTATTATGAAGAAATAATGTTACAAGGTATGGTAATAGGGCTTGCAAAAATAGAGATAGATGAGTTTCAAGAGTACCTAAAAAAATTTATACCAAAAATAGACAATTGGGCTATATGTGATGTAACAATATCAACATTAAAACTCACACAAAAGCACAAAGAAGAAATGTGGAAGTTTATACGAAGTTACATAAAATCAGACAAGGAATTTGAAGTAAGATTTGCAATAGTAATGATGTTAAGTTATTACATAGATGAAAATTATATAGAACAAGTTTTGAAAATACTGAATAATATAAAACATGAAGGGTACTATGTCAAAATGGCAGTAGCTTGGGCTATCTCAGTAGCATTTATTAAATTTCCAGAAGAAACATGGAAATTAATAAAAAACAATAACTTAGATAATTTTACATTCAATAAATCTTTACAAAAGATAATAGAATCATATAGAGTAGACCAAAAAACGAAACGAGAGATAAAAAATATGAAAAGAAAAGAATAATATTTTTTATGGGGGAACAATAGAAAATGGAATTAGAAGTATGGAGAAAAAAACATATTAGATTTGATAGAATAATAATGGTAACACTAATAATTACTTCAATTATATGGTTATTTACTACATCTGGTGCAAAGTTTGCTACATACTACAATAGTTCAATATATACAATTGCACTAGAGAAAAAATGTGAACAAATAAAGCAAGATGAGCAAAGAAAAGAAGAAGAGAGAATAAGAATTGAACAGGAAAGAGAGAGAGAAAGAGAATTAGAAAGGCTAAAAAAATATGCTCCATTAACACAAGAACAAATAGAAAAAGTAAACAATATATATTCACAAGAAGAGAAAGTAGCTTTTTTAACTTTTGATGATGGACCATCTCCAGCAGTAACACCTTTAATATTAGACTTATTAAAAAAAGAAAATATAAAGGCAACATTTTTCGTATTAGGAGATAGGGTAGTAGCAAATCCAGAATTAGTAAAAAGAGCATATGAAGAAGGTCATTATATAGCAAATCATGGAAAAACACATATATATAGTCAAATATATACAAATTCTCAAACAGTTTTAGATGAGTACAATATTACAAATCAAGCAATACGAAATGCCATAGGAGACCAAAACTACAATGCAAGAGTATTCAGGTTCCCAGGAGGATATGCAGGTGGCATATATAGTGAAATAAAAAAAGAAGCAAGAGTAGTATTAAACAACAATGGAATAGCTTCATTAGATTGGAATGCACTCTCAAAAGATTCAGAAGGAGCTAAAACAAAAGAGCAACTAATACAAAATGTTATAACAACTGTAGGTCAAAAAAATTGTGTAGTAATATTAATGCATGATGCAAATAATAAAATTCTTACTTATGAGACTTTGCCAGATGTAATAAATTATTTAAGGCAAAATGGATATACTTTTAAATGTTTATATGATATTTTATAATAAGTTAAAGATCAACTTTATTATATAAGAAAAGGTATAAAAGTACAGTTAGTAAAATATAATTAATTTTATATTATAAAAAATATTAAGGTGGGAAAAATATGTATGATGTAATAATAATAGGAAGTGGACCAGCTGGAATATCAGCTAGTTTATATACACAAAGAGCAAATTTAAAAACACTTATAATATCAAAATCAGTAGGGGTTTTAGAAAAAGTAAAACAAATTGAGAATTATTATGGTTTTGAAAATCCAATATCGGGAAAAGAACTTGCAGAAAATGGTATAAATCAAGCTAAAAGATTAGGTGTAGAATTTATAAAAGATGAAGTTGTAAAAATAGAAAAAGAGACAAATTTTATAGTAGAAACAATAAATAGAAAATATGAAGCTAAAGCAATAGTTATGGCAACAGGAAGTTCAAGGAAAAATCCTAACATAAAAGGAATAAAGGAATTTGAGGGAAGAGGAGTTAGTTATTGTGCTACATGTGATGCGTTTTTTTATAGACAAAAGAATGTAGCTGTTCTAGGAAGTGGGCAATATGCACTGCATGAAGCAAGGGAGCTTTTGCAAGTCGCAAATTCAGTTACAATATTTACAAATGGTGAAGAATTAATAGAAAACAGAGACTTAGACTTAGATGTTGAAATAGAATTTAAAAAAGTAAAAGAAGTAATAGGAAATACAAAAGTCGATGAAATACAATTTGAAGATGATTCTAAAAAACCAATAGATGGTGTATTTATAGCATTGGGAGTTGCATCTAGTAGTGATTTGGCAAGAAAGATTGGAGCCAGAATAGATAATAAAAACAATATAATAGTAAATCAGAATATGCAAACTTCAATACCTATGTTATATGCTTGTGGTGATTGCACTGGAGGAACATTGCAAATTGCAAAAGCAGTATATGAAGGAATGGTAGCAGGTTTAAACATAATTAAGGAATTAAGAAAATAATATCTAAATAGATTATATCACGAAAGTGACATAATATAGAATTCTGGGGTGATTTTCAACCCTAAATATATTATATAAGGAGGAATTAAAATGGCAGTTATAGAAGTTACAGAAAACAATTTTGAAAAAGAGGTATTAAAATCAGAAATACCAGTATTAGTAGATTTTTGGGCAAGTTGGTGTGGTCCATGTAAGATGATGGCACCAGTAGTAGAGGAAATTTCTCAAGAAATGTCTGGAAAAGCAAAAGTTTGTAAGGTTAATATAGATGATTATCCAAGTTTAGCAACTAAATATCAAATTATGAGTATACCAACTTTTCTAACATTTGAAAATGGAAAAGTAAAGAATATGACAGTTGGAGTTCAAGACAAAAAAGATATAATTAGTAAATTATAACATTGTTAGTTACAATTTACAGTTTATAAAATTATATATTTTAGGCAATATAATATTTATTTTAACCAAGTTTTTTACTGGCTTCGACAATCGCTCTGGGTCATGTCCACTCTGGGAGCTTCCCTGCGCAAAACTTCGTTAAAATAAATATTATATTGCCTAAATAGAAATTGGGTTGTAAATTGTAACAAGTTATACTAGAATTTTTAATTTATTAAAAAATCTATTGAAAAAATAATACAAATGTGTTAATATATTAAGCATAGGAAAAACTAAAACAAGGACAACACAAATAAAAAAAGCCTTAAGAGAGCTAGATGTATGCTGAAATTCTAGTAGGAACTAATTTATTTGTTATCACCATGTTGTTTTTAACCTGAAAAAGTAATATTAATTTATAAACAAAGTAAGGTTAAACGTAAATCTGCGTTAAAGAAAATGAGAGGAAAATAAATTTAGTTTATTTTCAAATTAGGTGGTACCACGGAAATTCGCTCTATTTCGTCCTAAGAGGATGAAATAGAGCTTTTTTGAAATTAGTTATATGAAAATACAAAAAGGAGGATGAAAAAATGTATAAAAAAGTAGAACTTAAAGAAGATGGATTTGTAGGAGTAGAAAAACAAATAAGAAATTTGTGGAAGGACAAAAACATTATACATAAAAATTTTGACATGAATAAAGGAAAAAGGTATTTTACTTTTTATGATGGACCACCAACAGCAAATGGAAAGCCACATGTAGGTCATATTTTAACAAGAGTTATGAAAGATATTATACCAAGATATAAAGTTATGAAAGGGTATGATGTTATAAGAAAAGCTGGATGGGACACACATGGTTTACCAGTTGAACTAGAAGTAGAAAAAAAATTAGGAATTTCAGGAAAGCAACAAATAGAAGATTATGGTGTAGAAAAATTTATACATGAATGCAAAGAAAGTGTATTTAAATATGTTTCTATGTGGGAAGATATGACAGAGCAAATAGGTTTCTGGGTAGATATGAAAGATCCATATGTCACATATCATGACAACTATATTGAATCTGAATGGTGGGCATTAAAACAGATGTGGGAAAAAGGACTTTTATATCAAGGTCATAAAGTTATGCCATATTGCCCAAGATGTGGTACAGCTCTTTCATCACATGAAGTTGCACAAGGTTATAAAGATGTGCAAGATTTAACTTGTACATGTAAATTTAAAGTAGAAGGAGAAGAAAATACATATTTCTTAGCTTGGACAACTACACCATGGACATTACCTTCAAACCTAGCTCTTTGCGTTAATAAAGCATATACATATACATATGTAAAGGTTGAAAGGCCTATTATAGATGGCAAGTTACAAGAAGATGGAAATGAAGAAATATATATTTTAGCAAAAGATTTAATAGATGTTGTTTTAAAAGATATTCCTTATGAAATAGTAAAAGAAGTAAAAGGCTCTGAGCTTTTAGGAATGAAATATGAGCAATTAATGCCATTTGCAAAACCAGAAGGAAAAGCATTTGTTGTAATACATGGAGACTATGTAACTTTAACAGATGGTACTGGTATAGTTCATATAGCACCAGCTTATGGTGAAGATGATAGTTTTGTTTCTAAACAAAATGGAATTGCATTTGTTAATTTAGTAGATAAAGAAGGAAAGTTTGTAGATGAAGTAGAACCATGGGCGGGTCAATTTGTAAAAAAATGTGATAAAGATATATGTATATGGCTTGCTAAACAAAATAAATTATTTAGTAGTGCTAAACATACACATAGTTATCCTCATTGTTGGAGATGTGACACACCGCTTCTATATTATCCAAAAGAGAGTTGGTTTGTAAAAATGACAGCTGTTCGTGACAAATTATTAGAAAATAACAACAAAATTAATTGGATGCCAGACACAATAAGAACAGGTCGTTTTGGAAAATTCTTAGAAAATGTTATAGATTGGGGAATTTCAAGAGATAGGTATTGGGGAACACCACTTCCAATTTGGACTTGTGAATGTGGTCACCATGAATGTATAGGAAGTAGAAAAGAACTTGAGGAAAAAGGTATAAACGTTCCTGAAAATGTTGAGCTTCATAAGCCATATTTAGACCCAATTCATATAAAATGCCCAGAGTGTGGAAAAGAAATGACAAGAGAAAAAGAAGTTATAGATTGTTGGTTCGACTCAGGTTCAATGCCATTTGCACAATTACATTATCCATTTGAAAATAAAGAATTATTTGACAAAAACTTCCCAGCCCAATTCATATCAGAAGCAGTTGACCAAACAAGAGGATGGTTTTATACATTGCTTGCAATATCAACATGTATATTTGAAACAAATCCATTTGAAAACTGTATAGTATTAGGTCATGTATTAGACAGTAAAGGGCTTAAGATGTCTAAACATTTAGGTAATGTTGTAGATCCATTTGAAGTATTAAACTCAGTAGGTGCAGATGCTACAAGATGGCATTTCTACACAAGTAGTAGTCCATGGCTTCCAACCAGATTTTCTGTAAAAGATGTAGAAGAAACACAAAGGAAATTCTTATCTACATTATGGAATGTATATTCTTTCTATGTACTATATGCTGAAATTGACAAATTTAATCCAATGGAATATAAAGATTATAAATCTAATAATGTTATGGATAAATGGATAATTTCAAAATTAAATACTTTAGTAAAAGATATAGATGTTAAATTAAATAAATATGAAATAACTTCAGCAGCACTACAAATAGAAGAATTTACAGATGAATTATCAAATTGGTATGTAAGAAGAAACAGAAATAGATATTGGCAAGAAAGTTTAACAGATGACAAAATAGGTGCATATGTAACATTATATAAAGTATTAACAACATTAATAAAAGTTGCAGCTCCATTTGTGCCATTTATTACAGAAGAAATTTATCAAAACTTAGTAGCAGGAATCGATAAAGAAGCAGAGGCAAGTGTACATTTATGTTATTGGCCAGAAGTTAATGGAAATGAAATAGATAAAAAACTAGAAGAAGAAATGGGATTAGCATATACAATAGTAAAATTAGGAAGAAGTGCTAGAAATTCAGCAAATATAAAAAATAGGCAACCACTTGCAAAAATGTTAATTTCAGCATCAACACTTCCAGAATACTATGGAGATATAGTAAAAGATGAATTAAACATTAAAGAAGTAGAGCTAGGAGCTCAAATGTCTGAATATGTAAATTTTGAAATTAAGCCAAATTTACCAGTGCTAGGAAAAGCCTATGGAAAACTAATTCCTCAAATTAAACAAGAAATTGCAAAACAAAATCAAATGGAATTAGCACTTAAAATTCAAAAAGGTGAAACACAAGAAATTCTAGTAGATGGAACTGCAATAGAGTTAAATAGTGAAAACTTACTAATTACAATGCAAGGAAAAGATGGTTTTGCTTTTGCTGGAGAAGGCGAAATAGGTGTTGTATTAGATACTACAATTACTGAACAATTAAAAGAAGAGGGATATTTAAGAGAAATACTTTCTAAAGTTCAAAATATGAGAAAAGATAGTGGTTTTGAAGTATTAGACAGAATAGAGTTATATGTATCTGGAAATGAAATTCTTGAAAATGTAATAAGAAAATTTGAAAATCAAATTAAAAAAGATACTTTAGCAAATGAAATTTTATATAATACTGATGCAGAGTATACTCAAACTTCTATTAATGGAGAAAACTTGAAAATTGCTGTAAAAGTAATAAAATAGTAATAGATAATAAAAACTAATTTGTTGTATAGGAGACAGTATTATATATTTAAAAGAAAAATCCTATGCAACAAATGAATTTATATATTATAAGAAAGTGAAAGGAACAGAAGTTTAAATGGAAAAAGTAAAAGATTTTATAATAAATGTTATTAGAGGCTTTTGTATGGCATTAGCTGATAGCGTACCAGGGGTATCTGGAGGTACTATAGCATTTTTATTGGGATTTTATGATAAATTTATAGGTTCATTAGATGATATATTTAGAGGAAAAAAGGAAGAAAAAATAGAAGCTTTAAAGTTTTTAATTAAAATAGGAATAGGTTGGGCAATTGGTTTTATAATAGCTTCAAAGATTCTTGGAAGTGTACTAGAAACACATATATATGCCCTAAGTTCTTTATTCTTAGGATTTATAATATTTGCGATACCTATTGTTATACATGAAGAAAAAGAAACTTTAAAGAAAAGCTATAAAAGTATAATTTTTATATTATTAGGAATTGCCTTTGTAATTGGAATAACACTTTTAAGTCCAGCAAAAGGAGATAATGGTGTAAATATAGCAAATTTGGATTTTGGAATAATAGTATATGTCTTTATAGCTGCAATGATTGCAATATCTGCAATGGTTCTACCAGGAATCTCAGGGTCAACATTATTATTAATATTTGGTCTATATGCACCAATATTTGGAGCAATACATAAATTTTTGGAGTTTGACTTTAGTGTTGTACCAATACTAATTGTATTTGGTTTAGGAATTATTACTGGTGTTCTGGTATTTGTTAGATTAATAAAAAAATGTCTAACAAAATATAGGGCGCAATCTATTTATGCGATAATAGGAATGATGATAGGTTCAATATATTCAATTTTACAAGGACCAACAACTTTAGAAACACCTCAAGCAGCTATGAATTTTGGAACTTTTAGTATATTATTTTTTGTTATAGGAGCATTGGTAGTTGCAGGATTACAAGCTTTAAAATATTTTATGGATAAAAAAGAAAATAAAGAAATTAACAGCATATAAAAGAAGCAAAAGCGAACACTGAGGATAATCCTTTTTGTTCGTTTTATTTAACAACATTGCTATTTTACAGGTAAAGAAAACGAAACCAAAGATTCGTATCTCTAGTATTCGCTTTAAAATTAAACAATATATAAAATCTTGTTTTGTGGAAAATATTTATATAATTCTTGTCTAAAAAATAATTCACCTTCATCTCGAAGTTGAGATTTATACCAATATTTGCCTCTTCCTCTTCCAGTCATTAAATTTTTATCATATAAATTAATAGAAGTAGGGAATGCTTCTTCATTTATTTTAGTATGAACATAACTGTATGTCATAAAAATAATTTCAAAAAACACATCTTTTTTTACTTTTTCACTTAATTCACAGCTTAATCTTTCAATTAATTCGTGATATAATTTTTTCCAATTATCTACAAAAATTACAGGAGCAATTAATATACCTATTTTATAATCTGCATCTTTTAATTTATTAATAGCTTCAATACGTCCTCTTAGTCTTGAAGTTCCATATTCTACTTTATTAATAATTTCTTCTGGATTAACACTTATTCGTATTATTATTTTTCCATTATGTTGTAAAGGTAAAATAGAGTCTACCATATCAAATTTAGTAGGAAAAGTAAGATTACCCTTTCTACAATTTTTAAAATTTTCGATAGTCCATACTAAATTATCTGTAATAGTATTTTCTAAGATTAAATCACTATTACTTCCGATTTCAAAAGTTAATTCTCTATCAGACTTTTCAGATGTTTTTATTATCTTTTCCAACATTTGCTCTCTATTAACAAATAACCTTAAATATGCACACTTATTATAATTACATACTAAATAACAATACATACATGACGCTGTACAACCAGAAGAAGTATAGGGGACTAAATAATCAGAAACTTTATGGTTTTCTACAAACTTATGTGTTTTTCGAATACCTATTATTAAATTTCTTTTCATATCTAAAAATTCTTTGTTAGACTTATTTCTCATTTCTTCTATATTGTTGTGACTTTCTATTAAAAACTTAGGAGTTTGTTCATATTTTTTTAATAATTCTTTTCCTAATTCATAATTTTCAATATCTTTTTCATAATAAATTGCTTTTGGTTTAAACATACTTAATTGTATTCCTTTCTTAACATGATTATATATATTTTATCCATATTGCGATAAAAAATTAAAAAAAATGCAGTCAAAATGAATTTATCTTGACTAAAATAATAAAAATATATATAATAAACAAAGAAATTATAGGATTAAAAATCCAAAAGGAGGAAAATTATGTCATTAGTAACAACAAAGCAAATGTTTGAAAAATCAATGAAAGAGCATTTCGCAATAGGTGCATTTAATGTAAATAATATGGAAATTATACAAGGAATAGTAGATGCTGCAGCAGAGCAAAAATCACCAGTTATATTACAGGCTTCATCAAGTGCAATAAAATATGCAAGAATAGGATATTTAATGAAAATGGTAGAGGCAGCAGTGGAAGAGCATCCAGAAGTTCCAATTGCACTTCACTTAGATCATGGACCAGATTTTGAAACTTGTAAGATGTGCATAGATAATGGTTTTACATCAGTTATGATAGATGGATCAAAATATGACTTTGAGGAAAATATAGCTATAACAAAAAAAGTAGTAGACTATGCACATGAGCATGGAGTAGTGGTTGAAGCAGAACTTGGAAAACTTGCAGGAATAGAAGATGATGTAAATGTATCAGAAAATGATGCAATGTACACAGATCCAATGCAAGCTAAAGAATTTGTAGAAAGAACAGGATGTGACTCGTTAGCAATAGCTATAGGAACAAGTCATGGAGCATATAAATTTAAAGGAGAAGCCAAACTAAGATTTGATATTTTAGCAAAAATAAAAGAACTAATACCAAATACTCCAATAGTATTACATGGAGCGTCTACAGTAATTCCTGAATTAGTAGAAACATGTAATAAATATGGTGGAAATATTCCTGGAGCTAAAGGAGTACCAGATGAAATGTTACATGAAGCAAGTCAAAATGGAGTTTCTAAAATAAATGTAGATACAGACTTACGTTTAGCAATGACAGCACAAATACGAAAAGTATTTGCAGAAGAACCATCAGCATTTGACCCTAGAAAATATTTAACACCAGCAAGACAAGAAGTTCAAAACACAGTAGCTCATAAGATAAAAGATGTTTTTGGTTCATGTAATAAAATATAAAAAAGACCAAAAGAGGCATAATTAAATTATTCAAAACTTTTAGATTACTTTTTATGCCTTGCCTTTATCGCCTCCAAAATTGCTTTAGCAATTTTGCGTAGAACGTTTGGAGAAGCTTTATATCCTAGAAAAGTATAGCAAGTTGTTATACTTTTCTGTATATAAAAATATAGTATATTAAACTATTATAAGTTAAAATATACTATATTTATAACCAAATATATTAAAATGATTTTGTAGGATGGTTATAACGTTGAATATATCTTTCTGCATCCTTTTTGGCTAAATCTCTACGTTTATCATAAAGTTTTTTTCCTTTTCCAATACCAAGTTCAACCTTTACAAAACTACCTTTAAAGTATAAACTAATAGGAACTAAAGTATATCCTTGTTGTTTAATAAGGCCTATAAGTTTCATAATTTCGCGTTTATTTAGTAAAAGTTTTCTGTCACGTAAAGGATTTTTATTGAAAATATTACCATGTTCATAAGGACTAATATGCATAGAATGAATAATAACTTCTCCATTTTCAATAGAAGCATAACTATCTTTTAAGTTTACTCTCCCATTTCTAATTGACTTTATTTCTGTACCTGCTAAAACAATACCAGCTTCTATTGTATCTGTAATAGTATAGTCATGTTTTGCAACAGGATTTTTTGCAATTAATTTTGTCATATAAAAACCTCTTTTACTAAAATATGTAACTATTATATCATATATATTTAGTAAATAAAACAAAACTTCTAAAAATACGTAAAAAAGAGTACAATTTGTTACATTTCACATATTAAAATCAGAATCATATAAGTACTATAATATTTGTATTAACAAAGTTTTGCGCAGGGAAGCTCCCACAGTGGACATGACCCAGAGCGATTGGCGAAGCCAGTAAAAAACTTTGTTAATACAAATATTATAGTACTTAAGTGAATATTATATATGTGAAATGTAACAAATTGTACTCTTTTTTTGTTGCTAAAAATAAAATTAATAATACAGCAGAACATAAATTTTTCTTAATTCTAAATGTAACTTCTATTGTGAGATACTAATAAAATTAAAAATAAATATTAATGCCTCACAATAGAAATTAACTTAATCAATCTAATACTAGATTTTTATTTTTGGTTATCATCATCATCATCATTATTATTAGACGAATAATTTTTTCCCCTAGCATATGCCCATATAAGAGCAATAATTGCTATAGCTGCTAAAACAACAATTATCCAAGTCCAAGTATTAGAAGTCATACCACCTAAAGTAGCAGAATCAGCTGTTCTTGTAGCAGTATAATTTCCACCATTGTTATCTCTAGTAATTGCGCCAGTAACTTTATTTGCATTATTATCATTATTTTTAGTAATATTATCCATAGTATTTTCAGCAGCACCAGTCATATTTCTAATACCATTAGCTGCTCCACTTGCAGCATCTTCCATAACATTTTCTGCACCACCAACAAAATTTCTAATTCCTTCTACAGGATTCATATTAGTTTCATTTGCAGCAAAAGTATAAGAGAAAGAAACAACAAGAGCAATAACTAAAAATAAGGCACTCATAATAAGTTTCTTTTTCATAGTATCCTCCTTAAAAAATTAAAATCTTCTATATAAAATTAGAATTAATAATATTATTGATTTTTAAAAACAAAATATACAGAAAAAAGTCGATTTGAAAAAATTACATACATAAATGTTGTAAAAAAACAAAAAATATGTAAAAAAGAGTAATTCGGAAGTTATAAGTTTTACTGACATCTGATTTTACTATATTAACGAAGGTTAAAAATATTTTTAGTCAATAAAATTGACCAATATATATTTATAGTTGAAAACAACTAGTGTTCTAAATATATATTAGCCAATTTGAAATATAAATATTAGACTTTGAAATTTATATTATTTTCCATGAATTCTAATTAAAATAGCAATTCCTAATAAAATCAATACAACTCCAACAACTATTAATAAAATATTTAAAATATTACCAATACCTAATTCTTCATTGTTAGAAGAAGAATTTGTATTTTGACCAGAAACAGTTGTAGTATAATTAGAAGAATTAGTTATAGAATTTGAAACAATAGAATTTGAAGATATATCATTCTCTTGTAAATTCATATTAATATCTGTTGCATAGGTCATAGTTGTAGCAAATAGCAACAAAATTAGTAATGCTGATATCTTTTTCATAATTTTTATCATATAAAAACTTCCTTTCATTTGTACTAAGTAACAGTTACAATTCACAGTTTGTAAAATTATATATCGCCTAACTAGAAATTAGGCTGTAAATTGTAACAATTAACAATATAATACACAATAAATAAAAAAAAGTCTAGTATTTTTTTAAAAAATGTAATAAAATATGTATATTATAATTACAATTCATGGTTTACAAAATAAATATATTATACAAGGAGGAAAAAATGGAGTATAGAAAATTTAACAACATAATAGTTGCAAGAATGGACAAAGGTGAAGAAATTTTAGAAAAGGTAAAAGAAATAGCATTAAAAGAAAATATAAAATTAGCAAATATAAATGCTTTAGGTGCAGTAGGAGATTTTACAGTAGGAGTATTTAAAACAAAAGAAAAGAAATACTATTCAAATACATTTACAGGAGATTTTGAAATAGTATCATTAACAGGAACAATAAATACAATGAATGGAGAATTTTATTGCCATTTACATATGAGTGCAGGAGATAAAGAAGGAAAAGTATTTGGAGGACACTTAAATAAAGCAATAATAAGTGCAACATGCGAAATGGTAATAAATATAATAGATGGACAAGTAGATAGAATACATGATGAAAATATTGGTTTAAATTTATTCAAATTTTAGTAAATAATAAAGGAGAGGAAAATTAACATGAAAGAGATAGAAATTTCAAAAGACATATTATATATAGGAGCAGATGACAAAGATATTGACTTTTTTGAAGGTCAATATATAGTACCTAACGGAATATCTTATAATTCATATTTAATAAAAGATGAGAAAAATGTAATAATGGATACTGTAGACAAAAGAAAGACAAAAGAGTGGCTAGAAAATTTAGATAAAGCTCTAGATGGAGAAACACTTCATTATTTAGTAGTATCACATATGGAACCAGACCATGCATACAATGTTGGACTGTTAGCAAGTAAATATCCAGATATGAAAATAGTTGGCAATGAAAAAACTTTTACATTTATAAAACAATTTTTTGATATTGAAAATTTAGAAGAAAGAAAAGTAATAGTAAAAGAAGCAGATACTTTAAACATAGGAAAGCATACACTACAATTTTTTATGGCACCAATGGTACATTGGCCAGAAGTAATGGTAACATATGAACAAACTGAAAAAATATTGTTCTCAGCAGATGGTTTCGGTAAATTTGGAACATTAGATACACAAGAAGAATGGGATTGTGAAGCAAGACGTTACTATTTTAACATAGTTGGAAAATATGGTGTACAAGTACAAAGTTTATTAAAAAAAGCTGCTACATTACAAATAGAAAAAATTTGTCCTTTACATGGTCCAATTTTAAAAGAAGATTTAGGTCATTATATCAATTTATATGATATATGGAGTAGTTACAAACCTGAAAGTGATGGAGTGTTTATTGCCTGTGCATCAATTTATGGAAACACTTTAGAAGCTGCAAACAAAATGGCAGAGATATTAAAAGATAATGGTGTTAAGAAAGTTGTTGTTACAGATTTAGTACGAGAAGATATGGCAGAAGCCGTTGAAGATGCTTTTAGATATGATAAAATAATTTTAGCTTGTTCAACTTATAATATGGGAATATTTCCTCCTATGGAACAATTATTGACACATCTTAAAGCTAAAAATTATCAAAATAGGAAAATTGGACTTATAGAAAATGGAACTTGGGCACCTAACTCTGCAAAATGTATAAAAAATATCTTAAATGAAATGAAAGATATTACTATTGTAGAACCTACAATTACAATAAAATCAGTAATAAATAATGAAAATATAGAAGAAATGAAAAAATTGGCTAAAGAATTGTAAATAATAGTTTTATAACAAATATATACTAGAAAAGTATTCTGAACTCTTAGAATACTTTTCATATCTTATTTTATTGTACAAATAGTTTTAAAAAGCCAATAAAAATTAATAAAAATCCTGATACAATTGACCATAGGTTATTAGGCAAGTGAGTAAAATTATTTAATTTTCTTCCTAACCAGTTTCCAAAACTTAAAAATATAAGTTGGAAAAAACTAATAAAAAAAGGAAAAAGGTTTGTATTAATACCAATTATACTTCCACCAATACCAATACAAAGGCTATCTAAAGATAAAGCAAATCCTAAAAAGAGCGATTCTTTTGCATCAATCAATTTAGAATTATCAAAATCAGAATTAGCAGGATTTTTTATTATTTGAATAGTAATACCTAAAAAACGAATAAAAAAACGATATACTTTTTCTGTTTCTACAGATGAAATATTCCTTTGTATATTTGGAGTATTTTTCTCTTGTTTGAGAGCCTGAAACATAATAAAAACTCCCATTAAAATTAATAAAATGCTACCAATAGAAGCAGATAAAAATGTAGGAAAAATAGAAACTATACTATTTCCAAACCAAAGGGAAATAATACTAATAAAAAATGAAATTGCAAAAATAATAATTTTTCCCACATGAGAAATTTTTGTATTTTTTATTCCATATGTAATACCTATTCCTAAGGAATCAATGCTACTAGAAATTGCAAGAAACAAAGAATTAATTAACATAAATAACACCTCGTATAGTATAATATGAAATAAAGCAAAAAGTGTGTCGAAAAAAGTATAATAGTATATTTGGTATTTTTTAAAATATCAAAAACTAAAGTAACTATATCCCATAGAGTTACTGATATACGAAAATAGAGAATAATTTAGAGATAGGAGAAATTATGGAAGATATCAGAGTAATTGCAAATAAAATAAAAGTTGCAGGTGGAAGGTTGTATTTAGTTGGAGGAGCGGTAAGAGATGAATTATTAAATAATATTACTCATGATGAAGATTATTGTATAACAGGTTTAACATTAAAAGAATTTAATAATATTTTCCCTAATGCTCACATAAGAGGAAAATCTTTTGCAGTATTTGATATAGATGGTAAAGAATTTGCTATGGCAAGAACAGAGTCAAAGCAGGGAAAAGGACATAAGGAATTTTCAATTGAAACTAATAAAAATATCACTATACAGCAAGATTTAGCACGTAGAGATATTACAATTAATGCAATAGCAAAAGATATTTTGACTAATGAAATAATAGATCCTTTTAATGGAGTACAAGACTTAAATAAAAAAATAATTAGAGCAACAACAGACCATTTCAAAGAAGATCCTTTAAGAGTATATAGAGTTGCTAGGTTTGCAGCAAAATTAAATTTTACGGTAGAAGAAAATACTATAGAAATGATGAAAGAATTAAAAAATGAGTTAAATACTTTATCAAAGGAAAGGGTTTTTATAGAATTTAGTAAAGCATTACAAACAGATAAACCATCAATTT
This sequence comes from uncultured Clostridiaceae bacterium, assembly GCA_947642455.1. Taxonomy (GTDB): domain Bacteria; phylum Bacillota; class Clostridia; order TANB77; family CAG-508; genus UMGS1663. The sequence continues at coordinate 83,219 of CANRSN010000003.1, forward strand.
TTTTTGAGATATTAAAAAAAGCCAAACTTTTAGATATTCATTTTAAAGAAATTAATGATTTAATTGGAGCAATACAACCTATTAAGTATCATCCAGAGGGTGATTCATATAATCATTCAATGTTAGTATTAGACAAGGCAGCAAATTTAACAAAAAACTTTGAAAAAAATAGAAAATTAGAAATACGATTTTCTGCTTTAGTACATGACTTAGGCAAAGGTACAACTCCCAAAAATCTATATCCTCATCATTATGGGCATGAAGATAGAGGAGTAGAATTAGTAAGTTCTTTGGGAAATAGAATAAAAACACCTAATAGATGGATTAAATGCGGAAGAACTGCTTGTAAGGAACATATGAGAGGTGGAATTTTTGAAAAAATGAAACCATCTAAGAAAATTGATTTTATTGAGAGAGTTGATAAATCTATATTGGGATTAGATGGTCTACAAATTGTAGTAATATCTGATAAAACTAGTGGTGGCAGACAGTATAATGTAAATGAATTCGATTTTGAAAAAGTTGGTAAACAATGTTTGAATGAAATAACAGGAGAATATGTCAAAAAAAAATATCAAATATCAGGGATACAAGTAAAGGAAAAATTACATGAAGAAAGAATAAAATGGATAAAAAAACATGATACAAGAGCATCCAAATAAAGATGCTCTTGTATGTGTAAGAATACATTAAGTGAAATAATCATTTAGTTCATACTAGATTTTAGAAATTTATTTACAGGTTCTATTTTCTAACAAACGTTGTACCTGCAAATGTAACTTCTTGAAAGAAGTTAATTTTAACTGAAGGATTATCCAGCTTTTTGCAAAATACATGCCAACTATTACCATCATCACTATAAGAATAGTCCACAATATATTTACCAACATATATTGAAGTATCAAAGACTTCCTCATCAAAGTTAAGAGGAAGAGATTTAATAAAGTCTACCATCTTTTCTTTAGAGGCTTCATTTATTAAATTTTTGGATAAATGTAGAATACTGGAGACCGCTTCTAGTGACAGAACAGCCAAATCTTCATGTGAAATAGAATGCTTGCGATAAATTTTTCCGATTGATATCTGTGTGTTATCACACATTTTCGTTGAGAATGGTGTTTCTGTATAAATAAATCTTTGTGGAACTGGTGCAAAAATTGTTTTTCCTAATTCTAACCGTACTATATCACCTTTTTGTAATAAGTATTTTGCCATATTAACCTCCTCATGTTTAGATGTAATACATCTTTATATATTATTGAAAAGCTACATACTAAAAGTATAACATATTTTACATAAAATAGCAATATAGCTGTTTTTAGTTTCTGCATTTTTTTGAAATAGCAATTTTTAGGCTTAAAATATCTTCTATCAGAATATTAATATTTATTTTTGCAGTTCTTTAATCTAAAAGAATATATTTCTTGCATTTTCTATAGTAAAATGTTAAAATTTATTAATACAATAACTAAAATGGAAGTTATTGAAGCAATAATGAGAGAATATAACATATCTATTTTAATACAATACAAAATATGATAATATAACTTAAAAGAAAGTGAGTTGAAATATGTATGAGTAATAAAGAGCTATTTGGGCTAATGCCTATGAGTGAAGTAAACAATGATTTAATAGATATTGAGAAAATATATGATGATATTAGAAATAAAATTATTGTAGCACGAGGTAAAATGTTAAAACATATTGATACAACTATGGTAGAAGTTTATTGGTATGTCGGAAAAATAACTTATGAATTATCTGAAAATAGCAATAAAGCAAGTTATGGAAAGAAAATAATAGAAGCATTGTCTAGTAAATTAACTAATGAATTTGGGGGTGGTTTTTCACCAGTTAGTATTAGAAGAATGCGAAAATTTTATGAAATTTATCCAATTTGGTCGGCAGTGCCGACCGAATTAAGTTGGTCACATTTTCAAGAGTTAATAAGAATAGATAGAAAAGAAGAAAGAGAGTTTTACGAAATTGAAACAATTAAATCCAATTGGGGTTATAGGGAATTAAATAGACAAATAAATACAAAATTATATGATAGATATTTAATATCTCCAGATAAAAATAAGATTATGATAGAGTCAACAAAAGGTTTGATTGAAAAACAACCAGAGGAACTTTTAAAAACTCCTTATATTTTTGAATTTGCTGGATTAAAAGAAAATAAAAATTATTTAGAAACAGATTTAGAAAAAGCTTTACTTTCTCATTTGACAGAATTTCTATTAGAATTAGGAAGAGGATTTTCATATGTGGCTAGTCAACAAAGAATTAAAATTGGATCTGAATATTATTATCCAGATTTGATATTCTATAACCGTCTTGCAAAATGTTTTGTAATTATGTGCTGATAAAGATGATGCAGTTGTAGAAATGACATTAGGGGATGATGTAAAGAATGTTTATACTTCAAAATATTTAACTTATTTACCAACGAAAGAAGAATTAATAAAGATTATAAAAGATGAGAAAGAACTGATTGAATTGGCAAAAGAAAATGAAAAAGAATAATATAGAAACTGAATTTAGAAATAAATTGGTATTTTACACGAATTTTTAGGTTAATAATAGTCATAATAAAAATAAATGGAGGTAAGAAATGTTTAAATTACACTCAGAATATAAGCCAACAGGCGACCAACCAAAAGCAATAGAATATTTAAGTAAAGGAATAATGGAGGGAAAGAAATTCCAGACACTTCTAGGGGTTACAGGCTCAGGAAAAACTTTCACAATGGCAAATATAATTGAAAAAGTGCAAAAACCAACACTTGTTTTAGCACATAATAAGACACTAGCTGGACAATTATATAGTGAATTTAAAGAATTCTTCCCTGAGAACAATGTTGAATACTTTGTAAGTTATTATGACTACTACCAGCCAGAAGCATATATACCATCATCAGACACTTATATAGAGAAAGATTCATCAGTAAATGACGAAATAGACAAATTACGTCATTCAGCAACAGCAGCTCTTTTTGAAACTAAAAATGTAATAATAGTAGCTTCAGTATCATGTATATATGGTTTAGGAGATCCTATCGATTACGAGCACATGACAGTATCTTTAAGGCCAAATATGCAAATAAGTAGGAATACAGTATTAAAAAAATTAATAGACATGCAATATTCAAGAAATGAATTAGATTTTAAAAGAGGGACATTTAGAGCAAAAGGTGATATTGTAGAAATATATCCATCTGATGAGAGTGAAAGTGCTATAAGAGTAGAATTTTGGGGAGACGAAGTTGAAAAAATTTCTGAAATAAATCCATTAACAGGAAAAACAATAGGAATAAGAAATCATATAATGATATTTCCAAACTCCCACTATGTAACAACTTCTGACAAAATGGAAAGAGCTATAAAAACAATTGAGCAAGAAATGGAAGAACAGGTAGCAAAATTTAAAGCAGAAGGGAAATTAATAGAAGCACAAAGAATAGAAGAAAGAACAAATTTTGATATAGAAATGATGAAAGAAACGGGATTTTGTCAAGGTATCGAAAATTATTCTAGACATATAAGTGGAAGAGAAGCAGGTTCACCACCATTTACACTATTTGATTATTTCCCAGAAGATTTTTTACTACTAATAGATGAATCACATGCAACAATACCACAAGTAAGAGCTATGTATAATGGAGACAGAGCAAGAAAAGAATCACTTGTAAAATATGGTTTTAGACTTCCATCAGCATTTGATAATAGACCACTAAAATTTGAGGAGTTTGAGAAAAAAATAAATCAGTGTATTTTTGTAAGTGCTACACCTGCAGACTATGAGAAGGAACATTCAAAAGATAATGTTGTAGAACAAATTATACGACCTACTGGATTATTAGACCCTAGAATAGAAGTCAAACCAGTAACAAATCAAGTAGATGATTTAATAGAACAAATAAGAATTAGAATAGAAAAGCATGAAAGAGTATTAGTTACTACATTAACTAAAAAAATGGCAGAAGACTTAACAGCATATTTAGCAGGAATAGATATAAAAGTAAGATACATGCACTCAGACATAAAAGCACTAGAAAGAATGGAAATAATTAGAGATTTAAGATTACGGTGAATTTGATGTTTTAGTAGGAATAAATCTTCTAAGAGAGGGGCTAGATATTCCAGAAGTTTCATTAGTAGCAATATTAGATGCAGACAAAGAAGGCTTTCTACGTTCAGAACGTTCTTTAATTCAGACAATAGGACGTGCAGCAAGAAATACAGAAGGACAAGTTATTATGTATGCAGATGAACTTACAGACTCAATGGAAAAGGCAATTTCAGAAACTAATAGAAGAAGAAAAATTCAATATGCATATAATGAAGAACATGGAATTATTCCAAAAACAATACAAAAATCTATTAGAGATACTATTAAAGCTAGTATAGTAGAAGAAGCACAAGCAGAATACAATTTAAGTAAAGAAGCGGATTTACAAGAAATTATAGATAAATTAACTGATGAGATGCTTAAATATGCACAAGAAATGGAATTTGAAAAAGCAGCAGAAATTCGTGATAAAATTAAGCAATTGACAGGGACAAATTAGTAGTTAGAATAGTACAATTTTTGAATAGCTATTAATATTATTTATAAAAAAATATTTTTACAATAAAGTAAATAGGAGGTGTATTGTTGCATTAATAATAAGCAACATAAATTATGAGAAAAAGAAATTTATTATTAATATTTATAATTGGAATAGTATGTACATTTGTATTAGGTACTACCAAGTGTAGTGCACAAGAAAATATAGAAGTAGGAGATTTTACATATAAGATTATAAATGAGCAAGAAAAAACAGTTGAGATTGTAAAATATGTGAAATATTATGATTATACAGAAGTAAATATACCAAATAAAGTTGAAATAAATGGAACAATATATAATGTAACACAAATAGGGCAATGTGCATTTTTGGAATGTGAAAAAATAGAAAAAATAGTAATTCCAAATAGTGTAATATATAGGAAATATGGCGTTTTATAAATGTAGTAATTTACAAAAAGTAGAGTTTTCAGATAACAATAATGACATATATATAGGTGGTGGAGCATTTTCAAAAACAGGGATAAAAGATATAAAATTACCATCTGGTATTGAAAATATAAATGTTGAATTGTTCCAAGAATGTATATATTTAGAAAAAATAGTAATTCCTGATAGTGTAATAGAAATAAGCGAACAGGCTTTTTCAGGTTGCACTAGCTTAAAAAGTATTACAATTCCAGAAAGTGTAGTTGATATACAATATAAGGCGTTTGAGAGTTGTACTAGTTTAGAACATGTAATTCTTCCAAATAGCGTAAAAAAGATGGAAGGAGCATTTTATAATTGTACTGCTTTGAAAGAAATAAATATACCAGAAAATGTATTTGAAATAAGCAATGAGAATTTTTATGGTTGTAGTTCATTGAAAAGTATATCACTACCAAATAATATTAATAGTATAGGATATAGTGCATTTCAAAATTGTACAGGACTAGAGGAAGTAATATTTGTTAATGAAGAAATTGGAGGAATTGGATATAGTGCATTTCAAAATTGCATAAGTCTAAAAAAAGTAACCTTAAAATTAAGCTCAGTTAGTGAAATAGGAAGCAGAGCCTTTAGTGATTGTAAAAATTTAGAAGAAGTTATAATTAGTAGTGATGAAATGGGTGGCATAAACATTTATTCTGGAGCTTTTATGGATTGTACAAAATTAAAAAAAGTTGAATTGCCATATAGATCTATTTTATCTGGAAGTGTTTTTTATGGTTGTACAAATTTACAAACAATTAAAACATCAGCACACATCTATGATAAAGCCTTTTATAATTGTACAAGTTTAAATACTATAATAATGCCTAAATCTGGAGGAGGAAATGTACGAACATATGCGTTTAATAATTGTAAAAGTCTGCAAAATATTGTACTTCCAGAAGATACAACAGAGATAGGAATAAGAGCATTTAATGACTGTAGTAATTTGCAATGTATAGTTATTCCCAAAAGCGTAACAATTATAGGATTAAAAGCATTTAATGGTTGTAATAATCTTACTATTTATACATATAAAGGTTCATATGCTGAAAGTTATGCAAAAGAAAATAATATAAAAGTAGTATTATTACAAGAATATGAAAAAGGTGATGTAAACAATGATGGAAAAATAAATACACTAGATGCAGTAAGAATATTACAATATATAGCCAAAAAAATAACTAAATTATAAGTATTGAATTTTATCCAAACTCTTGTTTTTATTTTCGAAATATAGTATAATACTCGTGAAAAAACTATAAAGGAAGGAAAATAATATGAATGATAAAATAGTAATAAAAGGGGCAAAAGAGCATAATTTAAAAAACATAAACTTAGAAATACCAAGAGACAAATTAGTAGTAATAACAGGACTTTCAGGTTCAGGCAAATCATCTTTAGCGTTTGACACACTATATGCAGAAGGGCAAAGAAGGTATGTAGAAAGTTTATCATCATATGCAAGGCAATTCTTAGGGTTAATGGAAAAGCCAGAAGTAGAGTCAATAGATGGCTTATCACCAGCAATATCAATAGATCAAAAAACAACTTCAAAAAATCCTCGTTCAACAGTAGGAACAGTAACAGAAATATATGATTATATACGTTTATTATATGCAAGAATAGGAATACCATATTGTCCTAAATGTGGAAGAAAAATAGAAAAGCAAACAATAGATCAAATGGTAGATAGTATATTAGAACTTCCAGAAGGAACAAAAATACAAGTATTATCACCAATAGTAAGAGGAAGAAAAGGTGAATTTGTAAAACAATTAGAAAGCTACCAAAAAGAAGGCTTTGTAAGAGCTAGAGTAGATGGAGAAACTGTAGAATTAACAGACGACTTACAAATAGATAGAAAGAAAAAGCATAATATAGAATTAATAGTAGATAGGTTAGTAGTAAAAGAAGATATACGTTCAAGGCTAGCAGAATCAGTAGAAATAGCATTAAAAAACGCAAACAATTTAGTAATAATAGAAGATTCAACAAATAAAAAGGAGATGTTATTTAGCGGAAATTATGCCTGTCCAGAATGTAATATAAGTTTTGATGAACTATCTCCAAGGTTATTTTCATTTAATAATCCATTTGGAGCTTGTTCAACATGTACAGGTTTAGGTTTTTTAATGAGAATGGATGAAGACTTAATAATTCCAGATAAAAACAAAACATTATATGATGGAGTAAAAGCCTTTGGTTCAAGTACAATGAAAAAAGGAGATACAATGGCAAAAATGTACTTTGAATCAATAGCAAAGCATTATGGAGTAGAGATAAAAGGAGTACCAATTAAAAAATTACCAAAAGACTTTTTAAATAAAATATTATATGGAACAGGGGATGAAGTAATAGACTTTGAATACACATCATATTCAGGTACAAGGAAATTTTCATCACCATTTGAAGGAGTTATACCAACATTAGAAAGAAGGCATAATGAAACAAAATCTCAAGGAATGAGGGACTTTTATGAATTCTATATGAGAGATAGTGAATGTCCAGACTGTCATGGTTCAAGGCTAAACCAAAATAGTTTAGCTGTAAAAGTAGGAAGTAAAAACATAAAAGAACTTACAGACATGTCTATAGATAAAATAAAAAACTATCTAAACTCATTAGAGTTGAACAAAAAAGAGCAAATGATAGCAGATCAAATAATGAAAGAATTAAATAAAAGGTTGCAATTTTTAATAGATGTAGGATTAGAATATTTAACATTATCAAGAGGAGCAGGAACTTTGTCTGGAGGAGAAGCACAACGTATCAGGTTAGCAACACAAATAGGTTCAGGTTTAACAGGTGTACTTTATATATTAGACGAGCCAAGTATAGGACTTCACCAAAGGGATAATGATAGACTAATAGCAACATTAAAAAAATTGCGTGACTTAGGAAATACAGTATTAGTTGTTGAACATGATGAGGACACTATGTATGCAGCAGACCAAATTATAGATATAGGACCAGGAGCAGGTGTACATGGAGGAAATGTTTTGGCACAAGGAACAGCAGAAGAAATAAAATTAGTAGAAGGTTCAATTACAGGAGCATATTTGAGTGGAAGAAAACAAATTCATGTACCTGAAAAAAGAAGAAAATCTAATAAAAAAGCAATAGAAGTAAAAGGTGCAGAAGAACATAATTTAAAAAACATAAATGTAAAATTTCCACTAGGTCAATTTATATGTGTTACAGGTGTTTCTGGTTCAGGAAAAAGTACTCTAGTAAACGAAATATTATATAAAACCATTGCAAAAGAACTTAATGGTTCAAACGAAAGACCAGGAAAATGTAAAGAAGTCAAAGGTTTAGAAAACATAGACAAAATAATAAATATAGACCAATCTCCAATAGGAAGAACACCACGTTCAAACCCTGCAACATATACAGGAGTATTTGATAGTATAAGAGACTTATTTGCAGGTACAAATGAAGCAAAAATGCGTGGTTATGACAAAGGAAGGTTTAGCTTTAATGTACAAGGTGGAAGATGTGAAGCATGTAATGGAGATGGTGTTCTTAAAATAGAAATGCACTTTCTATCAGACATATATGTACCTTGCGAAATTTGTAAAGGAAAAAGATATAATAAAGAAACTTTAGAAGTAAAATATAAAGGAAAAACTATAGCAGATGTATTAGATATGACTGTTGAAGAAGCTTTAGAATTTTTCAAAAACCTACCAAAAATTAAACAAAAAATTCAGACTTTATACGATGTAGGTTTAGGTTATATTAAACTTGGTCAACCATCTACAACACTTTCTGGAGGAGAAGCTCAAAGAATTAAACTTGCAACAGAACTTTCTAAAAAAGCAACTGGAAAAACCTTATACATTTTAGATGAACCGACTACAGGTCTTCATATTGCTGATGTTCATAGATTAGTAGATATTTTACAACGCTTAGTAGATACAGGAAATAGTATTATTGTTATAGAACACAATCTAGACTTAATAAAAACAGCAGACCACATTATAGACTTAGGTCCTGAAGGCGGAGACAAAGGAGGTCAAATTGTTGCAATAGGAACTCCTGAACAAATTATAAAAAATGACCAAAGTTATACTGGCAAATTTTTAAAGAAATACATAGAACACTAAAAATAGAGAATTTAATCATTTGTTTACAGTATTTTGTAAAATGTAATTTTTAGGCTACAAATATAAAAATATACACGAATATTAATATTTATTTTTAAAAAGTTCTGCGCAGGGAAGCTCCCACAGTGGACATGACCCAGAGCGATTGGCGAAGCCAGTAAAGAACTTTGCAAAAATAAATATTCATATTCGTGTAGGTAATTTTCAATACTAAAAATTACATTTTACAAAAATAGAAAATATAAGATAGAGAATATTTCCCATTATATAGGTATAATATTCTCTATTTTTAGAAAAAATAAAAATTAAGAAATAAAATTATCTATTGTTATTATTTTGATTATTGTTATTATTATTGTTTCTATTATCCTTATTATTATTTTTGTTATTATTTTTTTCTGACATACAAATGCACCTCCAATTCTAATAGTCACCATTTACAATATATGTTTACAACGATTATGATTTATTTGTAAGTAGTAACTTTTATTAGTTACAGTTTACAATATATTTAAATAGGAGTTTTAATTTTTAGATGTAAATCGTAACTCTTCTAAAAATATTTTTAACAATATTATGAAAAAATATACAAAAAAATAAAAAAATATATTATAATAGTCAAAAAACAAATATTAATGCTGTCTGGTATAATATTTGAATTATAAAATGTAGTCAAAAATAGGAGGATAGAAATGTCAAATATAGTAATAGGAATAGAAGGATTAGTAGGAAGCGGAAAAACATCAATATGTAGAGAATTATTAAATCTAATACCAAACAGTATAGTACTACATGGTGGAAATTTATATAGAGGTGCAGTATATGCACTAATGTGTAGTAATGAAAGTATATCAAAAGACATAAATAAAATTAAAGAAAATCTGCAAAATATAGACATATCAGAAATAATGAAAAAGTTAAAAGTTGAGTTTAAATTAGAAAATAGAGAAACTGTAGTATATGTAGATGGGAAAAAAGTAGATGAGGAAAAATTGCAATCAGAAAAAGCCTCTATGGCAGTCTCAATGGCAGGAAATACAGCAGATAATAGTAACTTATTTATATATCTAAGAAAAATTATAGATGAATATAAAAAACAATATAATGTAATATTATCAGGAAGAGCAATTATGGAAATATACCCAGATACAAATTATCATTTTTTCATAACAGCCTCTTTAGAAGAACGAGTTAAAAGAAAAAGTATACAATATGGAAAACAAATAGATTTAGAAGAACTAAAAAATCACATTATAAAAAGAGATAAATTACAAGAAGAGTCTGGTTTTTACAAAGAATATGAAAAAACTATAAAAATAGATGTAACAGAATGTGAAAATGTACAAGAATCCACAAATAAAGTTTATAAATATATAAAAATGTAAACATTAACAGAAAATGCTTCCTTGCGCAAAAATTCTAAAAATAAATATTAATAATACAACAGATAGTTTAAGACATCAGAGGTAAGTAAAAAGACAACATATATATTCCAATATATTTTCATATAATAAGAATAGGAAGGAAAGGTATTAAATATGGAATTCAAAAATGAGAGATTAGAAGAATTTAATAAATACATAAATGGAAAAAAAGTCGCTATAATTGGAATAGGAGTAAGCAATATTCCGCTTCTTGACTATTTTCATGATATGAACAGTTATGTAACTGTATTTGACAGTAAAGAAGAAATGCAAATTAATGTTCAAGCAATGCAAAAGATAAAACAATATAATATGAAATACTTTTTTGGAAAAGATAATCTAAAATATTTACAAGGTTTTGATTTAATCTTCCGTTCTCCAAGTGCTTTACCAACAATACCAGAAATAGAAAAAGAAATACAAAGAGGAGCAATAATTACATCAGAAATAGAAATGGTATTAAAATTAGCACCTTGTAGAATAATAGGTGTAACAGGAACAGAAGGAAAAACAACAACTACATCTATAATATATGAAATAGTAAAGAAAGCAGGGTACAAATGTTTTTTAGGTGGAAACATAGGAACACCAATTTTTACTAAAATAAGTGAAATGACACCACAAGACATAGTAATATTAGAATTAAGCAGTTTTCAATTAATGGACATAGATGTAAGCCCTAACATTTCAGTAATAACGAACATATATCCAGATCATCTAAATGTACACAAATCATATGAAGAATATCAAGAAGCAAAGAAAAACATATTCAAATACCAAGATGAAAATGGACTAACAATATTAAATAAAGATAATGAAATTACAAATACATTTGCAAAAGAACTTATAGGCAAAAAGATATTTTTTAGTAGCAAGCATAAATTAGAAGATGGATATATTTATGATAGAGAAGACGAACAAATAAAATATTGTAAAGATGGAATTCGTAGGCATCTTATAAATAAAAAGGACATAAAAATAAGAGGAATTCACAATTATGAAAATATATGCGCAGCATTAGCAGCAACAAGTACAATTACAGACTTTGAAACACAAATATCTGCTATAAAAGAATTTAGAGGAGTAGAACATAGATTGGAATTTGTACGAGAATTAAATGGAGTAAAATATTATAATGACTCAATAGGAACAAGTCCTGCAAGTACTATAGCTGGTTTAAATGCTTTCGACGAAAATATTATTTTATTAGCTGGTGGCTCTGATAAAGGGTTAGACTATAAAGAGGTAGGAGAGGCAATAGCCAAAAAAGTAGGAATATTAATATTAACAGGACCTACATCAGAAAAAATTGAAAAAGCAACAAGGGAAGCATTAGTAAAACAGGGAAATGCTATGCATATTTACCATTGTAAAGATTTAGAAGAAGCAGTAAACTTGGCAAAAGATAAATCAAGTTTAGGTGATATTGTACTGTTATCTCCAGCTAGTGCAAGTTTTGATGCTTTTAAAAATTTTATGGAAAGAGGAGAAAAATTTAAACAACTTGTCAATAATTTATAAAAAGAATACAAGTATTTAAGTTTTCATGTTCTACAAACTGTAACTTTTTAAGTTATATTTATTAAAAAAATACACGAATATTAATATTTACGTATGATATTTTTTAATTCTAAAAAGTAAGTAACACAATTCTTATAATATGAATATGATAATACATAATAAAGGAGGTAAATTATGTATTATCAAAATTACGAAGATTATATGAGAGCAGTTTTAGGTTATCCAGTAGATTCTTCTATATATCAAAGAAATGATTCATATTTTATGGAGCAAATGCCAAACTACATAAATGAAAAGCAAATTGAAGAAATGTATCCACAAATATATAAAACACTTAATCCATTAGTATGTAGTGCTTGTGATGGACTTTCTGGAGAAATAACAAATCAAATGTTAGAAAACATGGTTGATGAGATTTATAAAAAAGTAGAATTAAATAATGAAATAATGGTAAGAATAAACATAGAAAATAGAGATATAGAAAAAACAGAGAAGATTTCAAAAACAAATAATATCCAAAATAGAACAAATGAACCAACTATTGCAAATAGAAGTTTTGAACAAGAAGATAGGCAAGCAAGAAGAAATCCATTATTACAAGATCTTATAAGAATTTTAATATTAAATAGGATACTAGGGGGATTTCCACCAAACAGACCACCACGACCACCTTTCCCAGGACCAAGACCTCCACATGGAGGACCAGGAGGAAGGCCACCATTTCCACCACCAGGAGTAAGACCACCAAGACCAAGAACAATGATGTCTAACGAATATAATGATGATTATACCAATTTTTAATAAAAACAAAATTATTGTTGTTTTTAAGTTTCTGTATTTTTGAAATATCAAGGTTTAGCATTAAAAAATAGCATCACGAATATTAATATTTATTTTTGTCAAAGTTCTTTACTGGCTTCGCCAATCGCCTAGGGTCGCTTCTACTGAGGGAGCTTCCCTGCGCAGAACTTTTTAAAAATAAATATTAATATTCTGTGTATATTTTTAATAACTATATGCTAAACCTTGATATTTTAAAAATACAGAAACTTAAATGTTAGTAGTATTAAAACAACAGTATAATCTTTCAAAAATTGTACAAACTATTAATGTACTAAATTTTGAAAGGTAGGTATAAAAAATGAAAGTTAAAGATTGTATGTGTCATAATGTAGCATGTGTAACTCCAGAAAGTACAGTGAAAGACTGTGCAAAAATAATGTGTAATAATCATGTAGGATGTATTCCTGTATGTGATAATACAGAAAATGTTGTAGGTTTAGTAACAGATAGAGACCTTATATTAAGAACAATTGCATGTGATAAAGATGTAAATAATGTGCCTGTAAGTGAAATAATGACTTGTAAAGTTTGTTGTTGTACACCTGAAACAGATATAAATCAAGCAGAAGAATTAATGTCAACAAATCAAATAAGAAGGTTACCTGTTGTAGAAAACAATAAAATAGTTGGAATAATTACACTTGGAGACTTAACCAAAAATCAAAATGTAAGTACACAAGGAGTTTGCAATACTTTAGAAAATATTTGTAAATGTGATGAAAAAAATGCAGAATAAGAATAAAAGTAAAGCAAGTTGAATAATATAAAATAAGATGATTAATTGGGACAGACTTTGTACATTACATTTCTGTCCCATCTTACTATTTACAGAAAGGAACCTACATATGATTATAGATATGAATTATTGGTCAAAAGTTTTAAGAAAGACAGTTATTTTTATATTAACTATTATTGGTGTATATTTAGCATTTGAACTTGCTGTATTTTATTTACCATTTCTAATTGCATTTATTATTTCCTTAATGATAGAGCCAATCATTAGATTTTGTATGAGAAATTTTAAATGGAAAAGAAGGACAAGTGCTATTATTGTTTTTACAATAGTCTTAGGACTTATTATAGGGCTTATTGCTTGGGGAGTTATAACATTAATATCTGAGTCATCTAACTTGTTAAATGGACTTAATGGGTATTTTGAAAAGATTTCTTCTTGGTTTCAAAATATAACTTCAAAAATAGATTTAACAAAATTAAATGTTTCTAATGATATTATTAACATCATACAAAATGCTGGAATGGAATTATTAGGAAATATTTCAAATTGGGCAACAGATGCTTTAAATGGTATCTTAGAATTTATAACTTCAATTCCTGCTATTGGAATTTATACTGTAATTACATTTTTAGCATTATATTTTATTTGTACAGATAAAATATATATGCTTGATCAATTAGAGCATCATCTACCAGAATTATGGGTAAAAAAGATTGGAAAACATTTAAGAGATATTATAAAGTCTTTAGGATGTTATTTAAAAGCAGAAGCAATTTTAGTAATTGTATCATTTTTTGTGTGCTTGATTGGATTATATATTTTTAAATTTGTAGGACTTAATGTTGAATATCCATTAATGGCTGCTTTGGGTATTGGCTTTGTTGATGCACTTCCTATTTTTGGCTCTGCAACTGTTATGATTCCTTGGGCTATTATTGTGGCTTTCAATGGTGATATCACTCTTGCAGTTGCTATTTTAGGACTATTATTACTTATTGGAATTGTAAGACAAATTATGGAACCTAGAGTTGTAGCAGGACAAATTGGAATCCATCCAATTTTTACACTAATTGCAATGTATACAGGTTATCAATTTATTGGAATCCTTGGAATGCTTATTGGTCCTATTGTTTTAATAATACTTAAAAATATTTTCGCTACTATGATTGATAAAGGTGTTGCAAAAGCTATTTTTGACAGAGAATGAATTAAATAAATTTGAGTTTTGCTATTTTTTGAAATATAAAGTTTTAGGATTAAAATATCTTCTACACGAATATGAATATTTATTTTTGCAAAGTTCTTTACTGGCTTCGCCAATCGCTCTGGGTCATGTCCACTCTGGGAGCTTCCCTGCGCAGAACTTTTTAAAAATAAATATTAATATTCTGTGAGAGTTTTTAATAATTGTAACCTAAAACTTTATATTTCAAAAAATAGCAAAATATTAAAATTTACCAAATACTTGTTCGATTAAACTTTATATAAAAATACCCTAAAAAAACAAACTATTTTGCTTTAATGCTTACAATAGTTTGTTCTTTTGATTCCCTACAAGGTCTAAATATTTTAATCATTCCTCTTTTGTTATTTTACTACTTTAGTAGCTTCACATTTAGTATTAAAAGAGCATACTAGAAGTAGGAATATAATTTTCGTTAGGAGGGTACACATATTCATCATTAGGTCTATCAATTTTTTTAATAGAAGTAATTTCAAGAATTGGCATATCTCCATGATAAGAACCTTTTGTAATAGTACCTTCAATCTCAACCCAAGTACTGTCAGCAAAATTAGCAGCATCTTTATAATGACATAAAAATCCAACTACAACAGATTGAAAATCAGAACTTATAATCATATGTCTACCAAGAACAAATTGTTCATTTGTCAAATCATAAACTCTATAAACAAAACCAGAAAATTTTATTTTTTGACCTATATATGTATCAATATCATTATGAACAGTTTCCAAAACAGTAGAATAATTTTTATTAGTCAAAACTTGAACTTCATTTGAATTAATATTATCATTAACTTTAATACTATTATTAAAAATATTAAAAGCAACTATACCCATTATTATTAGAACAATAATAATAATAAATGCTAAAATCATTTTAAATATAGTAGAACCATTTAATTTTAAATTATATATAAACATACCAATCTCCTATAATGTTACAGTTCACGTTCATAAATTGTAAACAGTAACCATCTAATAAAAAGTTTTAATAAAATATATTCAAATAATTGCAATTTATACCAAAAAGTGATATAGTAAAAAACATAGGAAAATAAGTAACAATTCAGAACCAAAGGAAAGGCAATGAGCCTTACTCTGATAAGCGTTACAAAAAATCAAACGAAAGGAAGAAAAAAATGGGCTTATTTAAAACATATAGTGAGAAGGAAGTAAAAAGAATAATGCCATTAGTTGAAAAAATTAATGGGTTAGAGGAGGGGCTTTCAAAATTAACAGATAGCGAATTGAAAGCAAAGACAAATCAATTTAGAAATAGGTTAAAAGAAGGAGACACACTAGATGAAATACTACCAGAAGCATATGCAGTAGTAAGAGAAGCGGCAAAAAGAGTATTAGGAATGAGACACTTTGATGTACAATTAATAGGTGGAATAGTATTACACCAAGGTAGAATTGCAGAAATGAAAACAGGAGAAGGAAAAACATTAGTAGCTACATTACCAGTATACCTAAATGCACTAACAGGAGAAGGAGTTCATGTAATTACAGTAAACGATTACTTAGCAAAAAGAGATAGTGAATGGATGGGAAAAGTATACAAATTTTTAGGGTTAACAGTTGGTTTAGTAATTGCAGGGATGAATCCAAAAGAAAAGCAAGAAGCATATGCATGTGATGTAACATATGGTACAAACAATGAATTTGGTTTTGATTACTTAAGAGACAACATGGTAATATACAAAAATCAATTAGTACAAAGAAAACTAAACTATGCAATCGTAGACGAGATTGATAGTATTTTAATAGATGAAGCAAGAACACCACTTATCATCTCAGGTAGAGCAAACAAATCATCAGACTTATATAAAAAAGCAGATAGGTTTGTTAGAAGATTAACACCAAAAGTTATAATAGAAGAAGACGTTAAAGACTTTGAACAAGCAGAAGACAACGAAAACTATGACTATATAGTAGACTTAAAAGCAAAATCTGCATCACTTACAGGAAAAGGTATAAAAAAAGCAGAAGAAGAATTTAAACTTGAAAACTTTAACGATATAGAGAACTCAGAATTAGTACACAATGTTAACCAAGCACTTCGTGCATATGGAATAATGAAAAAAGACATAGACTATATAGTAAAAGATGGTGAAGTTTTAATTGTTGATGAATTTACAGGAAGAATTATGTATGGAAGAAGATACAACAATGGTCTACATCAAGCTATTGAAGCCAAAGAAAATGTAAAAATAGCTGATGAATCAAAAACATTAGCAACAATTACATTCCAAAACTACTTTAGAATGTATTCAAAACTTGCTGGTATGACTGGTACAGCAATGACAGAAGAAGCAGAGTTTGAAGAAATCTATAAACTAGACGTTGTAGAAATACCAACAAACAAACCAATGATAAGAGCAGATCAATCAGATATAATTTATAAAAATGAAGATGCTAAATTTAGAGCTGTTATAAAAGACATAAAAGAAAGTTATGATAAAGGACAACCAGTACTAGTAGGTACAGTATCAATTGAAAAATCTGAAAAATTAAGCAAATTATTAGACAAAGAGGGAATTGATCATCAAGTATTAAATGCTAAATTCCATGAAAAAGAAGCGGAAATTGTAGCACAAGCTGGTAAATATAATAGTGTCACAATTGCTACAAACATGGCAGGTCGTGGTACAGATATTATGCTTGGAGGAAATAGCGAATATTTGGCAAAACAAGAAATGAGAAAACTAAAATACTCAGAAGAATTAATCGAACAAGCAACAGCATTTAATGAAACAGATGATCAAGAAATACTAGAAGCAAGAAAGAAATTCAAAGAACTAGAAGACAAATATAATGAACAAATAAAAGATGAAAAACAAAAAGTTATAGATGCTGGAGGTCTTAAGATTATAGGTACAGAAAGACATGAATCAAGAAGAATAGACAACCAGTTACGCGGACGTAGTGGTCGTCAAGGAGACCCAGGAGAATCAAGGTTCTATATTGGTTTAGATGATGATTTAATGAAAATATTTGGTGGAGATGCTGTAACAAAAGTATTTAATATGCTCGGGGCAGACGAAGATATGCCTATAGAATCTAAAATGATTACAAAATCAGTAGAAACAGCACAAAAAAGAGTAGAAGGTAAAAACTTTAGCATCAGAAAAAATGTATTAAATTATGATGATGTTATGAATATTCAAAGAGAAATAATCTACAAACAAAGACGTGAAGTGCTAGACGGAGAAGACTTAAAAGATAAAATTATTAATATGATAGATTCAGTTGCAGAAGAATTGGTTGCTTTATACTTTGGAGAAGAAGTAGTAAACAAAGAAGCATTAGCACAAGATATTTTAGTTACTTTTGGAATTGAAAAAATAGATGCTTTAAATGCAGAAAAACCAGAAATGCAAGATGTTATTGAAGAAGTAAAAAATACAGCTCATCAAATTTATGAACAAAAAGAAACAGAATTTGGAACTGAACAATTAAGAGAACTAGAGAGAGTTATAACACTAAAAATAGTTGATGAAAAATGGATGAACCATATTGACGATATGGATGAATTAAAAAATGGTATTGGTCTTCGTGCATATGGTCAAAAAGATCCTGTTGTTCAATACAGAATTGAAGGATTTGACATGTTTGATGAAATGATTGCAGCTATTAAAGTTGATGTAGTTAAATTCTTATTAAATGCTAGAAAGAGAGAAGGAACTATACAAAGACAAGAGACTACTACTATTACTGATGCAAGTCTTGAAGATACAGCAATCAATTTAGTAGATGGCAACTATTCTCAAAAAGAAGGTGGAATGAATAAAACTGTTGTAAATACACAACCAAAAGTTGGTAGAAATGACCCTTGCACTTGTGGCTCGAGAAAGAAGTATAAAAACTGTTGTGGAAGAAATCAGTAATATCAATACTTTTAGAGATTAATTACATATAACTATGAAAACATAATAAATTGTTTGCATTTTGTTTAAAAAAATAAGAAAGCATATACAAAAATAATACATAGTAAAACTAAAGGGGATAATTTCCCCTTTAAGTTATATAATATGCAAATATCAAATAACGAAATGGAGAGTGATAAAATGCTAGATCTAGAAGAAATAAGAAAAACTATAGACATTCAAGAGCAAAAACTACAATCAATAGGTGATTCACTTTGACATATCAAAACTAGAAACAGAACTAACAAAATTAGAAAGCCAAACAACACAAACAGACTTTTGGAATAATTCAGAAAACTCAGCAAAAGTATTAAAACAGATAACAGAGTTAAAGAATAGAATAAGTGAATATAAAGATGTAAAAAAAGTACTAAAAGATGTTAAAGACATATATGAATTATTGCTAGAGGAAAGTGATGAAAGTTTTGAAAAAGAAATCATTCAAACAATAACACAATTAAAAAAAGATATAGAAAAGTTAGAAATAAATACACTATTATCTGGAAAATATGATATAAACAATGCAATAATCACATTACACCCTGGGGCAGGAGGAACAGAATCTCAAGATTGGGCACAAATGTTATATAGAATGTATTCAAGGTGGGCTGTAGACAATGGTTATGAAATAAAAGAACTTGATTATTTAGATGGAGAAGAAGCAGGAATAAAAAGTGTTACAGCTTTAATTTCAGGAAATTATGCTTATGGTCATTTAAAAGGGGAAATGGGAGTTCATAGGTTAGTAAGAATATCTCCATTCGATAGTGGTGGAAGAAGGCACACATCATTTGCATCATTAGAAGTATTACCAGAAATAACAGAAGACATAGAAATAGACATAAATCCAGACGACTTAAGAATAGATACTTATAGAGCATCTGGAGCAGGTGGGCAACATGTAAATAAAACATCATCTGCAGTTAGAATAACTCATATACCAACAAATATTGTAGTATCATGTCAATCAGAACGTTCACAAATTCAAAATAGAGAAACTGCAATGAAAATGTTAAAATCAAAATTGTTAGATTTAAAGGAAAAAGAAAATAAAGACAAAATAGAAGATTTAAAAGGAATTCAAATGGATATAGCTTGGGGAAGTCAAATTCGTTCATATGTATTTTGTCCATATACAATGGTAAAAGACCATAGAACAAATTATGAAGTTGGAAATGTTCAAGCTGTAATAGATGGAGACATAAATGGATTCATAGATGCATATCTTAAAATGAAGTAATGTATATTATGCACATTAAATTATATTTTGTCATAAAATATCGTAAGATAAACTTATAATTAAATTATCTCGTATATTATTAATTAAGAAGGTACAAGTAATATGGATACAATTGTTTTAAAATTTGGAGGAAGTAGTGTAGCTGACAACTTAAGGTTAAATGTTGTAGCTAACAAAATTATAGATTTATATAATGAAGGAAACAATGTTGTAGTTGTTGTTTCTGCACAAGGTAAAACTACAGATACATTAATAAAAGAAGCAAAAGAATTGTCAAATATACCAAGTGATAGAGAATTAGATGTTCTTTTAAGTACAGGCGAACAAGTCTCAATGTCTAAACTTGCTATATTATTAGAAAGGTTAGGCTATGAAAGTATATCATTAACAGGTTGGCAAGCAGGAATTTATACTAATGATGTAAACCAAAATGCAAAAATTGAAAGTATAGATTTAACTAGAATACAGGAAGAATTAGAAAAAAGAAAAATTGTTATAGTAGCAGGTTTCCAAGGAATAAATAAAAATGCAGATATTACAACTTTAGGTAGAGGTGGCTCAGATACTACTGCTGTAGCTATAGCAGCAGCTTTAAAAGCAAAACATTGCTATATTTTCTCAGATGTAGATGGTGTTTACACAACAGATCCAAATAAAGTAACAGTTGCTAAGAAATTAGAAACATTATCATATGAGGAAATGTTAGAAGTTGCAAATGAAGGAGCAAGAGTTCTTCATAATAGATGTATAGAAGTAGGGCAAAAATATCATATTCCAATAATTACTAAATCAACATTTAATAATAAGCCAGGAACAACAATACAAGATGAAACTAACAATGATAAAATAGAAGATACAAGAGTAAAAAGCATTGTAAAAAATGATGATATTATATATGTAAACATGAAATATGAAACATATTCACCAGAGTTATTTAATAAATTATTTAAAACTTTATTAAGTAAAGATATTATTGCTAATAATTTTATAAACAATAGTTCTCATTCTATGAATATCTTTTTTACTATAAAATCAAATGTATTAAATAAATTTCAAAACTTATTAGAAAATGATTTAAAATCATTTGATACAACATATTCTAATATTTCTAGAATGGCTATAGTTGGTCATGGAATAATGAATGATACTTCAATATTAGAGAAGATTTTTGAAATAATAGAAATTAATAACTTAGAAATATTAGATTTGCAAATAAATGAAGCAAAAATTGCAATAATGTTTAAGCAAAAATTAAGTAATAACATATTAGAACAAATGCACCAAAAATTAATATAGAATATAATGTGTTACATTTGTAGCTTATAAAATTATAGCTTTATAGGCAATTATAGTCCATATAGCACTAATTGTGTTATTGGGCTATTTTTTTATAATATATTTTCATTTAGAGTTCTAAAATAGACAAGATATGAATATATATTATTTATAGAGTTTATACAAAAGGGGAGGAATAGAGCATGCCTATAGAAGAGAGAAAAATGATGACAAATACAAATATTATACAAAATCTAGTTTTGGAAAACAGAGAAAAATTAAGTATATCTGGTGTTTTAGATGTTTTAAGCTTTGATGATCAAGTAGTTATAGTAGAAACAGAATTAGGTTTACTTACTATAAAAGGAGAAAATTTGCGAATTAATAAATTAAGCATTGATACATCAGAAGTAGTAGTTGAAGGAGAAATTTATAACTTAGCATATAGTGAAAATGAGTTAGACAAAAAGTCATCTGGAAGTTTTTTAGGGAAAATTTTTAAATAATATAAAAAATAAATTACAATTCATAGTTTATAAAATTATATATTATGAAGGAAGGATTACAAATTGGAAAATACCACAATTACACAATTATATACATTATTTATTTTTTCTATTAGTGGAATTATAATAGGTTTATTTTTCGATATATTTAGAATATTTAGAAGATCCTTTAAAACATCTGATTTAGTTACTTATTTACAAGATATTATTTTTTGGCTTTGTACAGGAATATTTATTTTATTTATATTATTTGAGTTTAATAATGGTCAAATAAGAAGCTATACCATTATAGGTCTGGTAGTAGGAATACTTGTATATATGCTTACAATAAGTAAATATTTTATAAAAATAAATGTTAAAATAATTACTTTTTTTAAAACTATTATATCAAAAATTTTATTTATTATATTATTTCCAGTAAGGTTTTTATTTAAAATATTAAGGAAAACTATTTTTAAGCCAGTGTCATTTTGTATAATAAATATAAGAAAAAATTTTACAAATTGTTACAAAAAAGTCAAAAAAAATATAAAAGCCAATAAAAATATTGCAAAAAAATCAAAAAAAATACATCATAAAGGAAGGATTTTTAATAAAAATGTAGAAAATTATAAGTAATAGTATTATTTGGTAAAAATGGAGAGTGTAATTTAACTTATGAAAAATTTAAAAAAACATTATAAAAAAATATTAATATTATTAGTTGCTATATATACTTTTGCTGTATTTGCAACACAGCAAAAAACATTAAATGCTTATAATAGCGAAGTTAAACAATATGAAGAAAAAATAGATACAGCAAATAGTACAAAAGAATCTTTACTTAATATAAAAAATAATGTTAATTCTCCAGAATACATAGAAGAAGTAGCAAGAGAAAAGTTAGGAATGTATTTACCTAATGAAAAAGTTTATATAGATATTGCAAAATAAATTTTATACAAAAATTAAAAAATAGTTTGGTAAACTTTAGAAGTGTTACAATTCACAGCCTAATTTCTATTTAGGCAATATATATTTATTTTAACGAAGTTTTGCGTAGGGAAGTTCCCAGAATAACATGACCCAGAGCAATTGGCAAAGCCAATAAAAAACTCCGTTAAAATAAATATTATGTTGCTTAAAATATATAATTTTACAAACTGTGAATTGTAACTTAGAAGTTATATCAAACTATTTTTTTCTATATATTTCACTTTACTTTTCTTGGAAAATAATGTATAATATTTTTGTATTTAATCATATCAATGTTACAATTCACATCTTATAAAATTAGAAATATAAAAAATGGTAACAATTCAGAAGTAACAAAATATATATTCTGCTGTGTTATTAATATATAAGTTGAGAATTATAATATATCTTAAAACAAATTCCACAAAAAATTAAATATTAATAGAACAATGGGGGTATTATATGAATTTAGAACAATACACACTAGTTGAGTTACGTCAATTAGCAAAAGAAAAAGGAATTAAAAATGTATCAAAATTAAAAAAAGAAGAATTACTAGAAATTTTACAAAACAATAATGAAGTAAAAGAAGAAAAAGAAGTAGAAGAAAAGGTGGAAGAAAAAAAGCCAGTTAGAAAAACATTTTATTATAAACAAAACGAAGACGAAGAGGAACCTTTATTAGAAGCAGGAGAGGGGTATAAATTAACAAGTGAAGATGATAGAATAGTAGAAGGAATATTAGAAATATTACCAGATGGTTATGGTTTTTTAAGAGGCCCAAACTATTTATCAACACCTAAAGATATTTATATTTCTCCAATACAAATTAGAAGATTTAGGCTAGACAAAGGGGATAAAATCAAAGGAATAGCAAGAATTCCAAAAGAGGGAGAAAAATTCCCAGCACTAATATTTGTAGGAGAAGTTAATGGTGAAGCACCTGAAAACGCATATAGGCGTATCAAATTTGATGATTTAACTCCAATATACCCTGAAGAGAGAATAAGGCTAGAAACAGCACCTAACGAATATGCTATGAGGTTAATAGATATAGTTTCACCAATAGGAAAAGGGCAAAGGGGGCAAATAGTTGCACCTCCAAAAGTAGGAAAAACTACATTATTAAAGAAAATAGCAAACAGCATAACCACAAATAATCCAGAAATAGAATTAATAGTATTATTAATTGACGAACGTCCAGAGGAAGTAACAGATATGAGACGTTCTATTAAAGGTGAAGTAATATACTCAACTTTTGATGAATTACCTGAGCATCATGTAAAAGTTGCAGAAATGGTTTTAGAAAGAGCAAAAAGACTAGTAGAACATAAAAAAGATGTAGTAATATTATTAGATAGCATTACAAGACTTGCAAGGGCTTACAACTTAGTTATACCTTCATCAGGAAGAACTTTATCTGGAGGTTTAGATCCTAATGCATTACATAAACCTAAAAAATTCTTTGGAGCAGCTAGAAATATTGAAAAAGGTGGAAGTTTAACAATACTAGCTAGTTCTTTAATTGAAACAGGAAGCAGAATGGATGATGTTATTTTCGAGGAATTTAAAGGAACAGGTAATATGGAAGTTCACTTAGATAGGTCACTTTCAGAAAAACGTATATTCCCAGCAATTGATATAAATAAATCTGGAACTAGAAGAGAAGAAAAATTATTAAACAAGAAAGAATTAGAAACCGTTTTTGCACTAAGAAAGGCATTGTCTAGTATGCCTACTGCTGAAGTTACAGAAAAATTAATAGAACAAATGTTGCAAACTAAATCAAATACAGAATTTTTAGAAAAAATAGATTCATTTTTATATAGATTTAAATAATATGAATAAAAAAATAGCTTCATTTTCATATAATTTTAAATAATATAAATAAAAAATAGCTTCATTTTCATATGAATTTAAATAATATAAATAAAAAGATAAACTTATTTTTATATAAATTGAAAATACAGATACAGAATAGTTAAAGTAATTTATATTTTAAGAGTTACATAATAGAAAGGAAAATTAAACGATATGTATAAAATAGGAATAATTGGACTAGGGTTTATGGGTGGTTGTATAGCAAAATCTCTAATAAAATCAAATAAAATAGAAGAAATATGTGCATTTGATACAAACAATCAATCTCTACAAACAGCTTTTAATGAAAAAAGCATAACTAAAATTGCAAAAGACTTTACAGACTTCAAAAATTCAGATATTATTTTTCTATGTACACCAGTTAGTCTAATATCAGAACTTGCCCAAAAATTAAAAAATATAATAAAAAAAGACTGTATAATAACTGATATAGGGAGTACAAAGCGTACAATATTAGATAAATTAGAAGGAAGCAATATTAATTTTATTGGAGCACATCCAATGGTTGGTTCAGAAAGGTCAGGATATGATACATCAAATGACTATTTATTTGAAAATGCGTATTATATATTAATTAATAATGACAATGAAGAAAATATAAAAAAAATGGAAGAAATAATAAAAGAGCTAAAGGCCATACCAGTTTTACTAGAAACAAAAGAACATGACTATGTAATGGCTGCTATAAGTCATGTTCCACATGTTATAGCAGCAGCACTTGTAAATTTAGTTAAAGAACTTGATAATACTGATGAAAAAATGAAATTATTAGCAGCAGGAGGTTTTAAAGATATAACTAGAATTGCATCATCAGATCCTACAATGTGGGAAAATATATGTAAGGAAAACGAAAATGAAATTACATTAGTATTACAAAAATATATAGAAAATCTCACATACATAAAAGACAAAATCGGAAGTCAAACAGACATGTATGAATTTTTCAAAAAATCAAAAGAGTATAGAGATAGCTTTACAATTAGAAAAATTAATGGACAAACTGCACCAACCATTAGTGTAAGTATAAAAGATGAAAATGGTTCTATAGCTAAAGTAGCAATGCTTTTAGCTCAAAATAGTATAAATATTAAAAATATAGGAATAGAAAACAATAGAGAAAACATGAATGGTGCTTTGTATATTGTTTTCGGAAATTATGAAGAAAAAGATAAGGGATACGAGATTTTACAAAAAAATAATTATGAAGTAAAAAATATAAAATAAAAAAACCAAAAACTAAAATATACAGAAAATTTAAACAAATGCAAAAATAACAAAGTAAAATATATAAAAGTAAAATATGTAGGAGAATAAAAATGGTATCTAAAAAAATGAAAGAACTTGTAAAAAACAATTCTGTTATAAGAGAAATGTTTGAAGAAGGGAAGAGGTTAGCTCAAAAATATGGCAAGGAAAATGTATATGATTTTAGCTTAGGAAACCCTAGTATTCCAGTGCCAGAAAAAGTTAATCAAACAATAATAGAAATATTAAAAAATGAAGATTCATTGCAAGTGCATGGATATATGAACAATGCTGGTTTTGAAGATGTAAGAGAAAAAATAGCTGAAAATATAAATAAAAAGTTTAATACAAATTTTTCAAAAGAAAATATTATAATGTGTGTTGGAGCAGCATCAGGAATAAATATAATCTTAAAAAGTATATTAGACCCAGCAGATGAAGTAATTGCATTTGCACCATATTTTATGGAATATAAAAATTATATAAATAGTTATGACGGTAATTTAATTGAAATATCACCAAATACTAAAGACTTTCAACCGAAATTAGATGAATTTGAAAAGAAAATTACGCCAAAAACAAAAGCAATTATTATAAATACACCAAATAATCCAACAGGCGTAATATACTCAGAAAAAACTATAAAAGAAATTTGTAGAATTTTAGAGAAAAAACAAAAAGAATACTCACATGAAATCTTTATAATATCTGATGAACCATATAGAGAAATCGCATACGATAACAATGTAGTGCCATATATTACAAAATATTATAACAATACATTTGTAGTTTATTCATACAGCAAAACACTATCTATTCCAGGCGAACGAATAGGTTATGTGGTTATTCCAACACAAATGGAAGATAGTAAAAACATAATTACTGCAGTAACCATAGCAAATAGAGTAATTGGGTGTGTAAATGCTCCATCTTTAATGCAAAGGTTATTACTAAATTGCTCAAATGAAAAGGTAGATATAACTACATATGATGAAAATAGAAAATTGCTATATAATGAATTAACTAAATATGGTTTTGAATGTGTAAAGCCACAAGGTGCTTTTTATTTATTCTTGAAGTCACCAATAGAAGATGATTTAGAATTTTGTAAAAAAGCAAAAGAATATAATATTTTATTTGTACCAGGTAGTTCATTTTCTTGTAAAGGTTATGTAAGAATTTCATATTGTGTTTCAAATGACATGATAAAACGTGCATTACCATCATTTAAGAAATTGGCAGAAAATTATATGATGTAAAATTAAGTGATATATAAATGTAGCAATGGAAGAATATTAGGAGGATAATAAAGTGAAAATTGTTTTTTGCGGACCACCTCATTCAGGAAAAAGTGTATTTATAGCAAATTTAATAGATAAAATGCCTACTGACGCTTATACGATTATTAGAGCTTGTCCTGATGGAGAGGGAACTTGGAGCAATAATAAAAATCAAAATGAAACCAATATTGTAAGAAAAAAAGGAAAATTCACTAAAAGTTTTATAAATAATGCTTGCCAAGCAATAGATAATCAATCAAATAAGATAGTTCTAGTAGATGTTGGACGGAGTAATGTCAAAAGAAAATGAACAAGTTTTTCAGCACTATGATAGCTTTGTTGTCTTAAGTAGTGATGAACATAAAAAACAAGAATGGTTAGAGTTTGGACAGAGTCTTGGGTTGGAATGTGTTGGTTGTTTAGACTCAAGTCTTGAAGGACAAGAGGAGATATATAAAAGGTTTTAAGTTTAAAGAATTATAATACAAATTAAAATTCAAGAAAAATGGGAGAGTAGGAGAGAGGGCAGTTTTGAAGAATTAGAGATTTTATAAATAATTAGAAAATAATAATCAATTTTCAAAGCTAAACTTATGATTCTACAAAAAAATTCTATATAATAATTTTTGAAAAACAAAATCATAAAAATTAAAATATAAAATTAGTATAAAAAAATTATTAAATTGAAATTTTCAAATTTTGTGCAAAGTTTTAAATTTGCGAACAATTTTTCTAAACATTTTAAATTAATATTTTATAAATAAATTTTGATAATAAAATTTTGTTTATAATTTATAAATTACTAATTCAAATTTTATTATACTAACTATATAAGATATTTTAATTATTGGACGCGTTAAAATCGTTTTTAAGACATTTTAAAATTAAACTCAACAAGTTAATCGTTTATAAATTGCTACTTAAAATAGAAATTACATATAATAGCCGTTTAAACTTGTGGAAATGCTGATTTTGATAGACATTCAAGAAAGCACTAAAAAGTACAAAAAAACCGACTCACGAGGATCGATTTTAAGACATTTTAATTTTAAAGACATATAACTTATTGTCTGTGAAATACGATAAAATAAGGATTTTAAGCACTTTGCAAAATTTTAATAAAAAATAACAATAACAACTATTTTATCTCTATTCCTTTTTGCACAAAATTTTGATTTTGTGCAAACTTGTATTTATAATTTTATAGAGTAATCTTAATTACTCCCTACACTCTCTTATCTTTTCTATATACACATGCAAAATTTATTTTGTCAATACATCTTGTAAAAAAAAATTCATTTTCACAAATTTTTACCTTAAAATTACTTAAAGGATTACTATTTACAGCATTTCTAATTTGTTCATTATCTTCATGAGTATAAATTTCTGTTGATGTAATATTTATACAATTTCATTTTTGCTGTTGTTGTAGCAATATTGGCATGGTTTTTACCAAATTGTCTTTATTTTGAAAAAAGACAAGATGTTTTTAAAAATTAGCTATAATAAGGATAATTAATATAAAAAGTCACAATATTTCCGCTATAGCGGATTTACTGTGACTTCAAATAACTTTAGAGTGATTTCCCAGTTATACTTAGGAACAATTATATAGCTAATCAAATAATTTGTTCAACTATCGACAACTTTCGACTTTTTTTAAAGATTTTTATTATATTTCTGCCAATATAATTGGAAAAGTCTGACAAATTTCGACAGTTTTTTTTATTCTAATAAGGTATAATAATATTATAAGTATCTTTGATAACAAATATATATATTAACGTGATACAGAAACGTATATGTTTATATTATATACTAAAGTAAAATTTAATAAGACAATAAAAGGTAGGTAAGATAATATGAGTAAATTTAAAATTCCTGCAATTCCCTCTACCACCCCAAAATGTATTAGATTACCTAATGATTTAATAGAGGAAGTTGAAAAAAAAATTGAGAAAAAAGAATGTACTTTTACAGCTTTTGTTATAGAAGCTATAAAATATGCCTTAAAAGACCTAGAGCAATAAAATTTTTCTTTTCCATAAAAAACCACAATAAATCCAATTAAATAGAAATATTGTGGTTTTAAATGCTTATTCTATATTAATATTAGCAATTCTTATTATGTATATTTGCAAGTTTTTGGTCAGTATTGTGCTTTTTTATACTTTTTTCAATTAGTGTGCTAAAAGCTTTAATCCCTTCATAAGCATTTTTCAGACATTTTACATCTTCATCTGTAATCTCTTTTATTACTTCTTCAATATGAAAAGGTATTACAAAAATGCTGTGATTATAACTTTTTGGTCTGAAACCTCTTTCATTCTTGTTTATATATTCTTCTGGAATTATTCTGAAATTCAACCCATAATTTCCATTAGGAAAATGTTCACAAACAAGGTATATTTTTTTGTCTATAGCTTTTCCAACTGCAATATCTTGTGGATATGACCAAAAGCTGTTAGCAGACCAAAACATATAATAAGTTTCTTTTTCATTCACATATCTTAAACCAAGTTTATAATCCCCAACAACTATATCATACATATATGAATGACAATATTCAATCTTTTTTCCTGGAAAAAGTTCTTTTATATCGTGCTTTTCATCTTCATTATAAAAGATTTCTTTAATTTGATGTGGTTTCAAATTTTTTCTCCAAGTTATATAAAATCTACGTTTTGCTTTGAATTCGGCAATTAGCCGTTTACTAAATTTCATTATGAATTCTCCTTTCCAAATTTATGGTTGTACATTGTTTTTCTGCTATTTAGCCTGACCAAACTAAATATTTCAAGGATTAATATTATATAGGTACTACACTATAACTTTTAATAGTATATCACAATTTATGTAAAAGTTCAATAGAACTCTCTATTTATATGACTTAGAAAGCATAACAATTTTTTATACTTTCTAAGTCATATAAAAGCTTCGCAAACATTCCACACAAAATGCTAAAGCAATTTTGACAGGCGAACAAAGACGAGGCATGAAAAGTAATCTAAAATGTATAAATATTTTAAGTAATTAACAAATTTTTATCAGTAAAAAGATTCTAATTCATAATTTGAATTAGAAATCAATAGGCAATATAATATCTATGAATTATAACAAATGGTACATTTTTTGCTCAATTTTTATAGAAAACATTTGAATTTTTTTGTATTTAGTATATAATTATGATTGTAAGGAAGTGAAAAAAAATGATAAATAAAAATGAAAATCCAGAATTTTTAAATTCTTTTTTAGACTATTCAATAACTATGTTAAACAAGTCTCCTAACTCAATAAAAGAGTACAACTATGACTTAACAATGTTCTTAAAATTTATGAAAATGCACTTTAACCTTACTAAAGAGACAGATATTAATAATATTTCTATAAAAGATTTTGGTATAGACACTTTAAAGCAAATAACATTAGATGACATACATTCATTTATATATTATTTAGCAATAAATAATAATAATAAGCCTGCCACAAGAGCAAGAAAAATATCAAGCATACGAATATTTTTTAATTATTTGGTTACAAAATTAAAAATTATAAATGTAAATCCTGCCCAAAACTTAGAAACTCCAAAAAGGGAAAAACGTATGCCAAAATACTTAACATTAGAAGAAAGTGAAAAATTATTAAGTATAACTGCTAATGAAGATAGTAAATACAAAGAAAGGGATTTTGCTATTATTACATTATTCTTAAATTGTGGAATGCGTTTATCAGAATTAGTTGGCATTAATATCAAAGATATTAGTTTTTCTGATTCCAAATTAACTGTTATAGGTAAAGGAAATAAAGAAAGAACAATATATCTTAATTCTGCATGTATAAATGCAATAAATTCTTATATATCTGTAAGACCAAAAGATGGTATAAAACATGATAGTAAAAATTCTCATAAAGCATTATTTCTAAGTGAGAGAAAAGAAAGAATTAGCAATAGAACAGTTCAATATATTGTTGATAAAGAGCTAAAAAGAGCTGGGCTTGATACTACTAAATTCTCTACTCATAAATTAAGACATACAGCTGCTACTTTAATGTATAAATATGGTCAAGTTGATATACGTGCTTTGCAAGAATTATTAGGACATGCAAGTATTTCTACCACTGAAATATATACTCATGTAGACAATGATCAAGTAAGAAATGCTGTAAACAGAAATCCTTTATCCAATTTTCATTATTAAAAGTTAACTTTATAAGATCAAAAGAGGCATAATTAAAATGAGGATACTGAAAAAGTCGAAATTTTAAAAATTTCCTATCAGTAGCCTCATTAAAATATTAGACCTTTTAAATTGCTTTTCACGCCTCGTTTTTGTTCTTCTATTGCTTTAGCAATTTTGTGTGGAATGTTCTATACTCTACATTTTGATTACATCATACTTTCATAATTTTTATCTGAAAAATTGCTTTTACTATTTGGATTAAGTGGTATAATACAAATTGCGTTTTTTTCTAACTCTTCATAAGGGATCTCTTCTTCAATAGAATATTCTTTAATTTTATGTGTTTTTTCCTTTTGTTTCTTTAATGTTTTTATATTTATAATATTTGTATTATCTATTGCTTCAGTTTCAATAATATCATTTTTAGTTCTAATCATATTTGATAATTCTAAATAACTATCTTTTAAGTTAGACATCATTTCATTTATTCTTTCTATTTGTTCTGTATAATTAATGTTTGAAATTTCTTGTTTTAGAATATTTTGCATTTGGTTATAATTATTTTTCATATCTGCTATTTCATTATACAATTTATCAATTTGATTTGAATATGTAATGTTTGTAATTTCCTCTTGTAGAATTCCTCTTACTTGTTCAATTCTATTAGTATTTCTAACAATCTCTTCTCTGAAGATTTCTTTGATTTGTTCTATATATAAAGTATTCTTTCTATCTTCTTCTAAAAGTAATTCCTTTATTTGTTCTATAGTAAGCATATTGGCTTCATTTTCTTTAAGCGTTTGTGAAATTTGCTCAATACTAATAGTATTCTTATTAAGTTTTTCTTCTAAAATTTCTTGAACTTGTTCTTTAGTAATATTATTCCTATTTGTAGCTTCTAAAATTTCTCGAATTTGTTCCTTAGTAATATTATTTTTATTTGTAGCTTCTAAAACTTCTTGAACTTGTTCCTTAGTAACATTATTTTTATTTGTAGCTTCTAAAATTTCTTGAACTTGTTCTTTAGTAACATTATTTTTATTTGTAGCTTCTAAAATTTCTTGAACTTGTTC
>CANRSN010000004.1 GCA_947642455.1 uncultured Clostridiaceae bacterium
AAAACTAAAATATATTAATATGAGTTAAAAGCTTATTTTACTTTTACAATTTACTAAAATCAACAAAATAGTACTAATTTAATAAAAACATTGCAAACACTAGCAAATTGTGGTAAAATAATTATGTTAAATTTTTAAATCCTGTTTTACAGGTTGATATATCAATACCAAAAGTAAAAATAATTTTTTCAGGAGGTAGAACTATGATATTTTGGATACTTTGGATAATTGGCATTGTAATAACAATTATTACAAAATGTTCAATTAAGAAGAGCTTAAAACCATTCAAAGAGAATATCGGTATGTGGAATGAGAAAACCATTTGTTCACAGGTAAGTCAGCAAGGGACAAAAACAAAAATACTACTTCATCTGCTTGTAATAGTATGCATCATACTTGTAGGTGGAATCGCTGTAGCCAAATTTGTAGGTATGTTTTACACATGTTCTTTCTTGGGTCAAATACTAATAGGCATAATCCCCGCATTTCTTACATACATGGTTGGGTATATGATATTGGGTTTATGGGATTTTGATGATAATCGGTCGCAGTTTTGTTTTGTGCTTGTCTTCATAATCTCAATATTGGGTTGGACAATCTTAATCAATAATTATAACCGAAACATTGAAGAAGTAACAGAAGTCACTGTAGAACAAACACAAGAAAGAAAGCTGTTATACTTTTGCAATGTACCAGTGCAAGAAATAACTGGCGAAGTCAACGGAAGTTCATCCATTTTAGGAGGGAATGTATCAGGAAGTATAGACACAACTCATGAGCTCACATATTGGTATGTAAATGAAAGTGGTAAAGGACTATTTGATACATCACCAGCTAATTCTTCGGAAATTGAATTTTTAGAAGAAGGAGAAACTCCATATGTAGAGCTCTTGTACTACTATCAATGCAAAAAAAGAGTAGACCACAACATAGACCTAGAAACTATATCTGAGGAAAACAGATGGACACAATATGTATTCCACCTGCCAAAAACAATAATGCAATATACCTTAGACTAATCCAAGATATTAAAGTACCTAGCCTCCAGAAATGGGGGCTAGGTACTTCTACTCTATAATTCAATATATTATTTTATCCTTAATTATAAATATATCTTTTAACAATTATCTCTTCTACTGAATTTTTAATACTATTCATCTTCTGTACCCATTCCATTTGACTATTAGCTTTCAATTCTTCAGTTATATTTTCTCTTTCTGCAAACTGTTTCATTAAAGATTCAAACTGCATTTGACATTCTATATCAATATTATATAAATGTTCATATAACTTATTATCCATAAATAAAATGATATATTCTGCTTTCTTATGATTTTTTAAATAATTTAATCTCATTCTTCCATATCTACCCATTTGATAATTTTTAAATTTACTTTCTGCAAGTGTTAAATTTGGCATATAATAATCTCCAACTTTTGTATATGTAATTTTACTATCCATTCTAAAAATCCTCCTAAAATTTAATTTTACTACTTTTAGAACTATAATTTTATATCTGCTAAAGCTATTTATAAATACAAATTTTCATAAAGTGTACTTAATTTAATCTTACTGGGTTAGGAATATTGACTAAAGTCAAATTCCTATGCTACGAAGCAATGTCAAAAGGAGGAAAAAGATGAGCGAAGAATTAGCATATTCTATTCACTTGGGTAGTGATAAAAACAAAACAGCAAAAGCCAAAGAAGTTGCAAAAAATAATCCATCTGGAGAAACATCATTTTCAAATAATGGAATACAAAATGCTACTCAATTATCAAAAGTAAATAAGCATAATTTAAGAGATTATGATAATGATAAAGAAAATATACAAATAATTTATGGAACTGATAATTTATACCAAGATATGCAAAACTTATATTTTCAAGAATTTGAACAAGCAAGAATTGAATATAATAAAAAACAAACTCGTGAAGATAGAAAAATAAAAGATTATTTTAAGCATATATCACAAGATAAGCAAAAAGATTTAGCTTGTGAATTTATCATAGAACTCGGAGATATGGATTTTTGGAATTATAAAGATGACTATTACAAAAGGGGAATGTCACAGGTTTATAAAGAGCAAGTGCGAGATTTAATAAGAATTGTACCAGAATTTAAAGTAGCAAATGCAGTAATTCACTTTGACGAAACATCTCCACATATGCACATTGTAGGAGTTCCAATAAAAGAAGATTATAAAAGAGGTATGAGAAAACAACCTGCCAAGTCAAAAGTCTTTACGAAAGAATCACTACAACAAATACAAGATGAAATGAGAATTTGTTGTATAAAATCTTATAATAAAGTCTACTGCGAAAATTCACTATTAAAACAAAAGAAAAAAGGTAGAAATCGAGACATAGACATTAAAGATATGGGAGATTATAGAGAAATTAAAAGGCAATTAGAGAAAAAAGAAGAAAGACTAAAGGAAGCAAATAAGCAAACTAAAAAAATAGATAATACAAGCAATGATATAGATAAAATTTTAGATAATTTAAAACCTACTTTGATGAATAAAAATAATATGGTTATTTCAAACGAGGATGTCCAGAAAATCAAAAATTATGCAGAAGATGTAAAAGATATAACCCAGACAGTAAGAAATGTAAATGACTTAAATATGGCAATTAAAGATTTCGAACATTCTACTTTTGAAATAGAAAAAGAAAACCGTTCACTTAAATATGAACTAGAACTAAAAGATAATGAAATTGGCAGTCTAAAAAAGGAACTATCTACTAAAGACAAGATTATTAGCAAATTACAAACTGAAAAAGAAAAACTAAAACAAGAATTACAGAAATTCAAAGGATTTTGGTATAGTATTATGAGCCATTTTCACAAAAGAATTTGCTATGATAAAGATGAAAATTATAAAATTGTAAGTGATGACCTATATAAGCACGGAATATTTGACAACAACGATAATGAAATTGCAAATAATATTGCTAGAAAAGTAACTATACCAGATGAAAATAAGCAAAACAAGAATAAAAAGAAAAATAATGATACCAGATTTTAAAAGGAGAAAAATGTTATGGAAGAAAATAAAGTTGAAAATGTAATAAATATAATTAAAAGTATGAATATAAAAGATAGATTAAGACTTGCAATATGTATGAATGATAGTCAATGGCTTACTTTAAACTATGACAAAAGAGAAATGTATAATAAATTTGATACACATTTAAGAAAAATTGATGAAGAATATCGAACAACTCTAATAAATTTCGGACAGAGCAAATATTTTATTATAAATTTTACTATGGCAAAACTTATGGAAATGGAACAATTTGGACTAAATAAAGTTGCTTTGTATTTGTTTAATAAAGTTAATATTTAATTCCAGTTCTATATATGAATTGCTATTTGTACTAATTTATGATATAATAACCTAAATTTCGCTGATATGCGAAAGGTAACTATTATTTATATGTAAATGTGTAATGCATTTATATAATGGTCGAGATGTTAAGGAGGGCTAATTATGAAAGACTTTTAAAATTCTTAAAATCGACAAAAGGAAAAATTATACAACTTTTAAGAAAGGAATGGTGTACAATGAAAACAATAGGAATTATAGGTGGTATGAGTTATGAATCATCTATCCATTATTATGAAAGAATTAACAATCAAGTTAACGCTGAAGTTGGAAATTTAACTTGTGCTAGAATGATTATCTACAATGTTAACTTTGAGGAAATAAGAAAGTTCATGTTAAATAATGAGTGGGACAAGATTGGTGTTGAACTTGCAAGTATTGCTATAAAGTTGGAAAATGCAGGTGCAGATTGTATTGTAATTGCAACTAACACAATGCACAAATTAGCAGATTATGTTCAGAAGAAGATAAATATTCCATTGATTCAT
Source organism: uncultured Clostridiaceae bacterium (assembly GCA_947642455.1). Classification (GTDB taxonomy): domain Bacteria; phylum Bacillota; class Clostridia; order TANB77; family CAG-508; genus UMGS1663. The sequence goes on from CANRSN010000004.1 coordinate 3,880, forward strand.
ATTGCAGATTGTGTTGCAGAAAAGTGTAAACAAAGTAAAGTATTTAATGTTGGCTTATTAGGCACTAAATACACTATGGTTGAAAATTTCTTAAAAGATAGATTAAAAGAAAATGGTTTAACCGTTACAACTCCAGAGAATCAAAAAGATATAAACGAAATAGATAGAATAATATTTGATGAGTTATGTAAGGGAGAAATAAAAGATTTATCTAAGAAATATTACACAGATGTAATTAACAAAATGATTGAAACTAAAGGGATAGAAGGAATTATTTTAGGGTGTACTGAAATTGAAATGTTAATTAAACCTAAAGACATACAAATTCCAATATTTGATACAACACAATCACATATTGATTCTATTGTAAATATTTGCATTGAGAAAGTTAGTTTATAAAGGAGTATAGTTTTTGATGGAATAGGGACTTGCATTGCAGGTCTCTATTCCATTAATCCCACGAATTTTCAATAAATCTATTGCAATTTATTAAAAATATGATATACTTTAGTAAATTGATTGATTTTTATATCAATCGTCAAGAGAGCCGAAAGAAGTTGTAGATATCTACGTCAACGGCACCAAGATGGAGTTATGCGAACTCCAATATGTTATATAGGCAGGTTTTTATATCAAAATGCCTATATAAATCGCAGAAAAACCTAGTAAATAAATACTAGGTTTATTTTTATTCTATAAAAAGGGAAATACACCATATATAAAAATTTATTACCGCTTCGTAACATAGTCAAAAGTAGTATTGAAAACTGAACTTTATCAGACCCACTAGGAATTTTAAAACTCATATTTTGCACCACCTTTGAACTATTTTTAGTTTATATTAGTATTCTACAATTTTGTAGTGATTATGTATAGTTGAAAAGAGAATGAATTTTAGTTTAAAAATAGTTGAAAATAATAACAAATAATGTATAATATACCCTAGATAAGTTTATTAAACAGAAAGGGGGGGAGATGTTTTCATTATATAGGGGAAATGGCAAAACATGGGCAGAAATGACACCACAAGAACAAAAGGTATGCTTGATAATAATAGGAATAATGGCTCTAGCTTTAATCATTTATGGGATATACTACTTCTTCAAGAAGAAAAAAAATAAATTGTAAATTGTTGCTTTTTGTTGAATATTTGTATATAATGAAACAAAAATACATAAAAATATAAGACATAAATACATTAAGAAAAAATTTAGGGAGGAATTTTAAAAATGAAAACAAAAAAATTAGTTTTTTTAATAATAGCTATAATGTCTTTAGTGCTATTATTAAGTGCAACAAAAGTTAATGCAGAAACAGATGTGAGCAATAAAACATGGGTATTTGGTATAACAAATACTTTAGACATCGCAACAACACTAGATACCGACCCAAATGTTTTTGGTGAAGATGGACTAGGAGAACCAGCAATAACAAAAGAAGATTTTAAGAAAATTGAAGTAAAACAATTAGTCCGTGGAAATACATATATAGTTTGGGATGGCAATACTGCTAATAAAATCGCTAATTGTACTTTAAGTGTAAATGGAGTTGAATTTGGCACTTTAGAGCAAACAAATACAAAATTATGGGGAAACTTCCAAGGCGATGGAGATATTTGTGCATATATTTTAAAACTTAATAAAGATGCAATATTACCAACAGAAGAAAATAATGGTTATTATTATATAGATACATCTATTCAAAATTGGACTTTATTACTTCCAAGCGATGTAACTTTAATAAATGAAGATAAAGACAAAAACTACAATGAAGCGGATAAAAATTATGTGGAAAATTTAATAAAAGAATTTCAAGATACAACGCCACCATACTGGATTTATATGGATTTATATTTATATGATGACCAAGGTATGAGTATAGAAGATGCACTAACTAAAAAGTTTAATGATGCTAGTATTACACTTGAACCTGATGGAAGAGTAGCAGGAGATATTGACTTTTTAGAAAAAGGTTTTTGGGTTTGTAAAAATAATGTACGATATCAACAAATACAAGTTCATGCAGACATTTATAGAGTAAGAAAAGATGTAAAAGTTGATAACAATATATCAATAAGTGGATTACTACCAGATGTAAATGTAAAAGTTGAACAAAAAGAAAATAACGAAATGGTTACAGAAGTTAATAATGTAGGTTATACAAAAGTGTTAGGTACTTACGAACTTACATTGACAGGTGCAACTAGTTTAGCAAATCCAATAGACATTACATTTGAATTAGGAACAGAATACAACGGACAAGTAGCTTATATACTACATAAAAAAGCAAATGGAAGTTATGAAAGGTTTGAAGAACAGATAAAAGATGGTAAAGTTACAATAACAGTAAGTGAATTATCTCCTTTTGTTGTTGCAGTTAAAGAAAATAGCCAAACAACTACACCAAGCCAAACAGAACAAGACAAAACACCTACAACAAATAAAGGCGAAAAAGATACAACACCAAAAACTGGAATAATAGATATAATAGGTTATGTATTAGTTACAACAATATTAAGTGGTATTGGAATAGTTGCATTAAAGAAAAAAATTTAATGGTTTGCTATAATGTATATGGGTAGTATTTATTATATACTACCCTATTTTTAAAGTGAGGGGTATAATGAAAAAGAAATCAAGACATAGTAAACAAAAAAACAAATTGAAAAAATTATGTTTAATAGTTTTGGTATTAGTTTTTATTATTGGAATTATTTACATAGGTTGTTATTTTTATAATATAAATAAAGATAAAAAAGAAAATACAAACATATTAGAGAATATTGAAATAGATAATACTCAAATAACACCTCAAAAAACGGAAATGATGTTAAAATTAGAAGAACTACAAAAGGAAAATAGCGAAATCATAGGTTGGTTAGAAATAGACGGAACTAATATCAATTACCCAGTATTACAGGCTACTGATAATGACTTCTATTTAACACATAATTATAAAAAGGAAAAAGCAAGAAGCGGAAGTTTGTTTTTAGACAAAGACTTTGATTTAAAGAATGGTAGTAGTAATTATTTAATATATGGTCATAGAAATAAACAAGGCTTAATGTTTGAAGATTTACTAAAATATGCTAAAGAGGATTTTTACAAAGAACATAAAACAATAAAATATACTACTAACAAGGAAGATGCAACATACGAAATATTGTCAGTTTTCTATTCAAGAGTGTATTATAAAAGTGAAAAGAATGTTTTTAGATATTACTATTTTGTTAATGCAGATGATGAACAAGAATATAATAATTTTATAAATGAAGCAAAAAAAGCAAGTATTTATGATACAGGAGTAACAGCAGAACATGGAGAACAACTACTTACACTTTCTACTTGTGAATATAGTCAAGAAGATGGAAGGTTTGTAATAGTGGCAAAGAAAATAAAATAAATATAATGATATACCTACTAATTAAATTTAGTGGGTATTTTTGTATGCAAAATTACTATTACGTACTTTTAATTTTCCGATAACATCGCCAAAATTGGTATAATATATAATAGTTATAGGAGGTACAAAAATGGATAGAACAAGTATAAAAAATTAACAAACGATGATAACAACGATATACAAAAAATAGTAACTGATAAAGCCTATGCCCTATATGGAAAAAATTTACCAAAAGAAATACAAGAAAGATTAGATACAGAACTAAATTCAATTATAGAAAATGAATTATTGTTACGTGATATAGCGATGCCATCAGAGTATAGAGAAAGAGAACAACATCATATTTATAGAGCAGAAATTGAAAAACAATTATTAACAGAATATAAATGTTAAACAAATATATATGCCTAAAAATGCAATTTTAAAAAGTCAAATAAAGGACAAGGTATCGATAAATACATTTTATGATTTAGAACAAATTCGATTATTTCTGTAAATAATTCTGAATACAGTAAGCATCCATCAACAGAAACATTAAAAAGGCTTAATTCAATAAATAGTGAAATATATAGGATAGACGAAAAAAGAACTATATGGGTAACAAGTGATGGAACTAAAATTGAACTGACTTTTTTAAATATCAATATTAATGGTAACAAAAATAATAAAATATCAATGATATTAGAGGATGAATATTATTCTTTAATTTTTTATTGTAAAGTATTACCATCTTTGTCAACTACTGTATAAACTCCATTTTTTAATTGTAAATAATTCTGTAAGAAACTTCTTCTTGAATAAGGTTTTCGTGTTTGTATAAAGATTCATCAATATTTGGAGAACACATATTTTTAGGAATATAAAATACATTATGTGGAAATCCATTCAGTTTTGGTAAATGTTGAGTTTTAGTATCTACTACAGTAACAAAACAATTAGAATTTTTACCATCAATCTTGAATAAAGTATTTTTTGGCATTTGCTTTAATCTTAATATATCTCTGGAATTATCAAGAAAATTATAAAGTGAATAAATAAAATCATTTATAAAAGAATCTTTAAGATTAGAATTGCTAGAATGTAAATTCTTGTCAAGCTTATTAGTAACATTTGCCAAGGAAACAACGGTAGAAGATAAAAACTCATTTAAATCCATAAGAAAATTACATTATATAATGCAATGATTTGACTAAAAATGCAATATGATTTGTTGTCAAAGATTAAATTTTGTGTTAAAATATCAATAAACATTATAGAATATTAAAAATAAGAAAAATTTTATTCAGAATCAAGTTAAAACAAAAAAGTGCAGATGATGTCTGCACAAATTAGAAGGCTTACATGAAAGAAAGTAATATCATATTATATGAAACAGATGATGGAAAAATAAACATTGATATTATATTAAAAGATGAAACAATTATGATATTAGAAATATTTCATTATCAAGAAAAAGAACAATTACCAGAATATTCAAAAGATTTGGGGATAGACTTAAAAACTATTGGAAATAAACATTTTGGATTAGGTGTTAAAGACATAATGGTGGCAAAAAGATTTATTGAAGATAATAAGCTAAATGAAAAAGAAATTATTATAAATAAAGGAAGATATTGTTTAAAATTGTCAAAAGACATACAAGAATATTGTAATACTAATAATTTAAGAATTGATTATGTAGTAAGAAATATAATGATTACATGCACATGTAATATAAAAGAAAGTAGGAAAAATAAATGAGAGAAATAGTTTTTGTAACACATAATAAAGGGAAAATAGAATCAGCTAGTAAGCAATTAGAAGGAGTCAATTTCAATGTATTTGAATATGATTTAGAAGAACCTAGAAGTGATGATATAAAATATATATCAAAATATAAAGCTATGGAAGCTTATAAATTAGTAAATAAACCATGTATATCTTTAGACTGCGGATTTTGGATAGATGAACTTGATGGATTTCCAAGAGCGTTTGTTAATTTTGCTTTAGATACTATAGGAATTGAGGGATTTTTGAAATTAATGGAAGGAAAAGAAAATAGAAAATGTAGATTTACAGAATGTTTATCTTACTATGATGGAAAAGAATTACATCAATTTATGGGAAAACATGAAGGGACATTATCAAATAAAATATTAGGAAATGATACTGATAAAAAATGGTCAGATTTATGGTATATATATCAACCTTATGGATATGACAAAACTTTAGCACAAATGACAGATAAAGAAAGAGAAAACAGAAAGAAATATGAGTCTGTAGATTCTATGAAGGAATTTGCGAAATGGTATAAAGAGAGAAATAATTAAATCCTAAAATACCTCATTAGAAATGAGAGTAGGAAAGCGAGTGTTCACACATTACCTATATACATTGAGGGACAAGCTTTTAAGAGTTAATAAAAGAACAAAAATTTTAAGCAAATTCAAAATTACGAACAAGAGATACAAAATCATTAAACATGCAATGCAGTCAATATGAAAAATTGCTTAAGGACAGTACGCTGTTGCAACCAGATGAATATATATTTTTATATACTAATAATGATAGTATAGTGCAAAGAAATAAAACAAGAGGAAAAGAATTATCAAAATTATGGATTGATAGTTCTTTCACAGACTATAAAAATGAATTTCATGAAACTATATCAAGAAAAAAATAATAGTAGAAGAATTTCTACAGATGGAAAAGATAAATTATATGTAAGCAAGATTATTGCACAAATTTTAAATGTTCAGGAATTAACTGATAGAAATCTGTAAAAAACATTGAAAAAAATAGACAAGTATAATAAAATATAAAAAATTAAATTTTATTTATATTAATTACAGGAATGAATAGGACAACATTTTATTTGATTAGACATGGTGAACCAGATTATACTTATGGTGATACTCATGGATTTATAGGGCAAGGACATGATTTTGCACCATTGAAATAAGATGGAATAAAAGATGTAGATTAAAAAAGAACAAATCATTGTAGCTTTACCGTATATAAGAGAATTGCAATCAGTAAGGGAAGAAACAATGGAGAATCTTAAGCAAGCATAAAGAAACTAAAAATTGTGATAGAGTTTGGAAATCTTTTAAAGATTTGATATAATATTCTAAATTAAAATATTATAAAGAAAGGATGATATTCATGCAAGAATTAAAAATTAATGGAATTTACAAACACTTTAAAGGAGATTATTATCTAGTAATTGATATAGCTAATTGTTCTGAAACAAAAGAAAAATATGTTGTATATAGAAGATTATATGGTGATGGTAGTTTATGGATTAGACCAGTAGATATGTTTTTAAGTGAAGTTGACCATGAAAAATATCCAAATGTTAGACAAAAATACAGATTTGAATTACAAAAAATTGAAAGTGTTGCTAATAATTTTAAAGGATAAAAAAATGAAAGAATTTTTAAAGAACTTATAAATGATAGTAAGGAATAGGAAGAAAAAATGGAACCGCCGTATGTTTAAAAGGAACATACGGTGGTATAAAAGTAGAGAAATACAATAAGAATTATCATATACCGATTAGTATAGGATTAGCAATTATTGTTACAATTTGGATAATTCATATTGCAAGAACTCATATAGAATTTTTTCTCTGCTAATTTATCTTGTACTCCTCGAAGTGCTTCTCCGAATCTTTGGAAGTGAACAATTTCTCTTTGACGTAAGAAACGAAGTGGATCTAAAACATCTGGGTCATCTTTGCATAAGTCTATCAATTTTTCGTAAGTTGCTCTGGCTTTTTGTTCTGCTGCTAAATCTTCTTGTAAATTGGCAATAGGGTCACCTTTGCAAGCAATATATGCTGCTGTAAAAGGTGTGCCTGCTGCTGACTGAGGATATACATCTACCCCATGTGGTGTGTGTTTGTTATCTATCCAAAAGAAAAATTAAAAGTAACTACTCATTTCTGTACAAGAAATTATAAAAATTATATTCTGCTTAAACTTAATTGTGAAAATTAATTTATATTAATATAAGAAAAGAGTAATAAATTTATTAAAAGTCTATAAGTGTTTATATATTAGCATTTATGGACTTTTTTCGTACTTCACTACACTTTAGTATTCACTTTACTATAGTGTAGTGTTTTTATTTTAGATTTTGGAGGTTTTAATAATGAAAAGAATTGAATATATAGAAAAAACAAATACCTTAATCGGTACAAAAAGAAAAGAGTTAATAGATAAAGAAATTGGAGAAATTATTGAAGTTGATCAAATTACTAAAAAAGTTTATGGTCAAAAGAATTTTTGGAAATTATATTTAAGCGATTTTCTCCATGTTTTAGGTGATATTGAAAATAAGCAAGTCGCTATTTTAAAGTATATTTTAGATAATACTCACCCAAGTACAAATATGTTTATAGGTACTTATAAAACAATACAGAAAAATACACATACATCTGAAGCTACTATTGCTAAAGTAATGAAAAAATTACAAAAGCAAAAATTTTTAGTAAAAATTCAAAATGGTCTTTGGCAAGTTAGTCCTAATATTATGATGAAAGGCAATGAAAATAAAAAACGATTATTATTAAGTTATTTCAATACGGAGGAATCTGTTAATAAAACAAATGAAAATTAATGTTTTTATTTGTTCTTAAGCGGAAGCATGAAACCGATATGGGTTTCATATTCCAAAAATGTATATTACATTTTTGGAAATAAAGGGTTGTAGGGAAAAGTATTTTCCATGCTGATAAGATAAAGGAAGAATATCATTTAAAAGGTCAAATCAAAACCGTAAGCAATATCGCTTGTGAATATATCATAACTTCTGACAAAGAATTTTTTCAAGAAATTGGATCAGAAGAAACAAAAAGATATTTTAAAGAGGCTTATAATTTTGTTTGTAATTATAAAGATTTAGAAGAAAAATATATCATGTCTGCTAATATACACCTAGATGAAGAAACACCTCACATGCACCTAGTCTTTATTCCGGTAGTACATACAAAAGATAAAAACGGAAACACTATTGATAAAGTTGCTTGTAGTGAATTTTGGAAAGGTAAAGATAGTTACAGAGAATTACAAAATGCCTTTTATACTCACATGATAGGACATGGATTTAAACTAGAACGAGGACAAGCTAATAATTCTGAACATGTATCTATTGAAACACTAAAGAAACTAACAGGATTTAACAAAATAGATAATTTCTTAAAGACAGATTTCCCAATACCTCTTGAAATAGAAGAAGTTCCAGAGTTAATTAGTTCTAAATATGCACAAAAGCAAATTATAGAGCCTTTTAAAGAAGAAAATTTAAAACTTATTGAACAAAATATTTATCTACGAAGAAATCTATCAATGATTACAGAACAAGTAAAATTATTAGATGATTGCGAAAAGGAAAATAAAAAACTAATAAAAGAAAATCGTAAATTAATCAAAGAAAATAAGAGATTACTTAAAGATATTGATTTATTTGATAGATTATTATCTACTTTACAAAATACTGTAAATAAACTAATTTCATGGGTTAGCTCTGTATTTAAAATTACAGAGGATTCTATTATAGATACTTTTGAAAATGAAACTAATACTTACATAAATCCAATGGAGCAATTACTTACAGAAGATGAAAGTTTAATGAAAGATTTAGAACAAGAATATCAAAAATAAAAATGGCAGAGTTATTACTGACGCTGCTATTTCACAAAAATTATTTTTCTTGAACACTTTTTATTTCTTGTAATTCAAATCTATATTTTTGTCCATTTTTATTTACTTCATCTAAAAACATATCATAAGGTCTGCACCATAATTTATTATCTCCATATAAAGCTCTATATGCTACCATTTTCTCACAAGTTTCACTATGATAAATAATATCTTGTACAATATATAAATCCCCCTTATAATGTTTATAAACTCCATTAATTTTTAATTCTCTCATAATTTTTATTTCTCCTTTTTTATATTTATTTTACTAATTTATGTTGGTCTGTATTCCATGAAGGAGTACAAGACATTGATACAACCGAGTATTCTGTATCCCAATAATACTTATCATTAGGCTCAATTAAAATCGCATCACCTTTTTTATAATTTATCTTCTCTTTTTCAAAACATAAACTACCAGTTCCTTCCAGTACATATATTAACTCTTTACAAATTGTATTTACACAATAATCTTTACTAGGAAATCTACCTGTTATAGTTGCTACACCTATATCAATATCTTTATCTTTAAAATCATATTCTAAAGTTTTGCATTCTTCACTATTCTTTCCTAATTCTGCATTTTCCTTAATTATTACTTTCATATTCTTCCTCCATATGTTCTATTTTATATTTTTTAGAAATTCTATTAATTCATCTTCATTAGCAAAAATTTTATCGAAAATTAAATATAAATAATCTGTTACATCATATTCTCCAATAGCATAACATTTTTTTCCTAGCCCATAAGCAACTCCAGCTTCAATATGTGCTGATTTTCCAGCTGGTAATACTAACAAAAGATTTTTAGATTTTTTTAAACCCTCCATATCATATTTAAAAATAGTTTGAATAGTATCACTTTTCAAATCCATCTTTTCAAATTTATCTGCTAATTTTTCATCATTTAGATCTAACCCTGCTTCTGCATGAGATTTTCATTTTTTAGAAAACAATAATAAGATATTTTTAACCTGTCTAAGATTTTACAAATTTCTAATATATTGTCTTTATTTCTTGTTCTACCTGCTATAAAAAAGTCATAAACTTCACTCATATTAATCCACTCCTATTACAAATATTATTTATATGACTAAATATTACCATAAATAGTATTATTTCACAATACTAAATTAAATAATTTTTATCAACTAAGGCGGTTATCACTTACTGTGCTAACCACCTTTTCCCATTATAAAATCCTACTATATTGTCAATTACAGAAATGGCATAAAGTAGATATATCAAGGAGCATAATCATTTTATACATTTCTTTCATTGACAATGTTCCTTTGAAGATACTTTTTAGAAAAAAGGGAAAAAAAACGGAATTGAATTTCTTATTATCTGATATTATACTTTAGTTAATCTTTAATTTTACTTTAGTTTTATTAATTTTCCTTAGTATTACTATGCCTAAAAGTTGTTAGTAAATTTTTGACTGCTACAAAAAAGTAGTTTATTGATACATTGTCAATGAAGAAAATTTATAAAATGATTATTCTTGCAAAGCCTTACTTCTTTATGCAATTTTTGAAATTGTACAATGTGATTGCATTTTATAATATGGTAATGGTGTTTAACAGAATATTTGTTAAACACCTTAACTGACAGAAAAAAGGAGTGATTTTATGTGTAATTCAAACAAAAATAAGATAATTCAAATGTACTATGATGAACATTTACGACCTACAGATATATCAAAAGTACTTAATATTGATAATGGTTATATTACAAGAATTATTAAACAAGATGAAAGATACCAAACGGAAAAAGAACAAAGAAAACAATTTAATAAACAAAAGAATAAAGAGCAAACTATTGCTTATATAAGAGCAACAAGACATTCACAAAAAGAAGAATATGAAAGTTTACAATATCAATTAGCACTAGATTCAAAAATAGAATCTAAAAATTCGACTATTTCTAAAATTAATTTTAGAAAATACAACTCTAGTGCATATAACTATAATAGTAATAAAAAACAATTTGAGTTAGATAAATCTATCAATGCTCCATATTGTTTTCCTAAAGTAATAAAATATTAATTTTTCTATTAAAGCCAAAGGGCTTTATTTTTTTTTTTCACAAATACAAGTCCTTTAGAATAAAGTAAAATAGGAGGATTTTGTATGTGTGAAAAAGTGAATTTTAATGTAATAGAAAAAAATAAAAATAGCAATATAGAAGATATTGTGAAAAGTATAGAAACAATTGTTAATAAGTTAATTGTAAATGAATTTACTAATTGTATTGATTAAGTCTACTTATTTTTGTATAATATGCTTGTACGAAATGAGTAGTTTACCGATTGGAGGGTAAACTTATGAGAGTTGCTATATATTGCAGACTTTCTCGTGAAGATGATGACAAACTTCATGAAAACGATGAAAGCGAAAGTATCCAAAATCAAAAATCTATGCTAATTAATTATGCAATAGAAAGGAGCTGGGATATTTATAATATTTACTGTGATGAGGACTATTCTGGAATCGACAGTGAAAGACCTGAATTTAAGAAATTATTAGCTGATAGCGAAAGCCATAAATTTGATATTGTACTTTGTAAAACTCAAAGTAGATTTACTCGTGATATGGAAATTGTTGAAAGATACTTACATAACAAATTTATTGAATGGAACATACGATTTGTAAGTCTTGTAGATCATGTTGATACTTTAGATAAAGGAAACAAAAAATCAAGACAGATTAATGGTTTAGTTAATGAGTGGTATTTAGAGGATTTATCAGAAAATATCAGAAAGACATTTGATAGCAAAAGAAAACAAGGATTACATATTGGCTCTTTTGTATGCTATGGATACAAAAGAAGTCCAGAGAATAAAAATAAACTTATTGTTGATACAGAAGTTTCTGATATTATTAAATTAATATTTAATCTTTATGAACAAGGAAATCGGTGTTACAAAAATAGCTCAAATATTAAATGATAGAGGAATTCTAACTCCTACTAAATATAAGCAATCACAAGGAATTAACTTCAAAAATCAAGGCAAAAATATTGACTATTGGTGCGAATCTACAGTCAGTAAAATCTTAAAAAATGAAGTTTATATTGGTAATTTAGTACAAGGCTATAACAAAAAGGTTAGTTATAAATCTAAAAAAATGGTGAATCAGCCTAAATCAGAATGGATTATTGTAGAAAATACTCATGAACCTATTATTACGAAAGAACAATTTTACAAAGTTCAGGAAATTTTTAAAAGTAAAACAAGAAGATGTAAAAATGGTGAAGTTCATATATTTTCTAATAAGCTAGTATGTTTAGATTGTGGAACAAAACTTTATAAATGCCAAAATGATAGAGGTTACATTTACTTTTCTTGTAAATGCTCAAAAAAATTATATGGTACTTGCACTCCACATTCTATTGGTTATGAAAATCTTAAAAATTTAGTTACTGAAAAAATTAAAGAGAAAATTTTAGTTTTTTTTGACTTTGATAATATCTCTGATGAGTTATTTGTTTCAAACGATAACTTAAATAAAACTAAATTACTAGAGAATAAAAAAGAAATTTTATCTAAAGATATGGAAAGCATTAATAAAGCGATAAAAGAATTATATTTAAACAAAGTAAATGGAAAAGTTCCAGAAGATGTATTTGAAGATTTAAACTCTTCTTTTCTACTTGATAAAACAACAAAACAAAAAGAACTATCAAAAGTCGAAAATAATTTATCAAATTTAAAAGAAAAAGAATTAAACAGTAAATTTATAAAAGAACAAAAGGAAAAGATAATTAATCACTTTAAGGATTTTAAAGAGCTTAATTATGATATTGTAAATAGTTTCATAGATTATATTGAAATTGGAGAAAAGAACAAAAAAACAAATTCACAAGATGTTGTAATTCATTGGAATTTTTAGGCAAAAGTTTGTTAATAAAAATGGCTAAAAGTATAGTAATTTAAAGCATTTTATGGTATAATAAAAGAGTAGTCAGAATTAAATAGAAAAGGAGGCAATTAGTATGCCAAAAGAAGAAAAAAATAAAATAATAAACAACATAAAAGCTACTATGGCTATTGAAAATCAAAAATTAAATGATAGTGATATTCAATTATTAGAAGATTTTGCTGATGATAAAATATCAATGGAAGAAGCGATGAATTTAATAAAAAATATGATTTTAAGAAAGGTATAAAATTTATGTATGAAGCAAGAAATTCTATATATTGCTATGAAGGAACTAATATTTTAGTAAATAAATTAGATATAAAAGATTCAAGTTTACTAGGAGAATACGAAAAATCCACGGTCGCTTTAAAATTGTTAAGCCTTGAAAAGCAAGGAATTACTGGAAACTTTGATATAAATCATTTTTCAAATATACACAAATTCCTTTTTGATGAAATATATCTATTTGCTGGACTATTTAGAACAGAAAATATTGCTAAAGATAATTTTAGATTTGCTGAATGGGAATATATAGAAAGTGAATTAAATAAATTGTTAGATAAATTAAAAGAAGAAAATTATTTGCAAAATTTGGATAAACATGCATTAGCAGAAAAGTTAGCTTATTATACAGCTGAATTAAATGTTTTACATCCTTTCCGTGAAGGAAACGGAAGAACTACTAGAGAATTTATAAGACAATTAGCTCTAAAAAATGGCTATTATTTAAATTTTAATTCTGTATCACCTATTGAACTATTAAATGCAAGTATAAAATCAGTAATTGATACTACAGATTTAGCAAATATAATTTTTAAATGTTTAGAATAAAAAATATTGGAGATTTGAAATAATGAAATCAGAATATATTATTGAAAAAAATATCATTAATCCATTATACAAGAATACTTATAGAGACATTGCTTTAGATTTAACAAAAAAATTGGACAACCCTATAATAATAAATAGAATTGCACTTATATTAAGTAATCAAAGTTTTGGATTTAGTTCAATAACATTAAAAAGCATTCATAAAGAATTATTTAAAGATATTTATGATTTCGCAGGCAATTACAGAAGTGATTTTATAGAAAAAAATTTATTTGAACTTTTTAATAAAGAAAAGAATATTGATTATTCTCAAGTAGGAAAAGAAAATGTATTAAATCACATTATAAATTTTCATTATGAATTATTAAAATTAAATCCATTTACACAAGGAAATACAATTACAATAAATATATTTTTATTAAAATATTTACAATATTATGGATTTGAAATAACAAAAGAATTATATAATAAATGTAAATTAAATAAGCAGGATTAGGATATATTACAAACCCACCCCATGGTCTGTATAATATGCTCCTAAGCCAGCTTTTTCTATTTCTTCAGGGCAAACTCCATCGGTTAATTGGTGAACTATAGTTCCAACCATTTCTAAGTGTGCAAGTTCTTTTGTTCCATGATGATGTCAATTACAAAAAATCTAGTACTATTGGCTGTAAAATACTATAAATTTAAATAAGTTCACTTGGTGAATTAAACTAGTACACTAAGTGAACTGATTAAGTTTATTTTCGTTTTAAATTATTATAACTTATAATTTACTGTTGTTTTTTATTATTGCCCATATGTGCAATTTCTGCACATATGATATTTTTTATTCCTTATTATTTTAACAAAATATTTCTCATTTCAACAATATTATAAAATGGAATATGTATGTCTTCTTCTGCAAGTCTCACAACTCTTAATGCAGTAGTTATAATTTCGTTTTTTACTACTGCCGGTATTTCTACATCTATATTTGAATTTGTATATTTCTCTAATATATATTCTTCTGTTGTTGGAAATATATTTTGTATTAAAAATACAGCTTTTTTACCTAATACATTACCAAAAACAAAATTATATACTGGTTTATTTCCAATTTTTAATTTTTTATTATCATATATCTTTTTATATTTATCATATTTAGTCGATATTGGAACAAACCATATTATTTCTTTGTTTTTTCTATCTCTAAAGCAAAAGTAGCAAGGTCTTTTATTTCCGCATTCTTTGTTTTCCATCAATTTATAATCTTTAAATATATCAAAAAACTCATCTTTTATAAAATAAAATTTTCCATCTTCTATTATCATTATTATTTAACTCCTTTTATGAAAATATGGGATCTAAATTAATTTTATAGACCCCACATTTTACTATAATTAACATTTTTCCACCTGCACATTTATATCTCGCAAGCAGGGTTGCGGTTCACATTTTTTCACCTATCCATTTATTCGACGCAAATAGGGTTGCGACTCACATTTTTAATTATAGTAGATATTAAATATCCACTACTATTATATTCATTATAAGTTATTTTATTTGCAAAATCAATACTTTTTAACAAATTTTCATAAATTCTAAGTACACAAAGTGAGCTTGTTCTATTTTGGAACAAGCTCAAAATTTTTGTAATTTGTATTATTATAACTAGTTATCGAGGATTCCTCGGTAACTGTTTTACAAAATTTCAGAAAATTTTTTAGTACACTTGGTGTACTTTTGCCTAAAATGAGTGAACTTTTTTAATTTTTTAGTTCACTATTTTCAATTTCAACGAAGAATAGCGTGGTTGAGCCAGTTCACCCAGTGAATTTCTACATCATATTTGCTTAAAATTTTTGTTCTTTTATTAACTCTTGAAGGCTTACCATTCAATGTGTATAGGCGATGTGTGAGCACTCGCTTTCCTGCCTTTAGTATTTAACTTAGTTTACTCGCTCAAAATGTATTTATGTTTCCTTAATTAAATATACTTATTCTTAAATCCTCTTAACTGAAAAATAATGTGCTTTTAAAATCTAGTCAAGGTTGTGCGATAGCACATGAATTTTAACCTTGACTTGATTTTATAAAGCATATTAGAATTATGGTTAATGGATTTATGTTTTTTCAACTCTATACATAGTTATAGCATATAGTGGTATAGAGACAGTGACTATTAATAGTAATACTTTAAAATAAACAATATTGTTTATTAACCCTATAATTAGCATTAATAGAAATCCTATTATTCTGCCTAATTCCATGAAAAAATCTATAAAAGTGTGATATTCTACTATCCATTTTTCTATATTAACTTCTCTAACAATATTATCAGTTTTTATCTTAAACATAACTTCTAGTATATATACAGTTATACTATATGTAAAATTATATATTACTAATGTTGTTTTATTTATATTTAATAATAAACCAATAACACCTAATACAGCTAGTAATGAACAGAAAATTAATAATGATTTTAACGATTTCCTTTGATAAAATTTATTAAATAAATATAACGATATAATTGTACAAATGGAAAATAATGTTGTTAATATACCTAAATTTAAAGATGTTTTAAAAGTCATAATTGTTATGATAATTACTAATACCCTAATTGTATCCATCATTACACCATATAAGAAGGATAATTTATATACTTGTTTTAGCTTTTCCTTTAATCTCAAACTTACTTACATCAATATACAATGAAATTATCATTTGAAATAAAGTTAACACAAATATGTATATTGAAATGCTTGTAAAAGATGTTAATTCTATTGATGTTCCTAGTATAATCGGAATTATTATATGAATTAATTTACTTAATATTCTTTTTGCTGTCATATAACTTTCTCGATTATCATTATCTACTATCTCCATATTCATTACATCGTGTGCTGACCAATATAAACTCTCTGCTATTCCATAAAATATTGCAATAACTATAAAGTATTGGCTTATTTTTTCTTTAAATAAAACGATTAATAATATATATACTGACTTTATTACAATACCAAATCTATAAATGATAACTCTTTTTTGAGGTTTGCTTTTCATTACATTTCCTAATAAAAAACTACCTAATGCTAATAATGCATATAAAATTATATAATATATAGATACTTGCACTATATTTTCATTTGATATTTGTAAGAAATATGCAACTAAAAAAGTTTCTCCAAATAAACTTACTATACTATTA
Source organism: uncultured Clostridiaceae bacterium (assembly GCA_947642455.1). Lineage (GTDB taxonomy): Bacteria > Bacillota > Clostridia > TANB77 > CAG-508 > UMGS1663. The sequence continues at coordinate 20,916 of CANRSN010000004.1, forward strand.
GTTAAATCACAAGTCATCAATGCTCTAGCACTTTTACTTATTTTATTTTTCATAATTATTTTTCATTTCTATACTTCTTGCGTAACTACATATTTTTTCTTAGTATTAAAACTTTTTATATACTATCACAAATTAATAGATTTTAGTAGTATTTTTAGAAAAAAGGGAAATAAAAGGGAATTGATTTTATAAATTGCTCACCATATAATGTTAGCATAGAAAAAATATAAATTTGCTCAAGACAAGTTTGTCTTGGGTATTTTTTTATGCTTTTCTCATAAATTTTAAAGAGGCGATTTATATGTTGTTAGAAGAATATAATATTGAAAATACTAAAGTAAAATTTTATGATGATTATATTGTAGAAGATATAAATACTCAAAAAGAATATATAAATAGTGTTATTGTTAATTTAATAAGAAAAATAAATCCTTCTTTGTTGTAATTTGTTACAATTACAGATATAATAAGGCTAAGTTAAAGACAAGTTACAAGGAAAGGAGGAATTGTGCAAAATGGCACATATGCAATATATTTAAGAAAATCAAGAGAGGATATAGAATCTGAAAAATATGGAGAAGGCGAAACTTTAGCAAGACATGAGAAAATTTTAACTACTTTAGCTGAAAAGCGAGACTTACAGATTTCCAAAATCTATCGAGAAGTTGTAAGTGGCGAAACAATTAGTGAAAGAAAAGAAATGCAAAAACTTCTTAAAGATGTTGAAAATGAAAAGTGGACTGGTGTTTTAGTTGTTGAAGTAGAGAGGTTAGCTCGTGGTGATACTGCTGATCAAGGTAGAGTTTCAAAAGCTTTTAAATATTCTCATACAAAAATTATTACACCTGTTAAAACATATGACCCAGATAATGAATTTGATGAAGAGTATTTTGAGTTTGGCTTATTTATGTCTAGGAGAGAATATAAAACAATAAATAGGCGTCTGCAAAAGGGGAGAGAGGTTTCTGTTTCTGAAGGTAAGTTTGTAGGAAATATTGCTCCTTTTGGATATGATAGAGTGAAGCTAAAAGATTCCAAAGGATACACTTTGTCTATTAATCAAGATGAAGCACCAATTGTTGAAGAAATTTTTAGATTATATACTTTTGAAAATAATACTATAAATTCAGTTGTAAAACAATTAAATGATATGAATTTAAAACCTAGAATTTCTAATGAGTGGACTATTTCTTCTGTAAAAGATATTCTTTCTAATCCTACCTATATTGGAAAAATCGTATGGAATAGAAGGAAACAGAAAAAGAAAACGAAAAATGGACATTTTATCATTAGTAGACCTCGTAATCCAGATTATCTAATTTATGATGGATTACATAAACCTATTATTGATAATAAAACTTGGGAGTTAGTACAAGAAAAAAGAAAACAAAATGCTCCAAAAGTTAAACATATCCATCAAATTCAAAATCCGTTAGTTGGACTTATATTTTGTGAAAAATGTGGTAAGCCTATGCAACGAAGACCTTATACAAAAGCTGACAAGCCTGCAACACTTATATGTTCTAATTCAAAATGTGATAATGTAAGTTCTAAACTTTATATAGTAGAGAACAAAATAATCGAAAGCTTAAAAATATGGCTTGAAAATTATAAAGTAGATTATGAATTAAGAGATAATTCTAACACAGACAATAATAAAATAATAGAAAAATCTATTGTTTCTACTAAGAAAGATTTAGAAAAGGAAAATTCTAAGCTTAATAAGATCTATGACTTTTTAGAAAATGGTATTTATAGCAAAGATGAATTTATAAATCGTTCAAAAGCTATAAAAGACAATATTGAAAGTTTAGAAAATAAATTAAAAGAATATAATAAACTATTAAATAAAAATAATCAAATGAAAAATGAAAAAGATACCATGATACCTAAATTAGAAAATGTTATAGATTTATATGATAAGTTAGAAACTGCTGAAGATAAGAACATTTTGTTAAACAGCATAATTGCAAAAGTTACCTATTTAAAAACAGAAAAAGCGATAAAAAGTGATTCTGACCCAACTAATTTTGAATTACATATATACCCTAAAATATCTAAAATTTAACATTTTACAGTCAATAGCTAATTGTAATCACTATCTTTGGCTATTGACATCATCAAGGAACACATTCTTCAGTACCAACGGAGTAAGTGATATGACACCATCATAATTTTTAAAGAAAGGGGTGCTATACCCCTTGATATAAAAGTCAAATTCATTCTTACTTTTTACAACGACTTTTTCTAAAACTTCCTTGCATATTTCATCACTTGTATTTTGAAAATCTAAAATATCATTCATTGACTTTTCAACGTTTTGTAGTAAAGTTTCTTTGTTATTTAAAAGTTCTTGTTTGTTCTGTATGCTTTCTAGTTCTTTATTAACTAAAATTAATTCATTTTCTAATTGCTCTTTTTGCTCTTTTAGTTCATCTTCTGTAATTACTTCATTGATACATAAGGTAATAGCTTTTTTTATCTGTGATTCTAATTTTTCTTTTCTTTGACAAATTCTTTCTTCATCTGTATTTAAAGAAGCACTTTTTTTTATTATAGACGAAATAACTTTTATGGTGCTATTAACAATTCCTTGTTTATCTTCTGTTGTTATTTTCTTCATTAATTGATTAAATGAATTTAAAACTATATCATTATTTACATTATCATTATCACAACCTATGTAATCGTTTTGCGAATTTATATGTTTTTTTCCGTATTTATGTTTTTCAGCACAAATCCACGACCTCCTTATTGTTCCATCACTTCTTTTTCTATTATCTCCTTTAACATACATACACCCACAACTTGCACATTTCAATTTTCCAGATAAAGCATATCTATTTGAATGTTTAGAGCCATCAACATTAGATTTTTCTTTTCTTCTAGCCATTTCTTCTTGTACTTTGTTAAAAGTTTCTTTATCAATAATAGGTTCGTGATGATTTTCTATTTTTACAAATTCTCGTTCTCCTTTATTATACTTTTTACTATGTGATAGAAAATCAGGAGTATAAGTCTTTTGTTGAATTAAATCTCCACAATATTTTTCATTTTTTAGTATCTTATACACTGAAGCATTAGTCCACTTATTACCACCACGTTTAGTTTTTATTCCTTCTTCTTGTAATTCCTTAGCAATAAGATGAGCTCCCTTACCCTCAATTAAATATTTGTGAAAGATACTTCTTATTATTGGTGCTTCATCTTCATTAACAGTCATTTGACCTTTTACTATATTATATCCTAGCATAGTATTAGAACCAAACACAACACCATTTTTCATACTAACAGATTGTCCATTAACAACCTTTTCAGATGTTTGGCGACTTTCATCTTGTGCAAAAGTAGCAAGTAAACCTAGTCTTAATTCAGCATCATTATCAAACGACTTTATTCCATCTGTTATAAATCTTACTTCAATATTTCTTTGTTTTAATTCTCTCACAAACCCAACAGAGTCTAAAATATTTCGTGCAAAACGACTTACAGACTTTGTAAAAATGACATCGAATTTACCCATTTTGCTATCTAATATCATTCTATTAAATTCATCACGTTTTTTTATGTTTGTTCCTGTAATTCCCTCATCAGCATAAATCCCAACAAATTCTAGTTCTTTGTCATTTGAAATATATTCATCAAAATATTTCTTTTGATTTTCCAATGAATGTAATTGATTTTCTTTATCTGTTGAAACTCTACAATATGCTACTGCTCTTTTCATCTTTTTTTACTTCCTTTTCTATAATATTTTTTTCATATATTTGTTCAAATTCTTTTATAGCAACGTTTGTTTGTTCTTCTGTTAGCAAGCCTTTTGAACAAAGTTCTTTTACAATTCCTTTTTGTAAGTTTAACAAAAGTGTTTTGTTTTTCATTTAAACCATACGCTCCTAAATAGGTATAGTTAATAATATTTTATTCAAACAATACCATTCTAAAAGTTATCTATTAAAGTATATTGGTATCTAAAAACACTTATGCTAATATTTAAGCAATATAAATTTAGCATCGTTTTTATTAATTGTCAAATATTTAACTACCCATAAGATTCGTCATATGGTAATATGGTAATTTTGTAATATGGTAATATCGTATTAATATGCAAGAATACATATTATACTTTAAAATTACTTTATTTGCCTTTTGGATACAAATATATTATTTTTTATTTGTTTTAGTTGCTTTCTTAGCCACTAAAGATATTTCGTGTTACTTACATTATGCTTCAACTCCTTTATTAGCTTTGTTTTCTTCTGCAACTGCTTTATCTAACAATCCGCCAATAAGTTCTTCAAACTCATCTATTACTTCTAATTCAATAACCCACTTAGCGAATAACTTATCATTATTTAATATTTTCTGTACTTCTTTTAATGATTCATACATTTCACTTCTAGCCCATTCAGATGCTTTATAGCATTCTACAACCCCATTTTCAAGAATTTCTTTTTCTTCATCAAGCAACCCATCATATATTTCATTATTAAGATTTTTCTTATATGGTGGAATTTTATACGACATTCTTTCCATAAATTTATTGACTTTCTCAAGCATTTTTTCATCTTCTACAACATTCTCAACTTCTTTTACAGTCATATTGTCTAAGTCATTGTTATTTATGATTTTTTCTCTGCTTTCCGCTTCAATTCCAGTTAATGCTAACAACTTTTTCATTCCTAGATTTCCAACTGCGTGGAAATCTGGAAATTCTTTAGCAACTTTCATAAAGTTATAAGCTGTGCTTTTACTGTAATTTACTTCGTTTTCTAACCAATTTTGGAATTCTCCATAAGGTATATTTTCCTTAACTTCTAACATAGTTCTTCCAATTTCTACAATACTTTGTACTGTTTGCCCTGTTAGAATTTTTACTTTAGCTGTCTTTTCGGCTAAGTTAAATTGTTGTAATTCTTTTGAATTATCCATAATATCATTCTCCTTTATATCTTGCAAAATTTTCAATTTTCTCTAATTTAAAAGTATTTTCAAAAGTCAATGGATTAACATTCAAACTTCTAATTGCTTTTATATGATTTCTAAATGTGTCATCACATTTATAACCGCTTCTAGCTTGTGAATAACCATATTTATTGATTTTTCTTAGTAATGCACACAATTTTTTCTTCATATTATCTTTTAAATTACTATTCTTCACTACTTCAATAGCTTTGTCTAATCTGTAAAAATCTTCTGTGAACCATACTTTTTCAGCATATTGTTCCCAGTACTTTTTTTTCTTAGCTTCACATAGATAAGTAGACAAGTTTTTTTCTAATTTTAGTTTAGTAGTTTTGTTATAATTAAGTTTTGCATTTTTCAAACGTACTTCTGTTCTAAAGACTCCTACATATTCAAGTTCATCTTTATTTAAGACAATAAGGTCTTCGTAACTGTAACGTTGTATTTCTTCCATCTCTTTATCATACGTTATAATTTCTACCCATCCTTCCTCAGGGTTATATGTTATTGCACTTTTGAATAATGACTTAACTACTTTGTATAAATCATTTCTACATTTCTTCATTAAAGAATAAATTATTTCTCTTTCTTCTTCATTCTTTATTTTGTAGTCTATCTTGTAGTCAATTCTATTCAAAGTAACCTTTTCGATATACTTTCTTTCAATTTGTAGAATATTCCTAACGAATGCATCACAGTATTGTTCTATTGCTTTGTAATCGTTTGCAACAGGCATATGCTCTAAAACTAGACTAGGGTCAATAGTAACATTTACATAGTGAAATGTATAGTTAAAAAAGACAGAAATAGGAGGATACCCAGCAGAATAGGTTATTTGTTTACGTTTCCTGAAATTTTCACTTACATAAGAAAATTTTTCTTTTAGGTCTTCATATTTTATACGTTGCAAAACAGTCATGTTTCCAAAAAATGTAAGTTTGTAATTTAAAGTTAAAGTATGTACCATTTTTGTTTTTCACCACCTTTGTTTTAAAATTTTTAAGTATTGGAATAGTCTTTTATAATAAGGTTTAAGAAGAATTAACAAAACATTTTTTCTGTTTATAAATATACAATCTTATATTATATTCTAAAAGACGAAATTTTTTTAAATTTTAGAAAAAAGGACGCAAAAATAGAGCATAGACAAATACACTATGCTCTAAACTCTATAACTATAATATCAAACATATTTTCACAAAAGTATTGACTTTTTATCCTTTTGTGGTATATTATATTATATAAGGAATATAAGAGTATGCATCAGCATATTTCTAAAATTTTGAGAAGTAGCGACCAACTACTTCTTATTTTTAATTTCATAAATATTATACCAAACAAGTTTTCAAAAGTCAAGTTAGATAGAAATCTCAAGAGTGGTGCGGTTGTAAGAATATATCAGTACATAGTATCATAAAATGTAAAATACGTTAAGGGGTTTTTGTAGGAGAGCGGAGCACCCTAAAATAACAAAAAAGACTCATTTTTAGAGCCTTTTTCATACTTTTTACACTAAAAATCGCTATAATTATTGATATATAAGTAAATTTTCTATACCTCCAGTTGCCAAGGCGGTCGAACTGTTGCTACAACAGGGGTTATAGCCATTTGTAAAGACCATAAACAGCTAAACAGGGGGGCGGTCATTATACCTCTTCAATTTGTTCTCTAGCAATGTCATAATATTTTTTATCTATTTCACAACCTATAAATTTACGACCAGATTCCAAACAAGCAAGTCCGTGTACTACCACTACCCATAAATGGGTCAAGCACAATATCATCTTTATTTGATGAATTAGTAATAAGTATTGCCATTAAAGACTGGGGTTTTTCTGTTGGATGCTTTTTATTTCCTACAATGTTTGGTATTCTCAATATATTCTTAGTTCCCATATTTAAAATATCTTTTGCATTTCCTTTTCTTAACATAAGAATATACTCAACTGCATTCATATAGTAATGATTTGGGGTTGCATTTCCGCTTATCCCACACAAGCAACTGTTGATATTTAAACCCTATTTTCTCCGCTACTGTTTGCAATTCAGCAAGGTTGCGACCATTGATGAATATGTAACAATGTGTGTTGTCTTTCAATTTATCATATACAAGGGGCAACCATTCACTAAACTTAATGTTGTTATGCTCAAATAATTTTCCTTGTCGTGCTAGTTCGTTACTATGACTTAATATACCACTGCAAGGCTTTTTAGTATTTTTACTAATACTACCACCAGAAATAACACGATACGGACAATCCGTTAAAACTAAATCAATTGAATTGTTTGGCAACTTCTCCAGTACCTCTAAACAATCCCTATTATATAACATTACATTTTCTTTTCTATAATCCGCTTTTAATTTTTCATCAAATGAATAAAACATTTTGACTTCAACTCCTTTTAGATTTTTTTTCTAAAATTTGTCTAAAATTGTCTAAAATGTTTCTAAAATCATATTCAGTTAAAATAGGGTTGTTGGAATACCCTACAATTATATTATAACATACAAACAACTGTTTTGTCAAGTTAGGTAGAACAAACCTCGTAACCCACTCTATGTCTCCATTGTAGAAAAAAGTTTTTGAAAAAAGTTCATAAAATATATTGACTCTTATATGATATGGAGTTATACTATATATAGGTCAAACAAATACTAGAGCGAGAACCACTTGAAAGATTTTTGATACTACATTTTAAGGGAGATGATAAAGATTAAAAAATGGAAAACTTTTTCACAAAATTGTGAAAAACAAAAGTAAAAAGAATATATCAGTTGCGTAAACTTTGGTCGGTTAGACAACTAATATATTCCCACGAACTATTTACAAAAATAATTCTATAATTATATTACCATAGAAACCTATTTTTGTAAATAGTACAAGAATTTTAAAATTTGTATATTTAGAAAGGTAGGTTTTTATTATGGCAAAATTAACAAGAGAACAAATAGAAACAATAAACAGTAAATGTAAAAATGGATGGGGATTAGATATTCAATATTTTATCTTCCATACTGAAAAAACACTAAAGAAAATTATAGAACTAGACACAGAGCATTATTTAGAGTTTAGGCTAGATTATAACTACAATAATCAAATAACACTATTTATCAATAAATTCTATCATAAAACAAATGATAATTTTGCAACTTCAAGCGGACTAGGAAAAAAGAAAATACTAGAAGAAACACCAGCAACAAGAAAAAACATAAATAGACTTATAGAACTAACTGAAAAGCTAACAGATGACGAATTGATGAAAATAAACAATGAAACAGACGTTATAAGAAATATAATGTTTGTACCATCGGAAGCATTTTAAAGTTAAGGGGATTCAATTCCCTTTTCTAAAATTTAAAATAATACTGGAGGAAATTTAAAAATGTTATTTATCATATTGAAAATAGTAATTGAAATTATAATAATATGTTTGCTATCTAGCGAATAAATAAAAAAATAAAATTGTTCAAAATGGGTATGCTCTATGCGAATATTAAAAATTATATAAAAACTGTTCAAACAGAGTTTAAAACATTAAATATGGATATATTCGCACAGGGTTACACTAGAAAACGAACAGAAATGGAGTAAATTATGGAAGAAATAGAAAATAAATATGGTTATGGAAGAATATCAGCAAAAGACCAAAACGAGGCAAGACAAATAAAAGCATTACTAGATTATGGAATAGAAGAAAGAAATATTTTTATAGACAAAAAAAGCGGAAAAGATTTTCAACGTGAGCAATATCAGTTACTTAAACAGATTTTAAAAAGAACTAAAAACAATTTATTAGTTATAAAGTCAATAGACCGTTTACGGTAGAAATTACAAAGAAATTCAAAGAGAATGGCAAGAATTAACACAATATACAGATATTAAGGTGCTAGATATGGAATTATTAGACACTCGACTACATAAAGACCTTTTAGGCAGTTTTATCAGTGATTTAGTATTGCAAGTATTATCTTTTGTAGCAGAACAAGAAAGAACAAACATAAAAGAAAGACAGGCACAGGGAATCGCTATTGCAAAGGCACAAGGCAAATATAAAGGTGGCAAAAAAAGAATAAACATACCAAACAATTTTGAAGAAGAATACAAAAAGTGGAAATTAGGGCAACAGACCGCAAAAATTACAATGGAGCATTGTTTACTAAAAAGAACTACATTTTATACAATAGTAAAAGAATTTGAAAAAAATAATAAATTGGTGGGGTAGTTAATAACTCCACCATCTACCAAAACAGAAAGTGAGGAATTTAAAAATGGAAAATATAAAAATTAAGAAAAGTAAAGGCAGACCACAATATATACCTAAAATTGAAGAATTAAAAGAATTGTTTAAGCAAGTAGAAAATAAAACAATGACGAATGAGGAACGGTTGGAATTTAGCACGGTTGCAAAAAAACAAAATGGTATGAACTAAAGAAAAAATTTAAACTGGAGGCGAATATAAAATGTTAGATATAAATTATTTAAGAATGAAAAGAATTTTACTAAAAGATTTTAAAAATCAAAGAATCTACATAGAAACACAAGGCACTTTTACTACTAGATTTTGGATTGATAAAGCTAGAATTCTAATAAATAAACACAAAATTGTTATATCAAATGAAGATATTGATTGTACTATATTACTTGATATGATAAAGAAAGCAAAAATTGATGGTAGATTAAGAATCGAATTAATTGGACTTGATTCACGATATATTTTAGAAATTTAAAGTATAATAGAATATATATTACAAGAATAAAAAGGAAGTGATGATTTTGAAAGTTTTAGAAAAAGACCTTAGTAAAAAAATAAAAATTTTTAATGACAAAAATGTAGTAATTGTTTTTGATGATATACTGGAAGCAAAATTATATTTAAACAACATACATATTACTTATAACTACAATAAAGGAATTCTAAACATAAAAGAAGAAATAACGCAAAACGAAATACATTTGAGTACTGTTTCAGCATACTCAATTGATTTTACAGATAATGTATTATGTATTAAGTTAGACAATTCACTAGATTTTGAAATAAGAATAATATAAAAAAGATGGTGCATAAGAAATAAAAAACTTATGTACCATCTTTTTTTATTTATCTTCGTCATCTAAGTTATTAAGTCCGTATTCGATTATTTGATTTATTACAGAATTAAAACTTATACTGTTTTTTTCTGCTAGTTCTGTTATTTTATCAAAAGTTGCTCCGCTTATTCTTATTGTTCTTGTAATCGTATCATTCCCCTTATTATCATTATTTATTTTTAGTTTCTCCATATTTTGCACCTCCTACCTTGTACATATTCAATATTACAAAAATGTAATTCAAAAATAAGTGTACAATATGTGTACAAAAATAAATTTTTATGATATTATATTTGTGAATATTAAAAATTTTGTCGATTGGAGGTGAAAAATTATGAATGAAAATAAAACAAGTACAGGTGGAATGATATTTGCTGGAATCATTATTATAATAATTATATTTTTCATTGCAAGTATTTTTGGCGGTAATAGTGGAAGCAGTTCTAGTAGTTCTCAAAAGAAAGCACTAGAAAGAGCATTAGAAAAGTCAGTAACTGGAGAAGAAATGTCTCCACGAGAGAAAAGCGAATATGATAGTTATAAAAAATGGGAAAAGAAATATGATGAAGAGCAAAAATGGAAAGATTATGATAAACAATATAAATAAAGAGAAGATTTTATATAGAAATGGAGGTGTGAAATATGGCACTAATTAATTGTAAAGAATGTGGCAAACAAATGTCGGATACGGCAATAAGTTGTCCTAACTGTGGGGCAAAAAATAAAAATAATAATGAGGGAGCAACAACTGGATTAAAAGTAATATGTTTTTTGATTCCACTAATTGGAATAATAATATTCGCAATTAATATAACTACTAGACCTAAATATGCTAAGGCTTGTTTAATTGCGAGTATATTACCTACAATTATTTTAGCATTAATAGTATTATTTATTTATACAAGTACCTCAGTAATTGTAAGTGATGGAATTTTTACACAATATTAAATATAGGAGATGATTATAAAATATGGAAAAGAAAAAAGTATTTATTGGAATTGGAATAGTTGCTGTTTTAATTATAATTATTGTAGTTACACTAAAAGCAACCGTAATGAAAAAAGATAATAATAATGTTACTAATGATAACAGCATAGGAAATACAGAACAAAAAGAAGAAACTAATTTGAATGAATATATAGACGAATCTTATGGAATTAGCTTTAAATATTCAAAAGAATTAAAAGATAAAATGGGAGGAAGTTCAGAGGTTAATTTAGAACACCCAAAAATTGCAGGAAGTGATTTTTTCTATAATTCCCCTAATACTCCTAATATTTCATATAATAAAGATATTGAAATAAAACAATATATACAAACTAGAGCTTCGTTTGGAACAAGTAAACTAATAAAACAAGAAGAAACTACTATTTCTAAAAATAATCCTATTCAATGTACTTTATTAGAATATGTTACAGGACAATACACACAATACATATATATGATACCACATAGAGCAGGAATGGTATGTATAGGTATTACATTTCCAACAGGAGAACCAATACAAGAATTTAATGATATTATTGATTCAATTACTATGAAATAGATTTAGAGGCTTAGTCCTCTTTTTCTTTTTTATTTTCTCACATCAATTTTGAGCAATTTTAATTTTCAAGACAACAAATTATATGTCTAACTTACAAACTTTTGTTCACGGTCAACCTCGTTAGTGTGAGAACTATATATAAAGTGGTTATCATCTATCAATAAAATCAATCTTTTAATTCTTATTTATTGGATTTAAAAATCATCTCATAAGTGGTCGCCACACACTCGTCAATACCTCTATTATGTAATTTTAAGAGTTAGACATATAAGATGTCATCTTCAAAATTAAAACGTCTTAAATTTGATGATATATCAAAATCAAATTTTATGTGATAAGTCAGTTGTGCATCTGGATACATTTTATCTTCATCATTGAGTAGATAGAACTTGTCAAACCATCGTGTTGGTTTTGTTTTTCTCAATAAGTTGCGAAAGTTCATTTAATCATATTTTCAATTTTAAATAAATATTTGTATTAAATAATATAATTTGTTGTTTTATATATTTTAGTATAAATATGGTAGGTTGTGTCATTAAAAGAACACAAATAAATTGATAACAAAATAAATAAAGTGCGTAATTTTAACTTAGGCACTTTATTTTTATTCTTAAATATTATCTTATAATTATAACCGCATTTACTTTTACATTCTCAAAAGTTTTAATGTGGGCTCGTCCCATTCTACCAGTATTTAAAGCACTTACACAATTAAACACATATTGTTTCTTCTGTTCCAATGTCATTTAAAATCGCTTTAGCATTTTGATCAGGCATACCAAATCTTTGAGATAAATATCTTAGAGAAGCGGCAAGTTCTCCATCTGGACCACCATATTGAGAAATTATAAATTTAGCAAGTCTTGGGTTTGGACATTTTATATTAATTGGATATTGTAATACTTTATCATAAGTCCACATTAAAAATTCCCCCTTTCCCAAGGCCATGGTTCTTCAAGCCATCTCCATTTATTGCAAGGGAAATATATAGAAAGAGGACCATAAACCTTTTGATATTTTTCTTTTAATTCTTTTAATCTTTTGCAATAATCCTTGTGAAGGCAAATAGCCTTTGCATCATCTGGATGAGTATTTAAATATTCAGAAATATCTACAATAGCAAATTTTAAACAGCGAATTTGATTAAGCATTTCATCTCTTAACATTTCTTGTTCATTACAAGAATCGTCTTGAATATTAGCAAACTCATAAGAATAAGTTGGTATAACAGGAGTAGGCTTTGGAGCACAACAACATTCACAATTTCTATTATCATTATAATCTAACATTTGTTACATCCCTCCCCAATAGTATTAGTAGCCTTAATAAAGGCATTTTCTTCAATAGATTGACAAGGTGAATATGGGCTTACAAGTTCAGGAAAAATAGTACCCATTTTTAAGCCAACACAAGGAGTAAAAGTTTTATCCATTGTCTGGATAGGAACATAACTTTGACCAAACATTGGATTAGAAGGGAATACAGAAGGTGCTTCTTCAAAGCCACAATCACATGAACTATTATCAGAATTAGCTATATAATAATCAGGTTTTATACCACAATTACTACAAGCAGTTTCAATGATATGTTCATCGTAATTTTTCTGACAACAGCATTTTTTATATTTGCATTTATACATTTTTAATCCTCCTTAATTAATTTATATAGTACATAATATGTAACAAAAGAAGAAAAGTTACTAAAAAACAAGAAAAAAGTCGAACAAAGTAGAAAATTATGTAAATAAAATTATAAAAAATTATAGACTTTTTTATTTATATATTATATAATAATTATTACGTCAAAAAAATAATAGTGACATAATAAAAAATATTAAGCTTTTTAGGTCATTTTTACATGCCACTATTTAAGTAATAAATAAGAAAGGATTAAATATGTCAAATATAAGAGAAGAATATAAAATACAAAAAAGTACAATACAAGAATCTTATGATAGGCAAATGATATTAAAATTAAATAAAGAATATGAGCAAAATGTAAATGATGCATATATAGCCATAGTAGAATACTTTAAACAATTGTATCCACAAATACAAATAAAAACACCAAAAGCAAGAGAAAAATCACCTAAAAGTATATACGGAAAAATAAAAAATCTACAAATAGAAAGAATATCAAAATTATTTGTACTAGGGGAAATACAAGACACAGAAAAAGAAGAACTATTTGAATTATTAAAAGAAAGAGTAGAAGAGAGACAAGAGTTAACTAATGATGTAACAAAACAAATAAAGCAATTATTATATGAAAATATAGAAGATATAAATATAAATCAGTTTTTAGAAAATGTGGTAGAAACAAGGCTAAGTTCAAGTACAAAAACAGCATTATTAAGAATTCTAAAATATAAAGTAGAAGAAAGTAATTTAAAAGACAAACTAATTATATTACAACAATTAGAAAAACAGTATGGAGAAACAAAAGCATTGCAAACAGGAATTCCAGAGTATAATCTATTAAAAAATGAAAGTATACAAAGACTAAAACAAGATGAAGAAAAAAGGAATGAACTTAAGGACACACAAGAGTTTTTAAGGGCTAAAGATTTAAGAGGAATGGAAATAATAATAGACAATATACCAGAGGATTTTCAGACTGATAATCTAATATTAAAAAAATTAGTAGAACAAAGAAATCAAGAGACTGATAATGCAAAGAAACAAAAATATGATAAAGAATGTATGATAGAACTAAGCAAAGAGTTTGTAGATAAGTTATCAGAAAATACAAACATATTAAATAAAATGAATGCAGATGTTATAAAATATTCAAAAAAGCATAAAAATAAAACAAATGGATATATAGCAGATCACATAAAATTTTATATAAAAGAGAGAAAAGAACAATCATTCGAATTACAGGTTAAGTCTGTATATGTACAAGAATTAGCAACAGGAGAGGGAAGTGCAGCACATACGAAAAGACCAGGAAAGAATAGAGTATTGCCAGCAATTACATATGGTATTAATTTTATAAAAGAATTGCAATATGTTTTGCCTAAATTCTCATATATAATAGAAAAAAATGGAGTGACTACTGTTCGTAAATGTACACTACTAGAAAATACAATGAATTTCTTTCAAAAACAGTTAAACCCAGAAACTAAAGAATATGAAGAAGTTGAAAATATTATTTTACAATATGAAAATGCAGAAAATGTAATGAGTCAGGCTAGAGACTAAATTTTGTAACAATTATTTTTATAAAAATATTTTGTATTTATAGTAACTAATATGGCTTGAAAACATTGGAACTTCGTTTGAAAATTAAAAATCATTATCTAGTAACAAATTTTCGACAAAAATTTAAAATAATATTGCAAAAAATATTAAATAATGATATACTCTGTTTGTAAAAAAATAAGAGGAGGAATTAAAATGGCAGAACAACAAGAAGGAAAGAAAAATAATACTATGCTATATATAATAATAGCAGTTGTAGCAGTAGCAATCATAGCAGTAGTACTATTTATGGTATTTGGTAAAAGTAGTGTAAGAGGAGAAACAATTACAGCCGAAAATTATGAAGAATTATTAAAAAAAGCAGAAGCTGAAATTGGAAAAGATAGCGATGACCTTTACTACTTAAGCTATGCTATGATATATCACATGATGCAAGATGGATTAGCATCTGCAAGTTCACAAGAAGACCTATCTGAAAGTGATATGTACAAAAATATCTATGGAAAAACATTAAATCAACTAATTGATGAAGGAAAACAATTTATGAGTGAAAATAATGTAACTATAGAACAATTTAAACAACAAGTTAATGATTCAAGTAGCTTATTTAGCTATTAATAAGAATAGAAAACAGATGAAGCATGAATAAAGTTTTAAACTTTTAAATACTTTTCATACTTCATCTGTTTTATTAATGAGTCGATTTAATTTATCATAGTTTAAAGCTTACTTGCAGTAAAAAAGAGTACAATTTGTTTCATTTAACAGATTAAAATCAGAATTATATAAGTACTATAATATTTATTTTAACAACGTTTTTTACTGGCTTCGCCAATCGCTCTGGGTCATGTCCACTGTGGGAGCTTCCCTGCGCAAAACTTTGTTAAAATAAATATTATAGTACTTAAGTGGATGTTATATCTGTGAAATGAAACAAATTGTACTCTTTTTTGCTGGCTTACTTGGAGAAAAGTTAACATTTTATGTAAAATGTATTATCATATACTGTATACTAATTTTGTTATTCCTTGTTTTCGTCTTTAGGAATAATACTACTATGTAAATAAATTTTTCAAGGAGGTAGTACAATGATAAGTACAAACAAGAAGGAGGTAAATTCAATATGAGTAATAAAAGAAAGCAATTGCGGAGTTCTCAAAAAAATGTAACTTCCACACAAGATTGGAAATCTAAATTAGATTCCATAAAAGCAGATATGTTTGAGAATATGTCAGAGCAAGAAAATCGAGAATATCAAAGAAAACAACAAGACACAATAATTAATCAGCAAAAATTAAATGCTATAAAGCCAGAACTTTATGCTTTTTTAGCTGGTTATAAGCACAATTCTGGAATATTTATAAATAACTTTTTCAGAAAAAGAGGATTTAAACTTTATGAAGAAGATAAGTTTCATTCTTTTGATTTTGATATAAGTGGCATTATTCCCAATATATTTGATGATGTTGACTTTTCTATGTACATGGTAAATTATCTTGGGAAACTGGAAAAGTTTGGAGTTGCTTATTCCCCAATAAATGTAGGATTTATAAGAAAATTAAAAATCTTTTCAGACGCACTAGACTATGCTCCACGAATTGAATGTTCAACTATTTTATATCGTGGATGTTCTACCATAGAAAGAAATGGTGTAAATGGTATAGTATCAACAACTACTAGCTATGAAATTGCAAAGCAATTTAGTAGGGGAACATTACTTGAAATTCATGTACCTGAAGGCACAAAATGTTTAAATGTTAAATCTATTCGACAGAAAGATCAGAGAAGGAAAGACAAAGAAAATGAAATTTTATTGCCTCCATGTGACTATGATATTGTTTCTAAAAAAGTAGTAGAAAAGCATCATGAACCCAATAATAGGCATAATAATACTACTGTATTAGAAATAAATGTAAAACCTCTTGATTTACTGGCAGAGTTCTTAAAAGTAATGGAAAATCCAATACAAGAATATACAGATAAGGTTATGTATGCACAAAAAGATAATTATGAAGAAGCTCTTATGTTATTAAAAGATTTCGTTATGGATTCTAAGAAATAATACATATCATAAAACTTTATATAATACAAGGTAATGAATAACTTATTTTTGTGTGATAGGCAGGAAATTATTTTCCTGTCTATTTTTCTAGTATATAAAAGCTTCGCCAAACATTCCACACAAAATATATAAAGTGCCAACAGATTCTTGCCCTTTTGAAAGTAAGTTGTTTTATTTTCGTAGTAGTTATAATCAATTAACTCAATTTTATAATGCAGTGTAAATTTTTCTCATCAAAACTCTTAATTGTAACGAAATATTCATTACCAATATTTGAATAAAAGCATTTTAAAGTATCGCCAAGTCTAGCACTTCTTTTATACATAATTTCAACATTATTAAAATGAGTATTTTTATAAATATCATAAGGTAAAGTTTCATAAGCTACATCCAAGTAACACAAATTGTGCATATGTTCATTAATATCAATTACACACCTAGGTACAGTATACAAATATGTATTAGAAAATATAACTGGAGGTGTCATCTTAGGTAAATCTAATTCATCGAAAACAGAAAGATTTTCAGATTCATATTTTGCAATTATTTCATCAGTTAATTTTATAAGACCTTTATTTAAATCAATTAAAGACCATTTAGAACTAGCAATCGCTAAAATATTACCATCATTATCATACATTTCAAAATCACGATATGAATAAAATTTTTGAGGATTTCTTGACCAAGTTTTAACAGTTACATTTTCAGCATACTTAGGTCTTTTTATTACTTTCAACTTCCAATTTAGTAAAACCCAACTCAAATTAGTATTTTCAATGTTAGCAAGTCCATATCCAACCATATCTGAGTGCAAACCTCCAATATCTTCAAAAAATCCTAACATAGCTTTATTTGTTAATTTATTTGAAAAACCAACATCTCTTAAACCAATAGTAAATTTATGTTCAACTATTGCCAATTTAATCACCTCTTCTTAATAATAGATATTTAATAATTTATTTGCTAGTTAATGTTTAAAGGTACAATTTTATTGAATTATAACATTAACCATTAAATAATATCACAAAAAAGAATAGAAAAAAAGAGTAAAAATCTTTTTAGAATGAAAATTTTTACTTCTCAGTAAAAAAGAGTACAATTTGTTTCATTTCACAGCTTAAAATCAGAATTATCTAAGTACTATAATATTTATTTTAACAAAGTTTTTTACTGGCTTCGCCAATCGCTCTGGGTCATGTCCACTGTGGGAGCTTCCCTGCGCAAAACTTTGTTAAAATAAATATTATAGTACTTAAGTGAATGTTATATCTGTGAAATGGAACAAATTGTACTCTTTTTTGCTGGTGTGTTTCTAAAAAACTTGTCAATAGATATAAGAGGTGTTATAATGAAAAAAAATAAAAAAATAAAAAAAGGTCAAATTATGAGAAAGTTAAAATATTACAATGTGTTGATAAAAAGATAAATAAATATTAAAAGTGAAATTTGTTATGGAGAAGTAAAAACATGAATAACATAAAAGAATATGAAAAATGTCAAATATGTCCACATGAATGTAAAGTAAATAGAATACAAGGAAAAATTGGAAGATGTAAATGTAATGATAAAATAAAAATAGCTTTAGCATCAGTTCATATGTATGAAGAACCATGTATTAGTGGAAAAAATGGTTCAGGAACAGTATTTTTTTCTAATTGCAATATGAATTGCAAGTTTTGCCAAAATTATGAAATAAGTCAAAATGGGAAAGGCAGAGAAATAGAAATATCAGAACTTGCTAAAATTTTTATAGATTTACAAAATAAAAATGTTCATAACATCAATTTAGTAACACCTACAACATATGTTTATCAAATTATAGAAGCAATAAAAATTGCAAGAAAACAAGGGTTAAAAATACCAATTATATATAATTCAAATGGATATGAAAAAGTTGAAACTTTAAAAGTTTTGGAAGGATATATAGATATATATTTACCAGATTTAAAATATTATTCTGACGAAATAGCAAAAAAATATTCAAAAGTAGATAGATATTTTGAAATAGCAACAAAGGCAATAAAAGAAATGATAAGGCAAGTTGGAATACCAATTTTTGACGAAAATGGAATGATACAAAAAGGTGTTATGATTAGACATTTAGTACTTCCTAACCATCTTCAAAATAGTAAAAATATATTAAGATGGATAAAAGAAAATATAGATGAAAATGTATATATAAATGTAATGGCACAATATTTTCCAACATATAAGGCTAAAGAAGATGAACTTATTAATAGAAAATTAACAAGAAAAGAATATAAAGAAATACAAAAGTATTTCTATTTATTGAATTTTAAAAATGGATATATTCAAGAATTAGGAGAACATGAAGAAGAATATGTGCCAAATTGGGAAATAAAATGATAGTTAATAAAACTATAAGTTACAATTCACAACTTATAAGATTATATTGCCTAAACATATTATTGAATAGTGAATTGTAATAACTAGAAAATTAATATAAATAGAAGTAAAAAATATAAACAAGAAAATAATAGAAGGAAGTATAATAAAATTGTAAAAAAGCTTCGCAAACATTGTGCACAAATTTACGGAAAGCCAAAGGGAAAAGCTAAAGTTATGCTAATTTAAAGGCTTTACGATTTGCTCTTGATTAAAGATAGATATTTCTTGAGGCTCAGTAACTTTATTCCAGACATATATTTTATCTTTTATTTGTACTGTAGATAAATTTTTTGAATAGGTTCTACGCCTTAAAGCAGATATAATTTCCTCATGTTCAGAATAATCGGGAACAGGAGGTGTAATACCCATAATAGAATAAAACTCAGGACAATTTAGTGTTAGTGGTTTTTTTATATAATATGTATAAACAACTATTCCTTTAATATATACAAAATAATACTCACGAAAATTTAAAATAAGGATGTCTTTACTTGAATAGCATACTTTGAGTGTAGAAATATCAGAGGCTACTAAGAAATGTTTATGTATATGACGATGAAGAACTGCATAAGGATGTTCCATTATTGTCATAGTATACAAGTCATAAAGACAAACATCAAACACTAAAAATCTATTACATAAAAAGCAATGGTACTTGTGCTCGCAATTGAAAGAAAAATCCTCGTTATATGGTAATTCAAAGAATATTGAATTTTCCTTTAAAGTAACAATCACAAAAATATCTTTTAGGTCATTACCTAAATATTTATACATTATAAAAAATTTATTTGGAGAAATAAATTTAAGATCCCTAAAAGATACGTTATCTAAGCAAAAATAATATTTATCATTATGTATACATGCTAAAGGTTTATTAATATAAAAAGTATTTTCATGTATAGAGAGTAGTAATGTGGGGTCAAAGCTATCTTGTTCAATAGCAATAACGACTGTATTATTGTTATATCGATATTCTATAATTGATGAAACTGGAGAAATCCTTTCTAGCATTATAAAGTTTTGGTTATATATAATGAGTTCTTGTTCTTTTTTATTGTATGCAACAATAAAGTGTTCAGTCATTATTATATCTGAATAATGTTTTTGAGTTGTTATTATATAGCCACTTTCTGTCTTTAAAATATTATCATTTTCAATGTTCCGTTTCATAAAGTTTTCCTCCTTTTTAATAAAAAGAATAATGTTAAGCTACTGTTTATAATATATTCATTATAAAGACAAAGTATATAAATGTCAATAAAAAGAAGAAAATTACTAAAAGCACTTGACAAAATGAACAAAAAGGTGTAAAGTATAATAGCATTACAAAAAGAGATAAGAACATTAAATAAAGTTTCTAAAATAAACTTTATTTTTTATAGTAATTTAAGTCTTAAAGGGGGAATAATGTTAAGTATGGAAAAGAATGTTAGAGTTAGTATGTTGTGTGAAATATATGGCAAATTATTAACTAAAAAACAGTTTGAAGTCTTAACAGATTATTACAACAATGATTTATCTCTTTCTGAAATAGCACAAAACAATGCAATAACGAGGCAAGCTGTTAGAGACATTATAAAGAAGGGGGAGAGTAAACTTTTCGAATTAGAAGAAAAGCTTTTGTTTATGGAAAAGATGATGGAACAAGAACAAAAATTACAACAAGTCCTAAATGAATTAAGTAAAATAGAAGACACATCTTCAGACAAAAAAATCGAAAAAATCTTAAAAAATGTAAGAAAAGAATTAAGTTGTTTAGTATAAGTTATTATTAATAACTAAAGATAGGAGGATAAAAGATGGCATTTGAAGGATTATCTTCAAAACTTCAAGAAATAACAAGAAAATTAAGAGGTAAAGCAAGAATTACCGAAGCAGATTTAAAAGAAATGTTAAGAGAAGTAAAATTAGCATTATTAGAAGCAGACGTAAACTACAAAATAGTGAAAGACTTTATAGCAACAATACAGGAAAAAGCGTTAGGGCAGGATGTATTAAAATCTTTAACTCCAGGTCAACAAGTTATAAAAATAGTAAAAGATGAGCTAGAAGAACTACTAGGAGGGCAAGAAAGTAAAATTAATTTTACACCAAATCCACCAACAATTATAATGTTAGTAGGTCTACAAGGTTCAGGAAAAACAACAACAGCAGGTAAACTTGCCAATATATTAAGAAAACAAGGAAAAAAGCCATTATTAGTTGCATGTGATGTATATAGACCAGCAGCTATAAAACAATTACAAGTAGTAGGTAGCAGCTTAGGAATACCAGTATATGCAAATGAAAACACAAAAGATGTTGTACATATAGCAAAACAAGCAGTAAGTGTTGCAATGAGCAAATTAAATGATGTAGTAATATTAGATACAGCAGGAAGATTGCATATAGATGAAGAACTAATGTTAGAATTAAAAAATGTAAAATCAAATGTAAAGCCACATGAAATATTATTAGTTGTAGATTCTATGACAGGTCAAGATGCAGTAAATGTTGCACAAACATTTAATGAAAATATTGGGATAGATGGAGTTGTTTTAACAAAATTAGATGGAGACACAAGAGGTGGAGCTGCTCTATCAGTAAAAAAAGTAACAGGAAGACCAATAAAATTTGCAGCAACAGGAGAAAAGCTAAGTGATATAGAATCATTTAATCCAGAAAGAATGGCATCAAGAATCCTTGGAATGGGCGATGTATTATCAATAATAGAAAAAGCCGAAGAAGCTTTTGATGAAGAAGAAGCAGCAAAAATAGAAGAGGCTTTAAAGAAAAAAGAATTCGATTTAGATGATTATTTAGTTCAATTAAGACAAGTAAAGAAAATGGGATCTTTTTCATCACTTTTAAAAATGATACCAGGAATGGCAAATATTAAAGATTTAAAAGTAGATGATAAAGAATTTGTAAGAATAGAAGCAATAATCTGTTCTATGACAAAAGAAGAAAAAAGAAATCCAAAGTTACTAAATGCAAGTCGTCGTATAAGAATAGCAAAAGGAAGCGGGACAACGGTGCAACAGATAAATCAATTCATGAAATCTTTTGAAATGACTCAAAAGATGATGAAAAAAGTACAAAATGGAAAAGGTGGGTTAAAAAACATGATGAAAAATATTAACCCAAATGACTTAAAAAAATATATGAAGTAGTTATATTAAATTTAATTCATGAGTTACACAAATGATAAGTGAGTTAGATTATATATATTATAGTTTTATATAATTCGGAGGTGAAATTAATGGTAAAAATAAGATTAAAAAGAGTAGGTGCAAAAAAAGCTCCATTTTATCATATAGTAGTTGCAGATTCAAGAGTAGCAAGAGATGGAAAAATAATAGATCAAGTTGGAACATATAATCCAATGACAAACCCATCCACAATAGAATTAGACAAAGAAAAAGTAGCAACTTGGATAAAAAATGGTGCAAAACCAACAGATACAGTAAAAGCTTTAATAGAAAAAGCTCAATAGTAAAGTGCAAATATAAAGTTTAAATAAAAGCCAATAAAGGCTTAAAATAAAACTAAATAAGTTAGGGCTAATTTGGAGGAAACCAAATGAAGGAAATATTAGAAATAATAGTAAAAAACCTAGTTGAAGATGAAAGCTCAGTATCAATAGAAGAAAAACAAAAAAATGGAATTATTACATTAGAAGTTAAAGTTGCAGAAAAAGATATGGGAAAAGTAATTGGAAAACAAGGGAGAATTGCAAAATCAATTAGAACAGTAATAAAATCAGTAGCAACAAAAGAACACAAAAAAGCTACTGTTGAATTTATAGATAAATAAGAGGTATATATGCAAAAATATTTTGAAGTAGGTCAAATAGTAAATACATTTGGGATAAAAGGTCTTTTTAAAGTAAAAGCCTTTACAGATGAATTAGAAAGATTTGAAGAATTAAAAACAGTATATATATGTAAAAAAGATGAAATGAAATTAGTAGAAATAGAAGGAGTTCAATATCATAAAAATATGGTGTTGCTAAAAATAAAAGGAATAGACACCCTAGAAGAAGCAGAAAAGTACAAAGGGCTATTTCTAAAAATTGACAGAAAAGATGCAAAAAAATTGCCAGAAGGAACATACTTTATTGCGGATTTAATCGGCTTAGATGTATATACAGATGAACAAAAATATTTAGGAAAAGTAGATGACATTTTCCAAACAGGAAGTAATGACGTATATGTTGTTAAAGATGAAATGGGAAAGCAAGTACTACTTCCAGGAATACCTGATGTTATTAAAATAGTTGATTTAGACAATGAAAAAATAATAGTTCATTTGCTTAAAGGATTAGTTGAGTAGAAAAGTGAGGAATAAAAATGCAATTTTATGTACTAACGCTCTTTCCAGAAATGTTTGAACCAATAAAGCAAAGCATACTAGCAAGAGCAAGTGAAAAAGGCTTAATAGATATTAATTTAATAAATATTAGAGACTTTTCAAAAAACAAGCATAAAAAAGTTGATGATACTCCATATGGTGGAGGGGCAGGAATGGTTATTAGACCAGATGTTGTATATGATGCATATTCTTCTATAAAAAATAAAGAAAATGCTAAAGTAATATATTTATCTCCACAAGGGAAAAAACTAAATCAGAAAAAAGTGATAGAACTATCAAAAAAAGAAAATCTTATCTTAATTTGTGGTCATTATGAAGGGATTGACCAAAGAGTTTTAGATGAAATTGTAGATGAAGAAATTTCAATTGGAGATTATGTGCTAACAGGTGGTGAACTACCAGCAATGGTACTTATAGACTCAGTTAGCAGATATGTTGATGGAGTATTAACACAAGATTCAACAAAAGAAGAATCTTTTGCTAATAACCTATTAGAATATCCACAATATACAAGGCCAGAGGAATTTAGAGGTCAGAAAGTTCCAGAAGTATTAATATCTGGACATCATGAAAATATACGCAAATGGAGAGAAGAAAAGTCATTAGAAATAACAAAAATGAAAAGACCAGATTTATTATAAAACAATAAATTTTTTATGAATATTTCATAAAAGTAATAAATAAGCGCCATCGTCAAAGGCGATGCGACACTTAAAATATGAAAGGAGAATATCAAATGGATATTATAAAATCAATAGAACACGAACAATTAAAAACTAAGATTCCTGACCTTCATGTTGGTGATACTGTTAGAGTTCATCAAAGAATTAAAGAAGGAAATAGAGAAAGAATTCAAGTATTTGAAGGAATAATAATTAAAAAACAAAATGGAGGAGTAAACAGCACTTTTACAGTAAGAAGAGTGGCATATGGTGTTGGAGTAGAAAAAACATTTTTAATTCACTCTCCAATGGTAGAAAAAGTAGAAGTAGTTAGAGTTGGTAAATCAAGACGTGCAAAACTTTATTACTTAAGAGACAGAGTAGGTAAATCTGCTAAAACTAAAGAGAATTTAGCAGCTAGAATTGAAAATAAAGAGATAACTGTTAAAGAAGATTTACTAGAAAATGAGGCAGAGGCTCCAGCAGAAGTAGAAAATGTAGATGTTAAAGAAGAAACAGTAGAAGTAAAAAATGAAGAAGTTCCAGTAGAGTCAGCTCCAGAAGAAGCACCAGCTATTAAAACAGAAAATCCAGTTGTGGAAGAAGTTGTAGACACTGTAAAAGAAGAAAAAGTAGACAAAGTAGAAGAATAAAACTAAAAAGACATACTTATATCTAATACCATCTTAGAAGGTTTAACCTGATAAGTAGGAATAAAACAAGATAATAAGTATGTCTTTAAACATTAATACATATGAATAATTATGCTAAAGAGAAAGGAAAGAATAAAATGGAGAAAAAGTCTAAAATATCTAGTATAATAATAGTAATTTTATTAATATTAGTCATAGGAATGGGAGTATATATTTTATTAACATCTTTAAACAAAGATATAAATAGTAAAAAAGATGAGGAAAAAATAGAACAAAGTACAATAGTTAAAAATGATGAAAAATTGAAAAAAGGCTTAATAAAAAGTGAGACTTATATAGTAGATTTGAATAAAGATAATATAAAAGAAGAACTTACAATAAATTATTATGGGAAAGAAGATGCTGTTAATAAAATAGGAATGACACTAAAGGAAGAAGAAAAGGAATTTTCTTATATAATAAATGAAGATAATTTAGAGACTAAATTTGATGTAAAATCTCAAATAGTAGATATAAATATGGAAGATAATTACTCAGAATTGATGATTACAGGGTACTCTACAAAGACAAATGGTCAATATTCAAGTACAATATTTATAGGTTATAATAGAAATGAGTTAAAACCTATAAAAATAGGTTATCCTGAAAATAGTGTGAAAACTTATAATTATACTCTAAATCAAAATAAAGATATTCAATATCTAAGAATGGGTATTTTTGTGACAAGTGAAACTCAAGAAAATAATAAGATTTATGAAAAACCAATAAAATTGGAAATAAAAAATAATTCTATAATTGTAGTATCAAATTCAGGAAAGGAAGAAGTATATACTTTAAATGCAAACCATGAGTTAGAACTTGCTTCAAGTAAATTAATTAAAAACTCAGAATTTTATCAAAGCTATATGTCAAATTTGCAAAAAACGATAAAAGTGTACCAAGAAAATAAACTTACTTCTCAATCATACGGAGCACAAGAAACAAAAGAAATGAAAGTATTAGATGTTATTGATAATTGGCTAAAGCTAGAATTGCCTACAGGTGCAATAGTATACGCATATAGTGATGATATAAAATAGATATTAGCTAAAGCAATTTTGGCGGGCGAACAAAGACGAGGCATGAAAAGTAATCTAAAAGGTCTAAATACTTTAATCATGCCTCATTTGTTCTTTATTTTATTTTGAAAGTTTAGCATATTTCTTTAATTTTTCATAAACTAAGTTATTAATACTACCAGCAGGGAAGTTTCCATTTATATCCTTTTTTCCAGAAGGGACGCCAGTTAAAACTTCAATTCCCTGATTAATAGTAGAGATAGGGTAGATGTGAAATTTTTTGTCTTTAACAGCTTCTACAACTTCTTCTTTCAAAATCAAATTTTTAACATTTTGAATAGGAATCATAACACCGTGAGAACCATCTAAACCTCTCATTTTACATATTTGGAAAAAGCCTTCAATTTTATCGTTTACTCCGCCAATAGGTTGAATTTCACCTTTTTGATTAACAGAACCAGTAACTGCAATTGATTGATTAATTGGAACTTCTGATAAGCTAGAAAGTAGAGCATAAAGTTCAGTACTAGAAGCACTATCACCATCAACACCATTATATAATTGTTCAAAACAAATACTTGCTGTAAGAGATAAAGGAATATCTTGAGCAAACATTTCACCTAGATATGCACTTAAAATAAGTACACCTTTTGTATGAGAAGAACCAGAAAGTTCAACTTCACGTTCAATATTAAGAATTCCAGTTTTTCCAGTATAGGTATTTGCAGTAATTTTTACAGGTTTACCAAAAGTGTAATCGCCAATTGTCATTATTGTAAGACCATTAATTTGCCCAACTTTAAAGCCAGTTGTATCAATTAAAAGAGTATTATCTTTTATCATTTCTAAGTATTTTGCATCATATTTTTTTATTCTTTCAACTCTTTCTTTTAATGCTTTGTCTATATATTCTGCAGTAACTACTTTTTTTCTATCCATAATAGCCCAAGTTCCAGATTCTCCAATAACTTCTGTTAAATCAGTAAATCTGGTAGAAAGTTTTGTTCTGTCCTCAGAGAGTCTACTTGCATATTCAACAATTTTTGCTGTAGCTTCTTTATCTAAAGGAGGTAAATCTTCTTGGCTACAAAAACCATGAATAAACCTAGCAAGTTTAATTTTGTTTTCTGTAGTGTTTGGTGCATCATCTTCAAATTCTACTTTTATTTTGAATAATTTTTTGAAGTCATTATCCATAGCAAGAAGTGTTTGATATATAGCTTCACTTCCAATTATAATTACTTTTAAGTCTAAAGGAATTGGTTCAGGTTTTAAAGAAACCATCACCATTGAACTACGTTGGTCTGCAGCATTTTCGATAGAAAGTTCCTTTATACGTAAAGCTTTCTTTAAAGCATCATAACAAATTCCATTTTCTAATAAGTCATTAGCTTGGAAAATTATATATCCACCATTTGCCTTTTGCATAAGTCCAGGTTTTAACATTGTATGATCTGTTTTTAAAGCACCATAATAATTTTCATATTCTAACTTTCCAAAAATATTGTGATAAGAATAGTTGGAATCCATAATTACAGGAGCACCTTCTAAACTACTATTATCTATAAATAAATTAACTCGATAATTAAGCCAAGGTTTTGGTGTTTCAGGTCTTGGTCCTGCTACTTGAGGTTGTTTATTATCTTCTTTAGCAATAAAGTAAGGAATATTTTTTAAAATATCCTTTTTGATATCACTTAAAAATTTATTTATTTTTTTGTTCCTTTTATATTTAGATTTTATAAAGTTTATATGTGTATTAACAGTAAGAAGAGCTATGTTAGATTGCCAGTCTTCAACTTTTTTGTCAGAGGCTCTTTCAATTTCTTTGATTTTGCCTATGACTTCAATAATTTGTTGTTGAACTATATTCGATTTTTCCTCAAATTCCCTTTTAATGTTTTCATCTAATTTTTCAAATTCATCTTCTTCAATAGTTTTTCCATTAATAACAGGCATCATATAAATTCCATTTTGAGCAGACTTTACTTGAAAACCATGTTTTATAGATTCAGTATTTAATTGCTCTAGTAAAGAAGCACGCTTTTCTTCAAATTCTTGTTTGATTAAGATTTTTTCCTTTTCGAAGTCATCATTATTAAAAGTTTTAGTAATATCATTACGTATTTCTTTTATAAAAGTATCCATTGATTCTTTAAATTCTTTTCCTTGACCTGCACTAAAAGATACTGCAATAGGCTCGTTTGGATTATCAAAATTATATATATAACACCAATCATGAGGAGTTTTTTTCTTTTTAGATATTTCATCTAAATAGTTTTTGGTATACATTGTTTTACCAACTCCATTTGGACCTTCTATATATAGGTTATAACCTTTTACGTTAACATTGATTCCAAACTCTAAAGCTTTGATACCTCTATCTTGACCTATACCTGTGCTTATAGGTTCCAATTCAGAGGTATTGTTAAAATCAAATATATTTGGGTCGCATGTAACCCTTAAATCTTTATAAGATAATTCATTTTCTTTTTTCATTAGTTGCTCCTTTCAAATTACATATATTTATTGTTACAATTCATAGCTTGATATCTCTTTTAAGAAAATAAATATTAATAATGCTAATTGTAGGCCGTAAATTGTAATTATTTATTATTGTAGTGGCAGTTTTAAAAATATAAAGTCATTATAATAGCATTATCAATACCACCATAATATTTTTTTCGCATTCCTACTTTTTTAAAACCAAATTTTTCATATAAATGAATAGCTATTTTATTATTTTCATTTACTTCTAAGGTTATAGTAGTACAAGTTCTTTTTGAAAAATTAATTAATTCTTTTAGAAGAGATGTAGCAATACCATTATTTCTACAAGTTTTTTTTGTTACAATATTCATAATATTAGCTTCATCTAAAATTTTTTTTATACCTGCAAAGCCAACAATAATATTAGAATTTTTGGCAACAAAATAACTAGAGTTAGTATTTACAATTTCTTCTTTTAATATTTCATAATTCCAAAATTCATCAAAATCTTTTTGCAAAATAGATTTAATTTCTTCTAAGTCTTTAAGTGTCATAGCTGAAATTTCTATTTCTGACATACTAGGTTCAAATCCTTTCTAATAATAGTAAGTCATGTCTACTTTAGAAACTTTCCTGTACAAAGTTTCTACAAAACACAGCAGACAGTATAATACTTCTGAATAGTTACTATAAAATACTATTTTTCTCCATCTAATGCACGTTCGGCCTGTGATTTTCGTAGATAAAGAGGTGTAATTGAATTTGAATCACCATATAATTCTTTTTTGAATTTATAATAACCACATTTTCCAATACTTATACTATTTTCACCATTAAATGCTTCCATTACAAATATTGATTTGGGAAGTTTGCTTAAAATGTTATATTTATGGCAAACAGCACCATCACCAACAAAAATAATAGGAGTAGAGTAATATTTCTCATCTAAAAAGTTTAGTAGTTCATTAATATTTAAAGCTTTGAAATCTTCTAATGGTTCAAAGTCATTTTCTCCAACTTTTTTAAAGATTCCAAAATATACATTATCGTTTTTAGCATCTATTAATGAACACACAAGGTCTGTTTCTTTTTTTAAATAGGATTGATTAACATTATATGCCAACCCTTCTAAAGAGCTAACAGAAGTTATGGATGTATTTGTTACATCTGCAAATGCTTTTACTGTAGATACTGCAATTCGAACTCCTGTAAAAGAACCTGGACCATTTGAACAAGCATATAAATCTATATCATTAAGAGATAGATTTTGTTCTTTCAAAATTTTATCGATAAGAGGCATTAATTTTTGTGAATGTGTTTTTGAATCAGAAAGATGTTTTTCAATTAGTACATTTAAATCTTCTAATAATGCTACAGAGCATATATTAGAGGATGTTGTAATAGCTAATATTTTCAATTTAATTTTCCTCCTAAAATTATTGATATTTTTCAAATATATTCTATATTAATAAAACAAATTTGTAAAGAAAATATCGAAAAAAGTTGAAGAAAAAATAAAGCAATGCTATAATGTAAAAAATGAGAAATGGAGATGTTGTAAAAATGAATTTAAAAGTATTAGGATCAACAAAAGTAGGATATGAGTTACCAGTAGAAGAAGCAATAAAGTTTTCTGGAATGGAAGCAGGAATGTGCTATATGCCAGACAACTTAGAAACTCTTCTTTCAGAAAATGAAGAAAAGACAATTAAAAGAGCAAAAATGACAATGGGGTCAGGTCATCACAGTGTTTTTGATCATCCAAAATACAATTTTGCACTTGAGGAAATTCCTAAAATATTAGCTATAATACTTAATAATGAAAAGGTATATGATACTTCTGAAAAGTCAGCTAGATATACAAAAATGAAACCATCAAAGGAAGAAGAAACTTTATATGAAAAATGGATAGAACTTTATAGTAAAGAAATAGAAAAAGTGTATCCAAAAGTAAAAGAAGATGGAAAAACTAATGAAGAAATAGAAAAAGCAAATAAGGCTAGAAATACAGCTATTAGGAAAAAAGCTCAAGAAAATGCTAGATACTTAATTAGTGTGTTTACACCAGCAACAACTATGGGGCATACTATAGATTTAAGGCAATTTAGTTATATTCTTCATTGGATGGATGATTTCGTAGAAACAGCAGAAAATACAGAATTTAACAAAATGTTAAAACCTGTTCTAACAGATTTTACAAAAATGTGTGAAAAATATAAGATTGAAGAAGTAAATACAAATGTAAAAAAAAGAAAACTTTCACTATTTGCTACAGAAGAAAGACAAGAAGAGTGGGGAGAAAACTATTGTACAACATATGTAGCTACATTTTCAGAATTTGCTCAAGCACAACGTCATAGAACTATTTCATATGAAATTAGTTTTTTACCAGAGCCACAATTTTTTGTTCCACCAATTATAAAAGGTACAAATCTTGAACAGGAATGGATAAAAGATATTTCTTCTCTAGCTCATAGATTTCCTCAAGGTATGCTTATAAAGATTAATGAAAGAGGTACTGTAGAAAATTTTGTACTTAAATGTTATGAACGTTTATGTGGAGAGGCTCAACTTGAAATAGCAATGCAAACATATGATACTTTGCAAAAATATTTAGAAAATACAAAAGGTGTAAAACCAAGAGTATATAATTATTTGAAAGATTATGCTAAAGGCGCAAGATGTACTTTTGCAGGCTTTAAATGTTCTAAACCATGTATATGGGGAGCAAAAAATGCACTAGATAGAGTATTTTAGTATTATTAAAATAGTTGAAAATATTACAAAAAAATAACATTTTTATAACAATTCTGTTACAATGTTGAATAAGGTAAAAATATAGAATATAATGTAAGAAATGATAAGGAAATGGTGCTTAAAAATAGGGGGGAGTATAATGGAAACATTTGCAAGCTATATTTTATCTGAAAAAGATTGGATAAGGAAAATGGAAATAATGTACTATTTAGAGAAAAAAACAGACATATTTTTTGATAAATCTGTTGTTTTTAAAGCAGAACTTGCAAAATTATTTATAGAAAAAATGAACTTAGATGTAGACATTAATCTAGTAATAACAGCATGTCTATTATGTAATTGTAAAAAACCAAAAGAATTTACTGACTTAGAAAAAGTAAAATCATATGCAAAAGATGGTGCAGAATATTTAAGCCAATTAGGTTTTTCAGATACATTTTGCAGAATATGTGAACAAGTAAATAGATATAGTGAAAGTGAACCAAGAGAGAAAGAAGCAGATATTTTAGAATTAGTTGATCAATATGGAGGAATGCTTTTAGATAGACCAGAAAGAATAGGTTTTAAACCAGATGAAGCACTAGTATTACTAGAATTCAGAAACTTAAAAGATAAATATAATAGATACTTAGAGCAATTTAAACAATTTATTTATGAAATGCAGGAGGTATATGTATGAGTGGAATAAAATCATCTTTAGAATTTTTAAAAGAAACATTTAATACAAGTAAAGATACAAAAGAAGCTGTAAGCAAGGCATATAGTACATACAATATAATAAGAGATGCTGTTATTGAAAAAGATAAAAATTCCAAAGAACAAAATGGTAAAGTGCCAAGAAAAGAAATTGATGTAAAAGATATCATGGAAAATGCTGAAAGCATAGTAATAAGGAAGCCAGAAGATATAGGAAAAGTTGCAAAAAAGAAAGAAGGAAGAGCAAATATAGACATAAGAGAGGATAAAGGAGAAAGATAAATGAATGAAGTTTTTGCAGATTTGCATGTACACATAGGAAGAACAGAAAATGGAAAACCAGTAAAAATAACAGCTGCAAAATCACTTAATTTTGCAAATATAGCAAAAGAATGTGCAGATAGAAAAGGAATAAACATAGTAGGAATTATAGATTGTGCTTCTCCATATGTTATAGAAGATATAGAAAATTTTTTGAAAACAGGAGAAGCATATGAAATTGAAGATGGTGGAATAATATACAAAGACAAAGTTTGTATATTATTAGGAAGTGAAGTTGAAACCTCTGAAATAGGAAGAAATGGAAATAAAGGTTCAGCACATAATGTATGTTTTTTTCCTCATTTAAAAGACATAAAAGCATTTTCAAAAGAAATGCAAAGTCATATTAAAAATATAACTTTAAGTACACAAAGATCAAATGTTTCAGGCTATGAACTTATAGATATTGTTGAAAAGTACAATGGGATTTTAATTCCAGCACATGCTTTCACACCTCATAAAAGCTATTATGGAAATTGCACAGATAGATTAAAAAATATTTTTAAAGAGAAGTTTAATAAAATATTTGCATTAGAATTAGGTCTAAGTTCAGACACATATTTAGCAGACACAATCTCAGAATTGGAAAATATAACATTTGTAACAAATTCTGATGCACATTCTTTACCAAAAATTGCTAGAGAATATAACAAAATGCAAATAGAAGATATATCATTTAAAGAAGTAGTTATGGCATTAAAAAATGAAAACGGTAGAAAGATAGTTGCAAATTATGGACTAGATCCTAAGCTAGGAAAATATCATAGAACTTACTGTGATAATTGTAATACTACAATAGAGACAAAAGAACCTGTAGAAGTGTGTCCACAATGTGGAAGTGATAAAGTTACTTTTGGTGTTTTTGATAGAATAGAACTATTAAAAGATAAAAGTGTAAGTAAAAGTCCAGAAAATAGACCACAATATATATATCAAATACCACTTCAATTTATACCAGGAATGGGAATAAAGTCAATTAATAAATTATTAACAAATTTTGGTACAGAAATGACAATATTACATAAATTATCAAAAGATGATATAGAAGCCATTGCTGGCGAAAAGTTAGCCTTAGCTATAGTTAATGCACGAGAAGGAAAAATGCAGATACAAAGCGGTGGCGGAGGAGTATATGGTAAAGTGGGACGGAGCAAATTAGGACAAAAATGTCCCAAAAGGGACAGACTATTGTAATATTTGAAAAATAACAAAAATTATATTATTTAGTTATTCAAATATTACAGTGGTCTGTCCCTTTTGGGACATTTTTGTCCTAATTTGCTCCGTCCCACTTTTCATATAAATCTTCTACATCAACTTCTCTTTCTTCATTGTTATCAACAAAACCAACTGTTGCAATATTATCATTTAATTCTTGAATCCATACAGGACGGTCATCATAATAAATATCTCTTTTCTCTTTATTTTTTAAAATTTGATATACTTGTTTACTATTCATATAAAATCCTCCTATAAATTGAATATTTATTTTAATTAAATTATATACAAGCCTTTGGAAGTTTATTCCTTAATATTGGAATTATCCTGTTCATATTTTTGGGTTCTATTGTAAAAAAAGCAATGTTATAGTATACTAAGATAGGGGAATAATTAACTATATATGAGAAAGGAATGAAA
This sequence comes from uncultured Clostridiaceae bacterium, assembly GCA_947642455.1. GTDB lineage: Bacteria > Bacillota > Clostridia > TANB77 > CAG-508 > UMGS1663. Next base: position 54,820 of record CANRSN010000004.1, read on the forward strand.
TTTTATATGAGAATTTTAGCCATAGGAGATTTAGTTGGAGAAAGTGGAGTAAAAAAGTTAAAAGAGACTTTACCAGATATAACAAGTAAAAATAATATAGATTTTGTAATAGTAAATGCAGAAAACTCAGCAGGAGGAATGGGAATAACATCAAAAATATATAATGATTTAAAAGAAATGAAAGTAAATGTAATAACAATGGGGAATCATACTTGGGGAAAAAAAGATATATTTTCATTTATAGATAGCCCGATTTTAATAAGACCAGCTAATTATTCAAAAGGTGTAGTTGGTAAAGGGTATGGAATTTATGAATGTAAAGGAAAGAAGATAGCTGTTATAAATTTAATAGGAAGAACAGATATGTCAATACAGTCTGATAATCCATTTACAACTGTAACAGAAATAATAGAAAAAATAAATAAAATAGTAGATATAATTATAATAGATTTTCATGCAGAAGCTACAGCCGAAAAGATAGCAATGAAATACTATTTAGATGGAAAGGCAACAATTATATTTGGAACACATACACATGTACAAACAGCAGATGAACAAATAACTAAAAATGGAACAGCATATATTACAGATATAGGAATGACAGGTCCAAAAGAATCTGTAATAGGTATGGATATAGAGGCATCAGTAAAAAGATTCTTAACATCTCTGCCAGAAAGATATAAATTAGCAGAAGGTGAATGTATATTAAATGGGTGTATTTTTGAAATAAATGACGACAATTGTCGAGCAGAAAAGATTAGTAGAATATTTTTAAAATAAAAGGCGAAAAACAAATAAAAATGACGAAAAAATCTTCCATAAATTTCCAAAAAACTATAGACATTTTATAAAAAATGTAATATAAATATATTTGTAATTCAATACAAAAAATAAAAAATTATAGGAGGCAAAAAATGGAAGTTTTAAAAATCTCATCAAAATCAAATCCAAATTCAGTAGCAGGAGCAATTGCAGGTTTGGTAAAGGAAGAAAACAAAGCAGAAATGCAAGCAATAGGAGCAGGAGCATTAAATCAAGCGGTAAAGGCAGTTGCAATTGCAAGAGGTTTTGTTGCACCATCTGGAGTAGATTTAGTATGTATACCAGCATTTGCAGAAGTTGAAGTGGAAGGAGAAGATAGAACAGGTATCAGAATTATTGTTGAATCAAGAAAATAATTTTGTAAAATATATTGTCAAAAAAGGTTTTTCCTTTTTTGACATATAGAAATTAGTTTTTTCTTAAACATATTTATATCAAAATAAATATTAATAACACATACCTCTTAATGGTTACGAATAATTCTAAAAAAAATTGAAATTATCTTGAAAAAAATCATAAAGTAATATATTATATGAATACATAAAAGAGGAAAAAGAAATTTGATTTATGCAAATTTCAATTTCTATAATGCCTTTAAATTAAAGAAAGGATTTTTTATATGAAAGTAAATATTATAAAATATGTATTTATTGTTTTTGTAATAGGAATAATCATATTTGCAATATATATGATATATTTTAAAGATAAAGAAGAAGAAGCAAAACAAGAAGATATAATCCAAAGCGAAGAAAAAGTAGAATTAAAAGATTTACGACTAGGAATATCAAATTATGATACAATAAATCCTCTATTATCTAACAATAAAGAAGTATTAAATATTGGACAGTTAATATATGAGCCATTAATTAAAATAGATGAAAACTATAAAACACAATTATGTCTTGCAAAAGAATGTTCAAAAACATCAGAAACAACATATGTTATAAAAATTAATAATAATATAAAATGGCAAGATGGGACAAGTTTAACAGCTAAAGATATACAATTTACTATAGATAGGCTAAAAGAATTAACTTCAATATACACACATAATGTAGAAAAAATAACAAGTGTTGAAGTTTTAGATAATGAAACAATAAAAATAAATTTAAGTGAAGAAGTTCCATTTTTTGAATATAATTTAATTTTTCCAATACTTTCTTCTAACAATTACTTAGGGGAAGATTTTAAAACTTCTACAAAAGTTCCAATAGGAACAGGAATGTTTTCAATAAGTACAATAGAAAATGGAGTAATAACACTTCTAAAAAATGAGAATTGGTGGAATATAAAAGAACAAAATTCAAAAATAGAAAGTATAAAAATAAAATTATATTCAGAAGTAGGAGAAGTATATAATAGTTTTAAATTAGGAAATATAGATATACTAACTACATCAAACTTAAATTTAGAACAATATATTGGAACAATTGGATATGCAAAAAGAGAAATAAAAGGAAGAGACTTTGACTATTTAGCTTTTAACTGTAATCAAGATTTATTAAAAAATGTAGAGGTAAGAAAAGCAATAAGCTATTGTATAGATAAGGCTAATATAATAACAAGTGTATATAATAATAACTACTATATTTCGAACTTTCCTTTAGACTATGGTAATTATTTATATAATGAAGAAAAAGTAGGTTTAGGCTATAATCAAGAACAAGCCAAAAGAATATTAGAAGAAAATGGCTGGGAATATAAAAATAATAGATGGCAAAAGAGAGAAAATGGCAGTACTAAAAGGTTAGAATTTAAATTAACAGTATGTACATCAAATGAGAAAAGAGTTTTAGCTGCAGAAAGTATAAAATCACAATTAGGGCAAATTGGAATAAAAGTTACAATTAATAAGATATCAGATAGCCAATACCAAAAAGCACTTAAAAATAAAAGTTATGATATAATATTAACAGGTGTTACTAATTCATATAGTCCAGATTTAACCACATTCTTTGGAATAGATAATTTACAAAACTATACTAATGAGGAGGTTATTAATATACTAAACGAAATAAAATCTATAAGTGATATAAATCTTCTTAAAGAAAAATATAATAGGATTTTAGATATTTATAATGAGGAAGTACCATTTGTATGTTTGTATAGAAATAAGCAAACAGTAGTAAAAAGTCAAAATTTGGCAGGAGAACTTAAACCCAACAACTACTTTAGTTATTATGGAATATCTAATTGGTATAGAATGTAGAAAAATTTATGTTACAATTTATATTACCTAAATATTAATAACATAGCAGATAGTATAAGACATCTGAATAGTTACATGTACTAAATAAAAAAATTAATTTTACACTTGACAAAAACAAAAAATAATATATAATTAATCAAACAAGAGTTTGAAGTAGAAACACAAGAAAGGAAGAAAAAGAAATGGAAAAAAATTCAGAAAAAATGAAAGCATTAGAAACAGCATTAGCACAAATTGAAAAACAATTTGGAAAAGGCTCAATAATGAAATTAGGAGAATATCAAGCAATGAATGTTGAGGCAATCCCAACAGGAGCATTAAGTTTAGATATAGCATTAGGAATTGGAGGAATTCCAAGAGGAAGAATTATAGAAGTATATGGTCCAGAGTCTTCAGGAAAAACAACTTTAGCACTTCATATGATAGCAGAAGCACAAAAATTAGGAGGAGAGGCAGCATTTATAGATGCAGAACATGCCTTAGACCCAGTATATGCAAAACACTTGGGAGTAGATATAGACAATTTAATAGTTTCACAACCAGATACAGGAGAGCAAGCACTAGAAATAGCAGAGGCATTAGTAAGAAGCACTGCACTAGACATAATAGTAATAGACTCTGTTGCAGCACTAGTTCCGAAAGCAGAAATAGATGGAGACATGGGAGATTCACATATTGGTTTACAAGCAAGGTTAATGTCACAAGCATTAAGGAAATTAGCAGGAGCTATAAATAAATCTAAATCAGTAATATTATTTATAAACCAATTAAGAGACAAAGTAGGAGTAATGTTTGGTAGTCCAGAAACAACAGCAGGAGGTAGAGCACTTAAATATTACGCATCTGTAAGGTTAGATATAAGAAAAGTAGAGAATATAAAACAAGATGGTGAATTTATAGGAAATAGAGCAAAAGTAAAGGTCGTAAAAAATAAAGTAGCACCACCATTTAGAGAAGCAGAATTTGACATAGTATATGGAAAAGGAATATCAAAAGAAGGAAATATACTAGACATTGCAGTAAGTTTAAATATAATTGAAAAAAGTGGATCTTGGTTTAGTTATAATGGAGATAGAATTGGGCAAGGTAGAGAAAACGTTAAAAAATATCTAGTAGAAAATCCAGAAATCGCAAAAGAAGTAGAAGAAAAAATAAGAGCAAATTCTGCTGAAGCATTTGAGAAGAGTTTGGGAGAAAACGAAGAAACAAATAAAGAAGAAAATGAAAAAGAAGAGGAATAAAAATGTATACCATAGAAGAGTTTGACAGGTATAAAACAAAAGTGTTAAAATATATAATATATAAGAAAAGAACAGAGCAAGAAATAAGGCTTAAATTTGATAAAACAATTGAAGAAGAAATATTAGAAGATATAATAGAAGAATTAAAAGAAAATAATTATATAAGTGATGAGGATTACATAAAGAGGGCAGTAAATGAATTTATTGCCTTAAAGAATTTATCTATAAAAGAAATAAAATGTAAACTATTTTCAAAAGGGATACAATCAAATTTAATAGATGAATATATCTCAAACAATATAGATATATTAGAAGAATATGAGAAAAAATCCGCAGAAAATATTGTTACAAAAAAGTCTGTAAACATGGATGAAAATGAAATAAAACAATATCTTTTAAAAAAAGGATATAAACAAGAAAACGTAAATATAGCACTAGAAGCTCTTGAAGACTAAAATGGTTATAAATAGGCAGAGAATGTTTTCTATATTTAGAAAGTCGTATAGACTCTTCTAATATAGAAAAATGTGTTGTACACAAATTTACATGTTACATTAATAAAGCTACAAAATGTATTTAGATATTTTAAAAGCAAGCATGAAAGGAAGAATAATGCCAAACGTACTAAGTTTAGAAACTACTAAATATTCAATAAAGATAGAGAACTTTGAAGGTCCTCTTGATCTGCTGTGCCATCTAATTGAAAAAAATAAAATGGATATATATGAAGTAAAAATAAGTGAAGTAACAGATCAATATATAGAATATATACATCAAATGGAAAAGATGAACTTAGAAATAGCAAGTGAATTTTTAATTATGGCATCAACTCTAATATATTTGAAATCAAAAAATCTTTTGCCAACAGAAGTTGAAGATGAAAAAGAATTAACAGAAGAGGAACTTTTACAAAGAATAATAGAATATAAAAAATATAAAGAAATTTCAAATACTTTTAGAGAGAATTATAATATATTTTCAAAAATATATTATAGAATGCCAGAAGAAATAGAGTTACCAAAACAAAAACTAGATAGGAATTTTGATAAAAATAAAATATCAGATTTATATAGGAAAATAGTAGAGAAAACTAGTAATAAATTAAATCAAAATGCAAAAAATATTGAGAAAATAGCCATTACAGATACATACACAGTTGGGAGTAAAGTAAAAGAAATGTTTAGGGAGTTACTTAAAAGGCCTAGGTTTGTATTTAATAAAATGTATACATTTTCAAGGTGTAATAAACAAGAGGTGGTAACAGCTTTTACAGGTCTATTAGAACTTTCAAGAAGGAGCAAAGTTGTTACAACACAAGAAGAATTGTTTGGAGATATTATAGTAGAAAAGGCTAAAAAAACTAAATAATAAGAATAAAAAAGAAAAAAATGGAAAAACTAATATCATAACTTCAAAGGAGGTTATTAAATGATATTAGTTTTAATTTTTTTAGCAATAATAATATTTTTAGCTCTGCTAGTATTAGCTATATTTTCATTAACAATACAATTAAATATAAAAGACTTTGAATTTGGAAATATGAGTGATAGAAAAAATTGGAGAATCATATTACAAATAAAGTTATTAGATAAACTCATAATATATAAAACAGTTATAAATGAAAAGAAGATAGAATCGATAGTTAATTCAAAAATAGTCAAAAAGCTAAATATAAAACAAGATGTAAAAAATGAGATAAAGTTTAGAAAAAAGGAAATGTTTGAGTTAATAAAAAAAATAAGATTAGAAATAGTAATGTTAAATTTGAAAATATGGTTGGGAGTAGAAGATGCAATATTAACTTCATTTATAGTGGCAGGAATAGGAAGTATTATAGGAATAGTTTTACCATTTTTAATAGAAAAGAAAAATATGAAAAGGTGCAAATATTTTGTAAATCCTGTATATATGCAAAAAGATTTATATAATATCAAATTAAATAGTATAATTAAAGTAAAAATGGTACATATTATTAATATGATATATATTTTAACAATGAAAAGGAGAGATGTAAATGAACGAGCATCCAATAGAAGGTCTTATGACTACAGCAATGGATTCAATTAGAGAGATGATAGATGTAAATACTATAATAGGAGAACCAATAGAAACATCTAGTAATATTATAATTATTCCAATTTCAAAAGTTGGATTTGGATTTGCAGCAGGAGGAAGCGAATTTAAAGGTGAAACAATAGATGAGTACAAAAAAAGAGAAAAAGAGGAAGAAATACAATATAAATTACCATTTGGTGGTGGTAGTGGAGCAGGTGTAAGTATTACACCAGTAGCATTTTTAGTAGTTACTCCTAATAATGTAAAATTGTTACCTGTAAGTCATAGTTCTTGTGTGGATAGATTATTAGACTATGTACCAGATTTAGTTGAAAAAACAAATAATTTAATTAATAAGCAAATGACAAATAAAAAAGAAGAAAAGAAACAAGAAGAACAAAGAAGACAACGTGAAAGAAGAGAGGAAAAAGAAGAAAGACAAAGAACAATTATTGAGGAACCTACAAACATTAGTAATCCTATAATAGTTCCAAACCCTACAAAGTTACATCCAAAGAGGACGAGACCTGCAACATATGAGTATGAATATGATGAAACAAATCCAGATAATATGGGATATGATGACTAGTAGGAACAAATTGGTTACTGTTCACACTGCACGAGTTAATCTGTCTACAAACTTTATATGTATATATTTTTTCACTTCCCCATCTAAGAAAATGTAATTCGCTAATCGCTCAAACATTTTCTAAGAAGGTCCCCACAAAATCGTTGCAAAATATATACATATAAAGTTTGTAGACTAATACATATATTAAAGAGTGAACAGTAACACAAATTGTACACTTTTTTGCAGAAACTCGAAAAAGAATATTGACATAAAATACGATACTATGTATAATATATAAGAATTTATTTGAAAAGCTCTCCAAAACAATCCAATTAAATAAGCAAAAGGAGTGAAATTATGGGAAGATATGAAATAATCCAAAAGGTAAAACAGGAGTTGCGGAAATTAAAAGATGTTGAACATGTTGAGGATTTGATGAATGCAAAAAGAACAGATGAACTTTTGCAAATTGTAAAAGAACTTGACTTTGATGAAGTTCATAAGTTCTTAAATAGTAACACCTTAGATATGCTTGAAGAAGACTATGACGGTTACTGTATGGAACTAGCATTTTATATCAGTGTGTCAGGATATAGTGAAGGAGATTTCCTTAGAGATATCGATGAATTTATACGCAAATTGTCATGTGTTAGTGAACTAGGGGAAATGATCGCAGGAGCATTAGATTGTTTCACACTAGATGAAATAACTATTGAACAATTAGTTGGGAATTAATTAATATTTGATGTAAAAGTAAAAGTGGCTATAATGAGGTTTTGTAGTGGATATTTTGGAGAGAAAAAGAACTAACAGTGTAATTTTGCTGTTAGTTCTTAAGTTTTGTATATACAATTTCGATTACTTTTGAATTCTTACATAGCCAGTAAAGAACTTTACAAAAATAAATATTCATATTCGTGTAGAAAATATTTTAAGCCTAGAACTTGCTATTAAAAAAATACCGAAACTATTGCATTTACATTTAAAAAATATTATGGTATTATTTAATTATTGGAGTGAGAAAATTGAAAAATGAAAAAGATGTACCAGATTTTTTATATAAAAAATTATTAAATCAATATGGTGAAGAAAAAACAAATAAAATAATAGAAGGATATTCAAAGCAAAGGAAAGTAACTTTAAGAGTAAATACAATAAAAACAGATATAAATACTATAAAAAGTGAACTTGATAAGGCACAAATTGAATATAGGGAAGTTTTTTGGAATAAAACAGCATTAATAATACAAAATGTTAGAGAAGAAGAAATTAGAAAATTAAAAATTTACGAAGAAGGAGAAATATATTTACAAAGTTTGTCTTCAATGATACCATCAATTATAATAGAGCCAAAGGCTAATGAAAATATTTTAGATATGGCAGCAGCGCCAGGAGGGAAGACAACCCAGATGGCTGCAATTTCAAAGAATAAATCTATAATTACGGCTTGTGAGAAAAATAAAATAAGAGCAGAAAGATTAAAATATAACTTACAAAAACAAGGTGTAACATGTACTTATGTGATGGCTGTAGATTCAAGAAAATTAGACAATTTCTTTTCTTTTGATAAAATATTATTAGATGCACCTTGTAGTGGAAGTGGGACAATATATACACTAGGTAATATGCAAATTACAGAAGAACTAATAAATAGATCTGTAAAAACTCAGGAAGAATTACTGCAAAAGGCGTTAAATATATTAAAACATGGAGGAGAAATGGTTTATTCAACCTGTTCTATATTATTAGAAGAAAATGAAAAAGTTTTAGAAAAAGTATTGTCAAAATGTAATGCTGAAATAATTCCAATAAAAATGGAAGGAATTTCTCAATTACCCACAAGCATTGAAGGCACAATATGTGTGCTCCCAACAGAGCTATATGAAGGTTTCTTTGTTGCTAAAATAAAAAAGAGATAATTTTTTATAGATTAAAAGAATATAAAACCTTGTTATATTTTCCTAGTATATAAAAACAGTTATTGGACTAAAATATCTTTTTATTACATATATTTTAATAGATAATTAGGAGGTCTATATATGTATAAAAAGATATTTAGTTTTTTAATAATATTAATAACATTATTGTCAATACTAACATTTAGCCTTGCGAATAATGAATTAGATACAATATATGTTTGGTCTAATAATGCTACTTCATTAAATGAAGCATTAAATAACAAAACAGTTTCAACTACACCAGTTGATTTAAAGTTAGAATCAGAGTCGGCAATACTAATAGAGCAATCTACTGGTAAAATATTGTATGAGCATAACAGTCATGAAGTATTACGTCCAGCATCAGTAACAAAAGTAATGAGTATATTATTAATAATGGAAGCATTAGATGTTGGAAAAATATCATTAACAGACAAAATTCCATGTACTGAAAATGCAAGTAATATGGGAGGTTCTCAAATTTGGTTAGATGTAAGAGAAACTCTTACAGTAGACGAAATGCTAAAGGCAATTTGTGTTGCATCAGCAAATGATTGTACAGTAGCGATGGCAGAATATTTGGAAGGCTCAGAAGAAGCATTTGTTGAAAAAATGAATATGCGTGCAAAAGAATTAGGAATGAAAGATACATGTTTTAAAAATTGTCATGGTTTAGATACAGATGGTCATGTTACATCAAGCTATGATATTTCGTTGATGTCTAGAGAATTACTTAGTAAGCATCCAACAATCACAAAATACACAACAATATGGACTGATACTTTAAGAGATGGAAAGTCAGGTCTTACAAATACAAATAAACTTATAAGAAATTATGAAGGAGCAACAGGGCTAAAAACAGGTTCAACTGGTTTGGCATTATTCAATTTATCTGCAAGTGCTACAAGAAATGGCTTATCACTAATTGCTGTAATAATGAAAGCACCAACAACAAAAGTAAGGTTTAGTGAAGCACAAAAATTGTTGGATTATGGATTTAGTAATTATTCATTTAAGCAGTTTGCAAAAAAGGGAGAAGTGCTAAAAAATGTAAATGTTACAAAAGGAACAACACAAAGCATAGAGACTATTTTTGAAAATGATGTTGGAACATTACTTCAAAAAGGTTCTGGTAGTGATATTGAGCAAATTATTAGTATGCCAGATAATATTACAGCACCTGTAACAGTTGGTCAAAAGATAGGAGAAATCTCATATAAATTAAATGGAGAGGTTATTTGTAGTGTTAATATTATTTCAAATACAGAAGTTAAGAAAATTAGCATTTCTAATATGATGGAGAAACTTTTTTTCAATTGGTTTAGACTACTCAGATAAAATGTATGGTTATTAATAAAAAGTACAAATTTGAGTATAATATGTAGTATAAAAGGAGGTATAAACATGGAAAAAAATCAAAAAATTAATTGTACAGTCACAAGCTGTAGATATAATAAAAATCAAGAGCAAGAATGTGCTTTAGAGCAAATAATTGTTACACCTATACAAAATTGTACTACTAAACAACCAGATGAATCTATGTGTAGTAGTTATAAAAATAATGAAAAATATTACTAAAATCTTGAAAATTTTGAAAAAATGTAGTAAAATAAAGATGTTATAAATGTTTTTATTACTTGGATAATAACCAAGTGAAATTTGCTACAAGGAGGACATTTTATGAAGCGAGAATTTTATGTGGAACGGCGAAGGGTTATTTTAAGAACGGCTAAGGGAATTGATGCCGCAGATTATGTATGCCAAATGTACCCAAATAACCGTCAAGAAAAACAAAGGGAGGAAGAAAGAAACAAGCTAGAAACTCAGCTTAAAAATGTTGATGACGGATTGTCTGTAGTAACAGTATTAAGACAAGGTGACAAAAAATTTATTGGTTTTATTTTTGCAAAACCATTAAATGATGAGCATATAGTATTTCTCGATTTAATCATTCCATGTGACTCAAATAAAAGATTATATGCGTTAGATTGCATAAAGCAATTTGTAAAGACATTAAAAGAGGAAAAGTTATGCAAAAGTATTACATTTGAAGATTATACATCTTCAGAAAATAAAGAATATATCGAGGAATTCTTAAAAGAATATAAATCGAGAAATATTCAAGTTTATTAAACTACTATATGAAATATAACGAAAAAATCCAGCTAAAAACTGGATTTTTTTGTTTGGATTCTACACTGTATTAATAATGAAATTATTGAAAAGGAACATTTATAGTACAACAGAACCCATTTAAGTAATTTAGAATTTTATTATCTCCAGAAAAGTTAAATTTAATTTTATAACTACATAACATTTGAGTTTTAACTTTAAATTTTTTATTTATTTCATTATATCCATATTTTCCATCTCCAATAATAGGATGTTTTATATGTGCAAAATGTGCTCTTATTTGATGTGTTCGACCAGTTTCTAAATTAATGTCTAAAATAGAGTAGTTGTCAGATTTATTTTCTTTTAATACAGAATAAGAAGTTATTATTTCGGAATATCCTTTTTTTGGAGTATCAGAAATGTATACTAAAGATTTTTTCTTATCTTTAAAAAGATATGCTATAAGTCGATTTTGCTTTTCCTTAAAAAGTCCGTGTACTACAGCTATATAGTGTTTTTCAATTTCTTTTTGTTTAAACTTTTCTAATAAAATAGATAATGACTCTTCATTTTTAGCAAATAAAACTAAACCGATAGTATTTCTATCTAACCTGTGGCAAGGTTCTACAAAATTTTCTCCATGGGATTTACAGTACTGTTTAACATGATATGACAGACAATTTAAATTGCCTGTAACTTCTATATTTGCAGGCTTATTAATAATTATAATATTTTTATCTTCATAAATTATTTCTAAATTAAAGATATTGGATGGTGACATTAATAATCCATCAGCGATGAAAACTTGAATTTCATCTCCAGAATGAATTATAACATTTTCGGATACTCTTTTATTATTAATTTTTATGTCTTTTTTTCTAAGTGTTTTATATAAAGTACTTTGCTTTAAATTTGGAAACTTTTCAAATAGAAATTTGTTTAATTTTTGATTATTATATTTTTTTTCAACTATTAATTTTTTCATAATGATATTATATAATATATAGGAGAATAAATCAATGGTAACAAATGATATGACCCAGAGCGATTGGCAAAGCCAGTAAAAAACTTTGCCAATACAAATATTATAGTACTTATATGCTTCTAATTTTAATCTGTAAAATGTGACAAATTGTACTTTTTCTACTGTAAAATTCTACATAATATTGACTTTCAAAATTATATTTGATATAATAAGTTTGCATAAAAAATAAACAAAAACATTATCTACACATTAAAAACTTTTTCAAATATAGAGTAGGGGAGAAAAATGGGAATTTTAAGAAAATTATTTAATGGAGAGAAAAAAAATAAGAAGAACACCAAAAAGAATATATATGATAATTTAGGAACAATAAAACCATTTACTACATTAGAGAATAGCCAATTAAGAAAATTTATTACTATATTATCTCAAAATCAGGAATTAAATAGCAATGAGAAACAAGCACTTTCAAATTTGTTATACATAATGTATCCAAACTTTGATGCAGAAGGAAATAATATATGGAATTTAGATGATGGAACTCATTTAATATATAGAAATGAAGATATAGAAATACAATATGAAAAAAAGTCAGAAACAACAGAAGAAAGTATAAATTTTGTATATAAATCAAATCGCGGAAGTTTTGTTATAAATCAAAATGGAAGAAACAAAATATTTTTCTTAATATATGTTTCAGAATATATATCTACTAAATTATTAGAAATATTAAAAGAGGTAGAAAATGAAGTTTTAAAGTTGAAAAAAGATAATGGGTATGGAAAATATAGAATTTATGTTGGTAAAATAGAAGGTAAGAAAATTGTAAATGAATAATAAATTGTAAAAATTAAAAATAGCCAAGAATAATCAAGAAAAAGTATTATGATTATTCATTTGGCTATTTTTTTGCACAATATCTTATTGCATATTGAATAAGAAAAACATATATGATAAACTTTAATAGAAAAGGAGGAATGAGAAGTTGGAAACAAGAGAATTAGAAAAAATTTCAAAACAAGTAAGAAAACAAATAATAGAACAGGTGTATAAAGCACAGTCAGGGCACCCTGGGGGTTCACTTTCTATAGCAGATATTTTAACAGTACTATATTTTAATCAAATGAATATAGATGCAAATAATCCAAACTCTAGCCTAAGAGATAGGTTAGTATTGTCAAAAGGGCATTGTTCACCAGCATTATATGCAGTACTTGCACAAAAAGGGTATTTTAAAAATGAAGAACTAAATACTTTTAGAAAAATAGAAGGAAAATTGCAAGGACATCCAGATATGACAAAAGTACCAGGAGTTGATATGACAACAGGTTCTTTGGGGCAAGGTCTATCTGTAGCAAATGGAATGGCTTTAAGTTCAAAGCTAAACCATGATGGTTTTAGAGTATATTGTATTTTAGGGGATGGAGAAATTGAAGAAGGGCAAATATGGGAAGCTGCTATGACATCTCATAAATATAAATTAGATAATTTATGTGTTATCGTAGATAATAATAATTTGCAAATAGATGGAAAAATTGAAGAAGTCAAAGGTCTAGATAATATTGAAGGAAAGTTTAAAAGTTTTGGATTTAATACGATTGTTGTAAATGGTCATAAAATAGAAGAATTGATAGATGCTTTTAATACTGCAAAAATGACAAAGGGTATGCCAACTGCAATTATTGCAAAAACTGTAAAGGGCAAAGGTGTAAGTTTTATGGAAAATCAAGCACAATGGCATGGAAAAGCACCAAATGAAGAAGAGTATAAAATTGCTATAAAAGAATTAGATAAATAAATAGGCTGAATTTATGCCTTATGAAAGGAATGTGTTAAATATGGAAAATAAAAAAATACCTACTAGGCAAAGCTATGGAGAGGCTTTAGCAGAGTTAGGAAAAGAAAATAAAGATATAGTAGTGTTAGATGCTGATTTATCAACAGCTACAAAAACACAAATTTTTGCCAAAGAGTTTCCAGATAGATTTTTTGATATAGGAATATCAGAACAAGATATGATGTCAACAGCAGCAGGTTTTGCAACATGTAACAAAATTCCATATGCAAGTACATTTGCCATGTTTGCAGCAGGAAGAGCATATGATCAAATAAGAAATAGTATATGTTATCCAAATTTAAATGTAAAGATATGTGCTACACATGCAGGAATAACTGTAGGGGAAGATGGAGCAACACATCAAATGCTAGAAGATATATCAATGATGAGAACTTTACCTAACATGACTGTAATAAGTACATCAGATGACATACAAACTAAATGGGCAGTAAAAGAAATATCTAAAATTAAAGGACCTGTATATTTAAGGTTATCAAGATATTCAGTGCCAGTAATATATAATAATTCTGAAAAATTTGAAATAGGAAAGGCCGTTCAGTTTGGAGAGGGGACAGATGCAACAATATTTGCTACAGGTGTAACAGTAAGTGAAGCATTAGAAGCAAAAGAAGTATTGAAAACTCAAAAAGGTATAGATGTAAGAGTTGTTGATATACATACTATAAAACCTATAGATAAAGAAACTATAATAAGATGTGCAAAAGAGACTAAAAGAATAATTTCAATTGAAGATCATAGCATAATTGGAGGTTTAGGAAGTTCTATATGTGAAGTGCTTTGTGAAGAAAATACAATAGATAAACCAATAAAAGTAGAAAGAATGGGAATAAATGATACATTTGGTAAGTCTGGTACAGCACAAGAACTTATGAAATATTTTGGAATATCAACAGAAGATATATTAAATAAATTCTAAAAAATTTTTCAGGTGAACAGAAGATATATAATGAAAGTAACCTAAAAGGTTAAAATGTTTTAATAATGCTACTGCTCTTACATATGAAAAATATATATGAAAGCTAGAAGATATGCTATTGCTATTCTAATGTGAATTTTTTGTGAATTTTTAAAACATATAAAAAAACGTGAAAAACAGACAAAAAGCGAAAAAACAACTAAAAATAACTAAAAAAAATATTAAAAATACTATTGCAAATAATTAATTTTATTGTTATGATTGAAATAGAAGTGATACAAATTTATCATTAATAAACAGTATATAAGAGGTATAAAAATGATAGAATTTAGAAATGTAAATAAAACATATAGCACAGGAACAGAAGCTGTTCATAATGCCAACTTTAAAATAGATAAAGGGGAATTTGCGTTTTTAGTTGGAAGTTCAGGTTCAGGAAAATCAACACTAATAAAAATGATATTAAAAGAGGAAAACCCAACATCAGGAAATATAATTATAAATGGAAAAGACACAACATACTTGAAACCAAAAAGAGTACCATTTTTAAGAAGAAGTATGGGAGTAGTATTTCAAGACTTTAGGTTATTACCAGATAAAACAGTATATGATAACGTAGCATTTGCAATGTATATAGTAAGAGCTACACCAAAGCATATAAGAAGGCAAGTACCAATGGTACTATCTTTGGTGGGATTAAGTGGAAAAGCAAAAATGTATCCAAATGAATTATCAGGCGGAGAACAACAAAGAGTTGCACTAGCAAGAGCACTTGTAAATAATCCATCTATGCTAATAGCAGATGAACCTACAGGAAACCTAGACCCAGAAACAGCTTGGGACATTATGACATTATTAAATGATATAAACATGAGAGGAACAACAATAGTAGTAGCAACACATGCAAAAGAAATAGTAGATAAAATGAAAAAAAGAGTAATTCATATTGATAAAGGTATTATCGATAGAGATGACGAAAAAGGTGGGTATGATAGTGAGGTATAATGTATTAGGATATTTAATATCAGAAGGGTTTAGAAATGTATTTAAAAATAAAAAATCTACAGGTGCCTCTTTAATGATTATGTGTGCAACAATGCTTATATTTGGGCTATTTTTCTTAATTGGAGAAAATATCAATTATATAGTACAAGAACTTGAAAGAGATCAAGGAATGACGGCACATCTAGTAAAAGGTATATCAGAAGAACAAATGAAAAATGTAGAAGAAGAAATAAAAAAAGTACCTTATGTTGCAAAAACAACATTTATTTCTGAAGAAGCAGCTATGAATAGTATGGTTGAAAAGTTTGGAGATAGATTTTTAAAAGGATATTTAGAGTTAAGAAATCCATTACCAGCAGGATATATGGTTAATCTAACAGACTTAACAAAACTAGAAGAAGTAAAAGCACAGATAGAACAAATAGAAAATATAGACGAAGTAATAGCACAAAGTGAAACAGTAGTTGCATTAGTAAATGTAGCAAATGGAATAAGGTTTGTATCTACAGGAATATTAATATTACTTGTTATAATTTCAGTATTTATTATTGCAAATACAATAAAGCTTACAGTACATGCAAGGAGAAAAGAAATTTCAATAATGAAATATGTTGGTGCAACAAATGGATTTATAAGATGGCCTTTTATAGTAGAAGGTATTATAATAGGAATAGTTGCAGCTTCTTTATCAATATTGTTATTAGGACTAGGATATAATGCAATAGTAGGAGAAATTGCTAAATCATTTATAAGTACACTAATGAGTATAAAATTATTAACTTTTTCAGAGATATTCCCATTAGTAATTACAGTATATTTAGGCTTAGGAATAGGTATTGGTGCATTAGGAAGTATAATTTCAATGAGAAAGTATCTGGAGGTTTAATATATAAAATATCAAAAGAAGGAATGGTAGAAGTACTATGAAAAGAAAAATTATATCAGTTATTTTAGTATTAATATTAATGCAGAGCACTATTATGTATAGTGTAAACGCATCAGCATTAACGGATCAATTAAAAGAAGAACAAAAGAATATAGAAAATCAGATAAATCAAAAAACAAATGAAAAAGCAGAGGTACAATCAGAAATAAAATCAGAACAAACAGAAATTCAAAAACTAGATACATCAATTTCTATTAGTGAAGAAGAAATAAAATCATTAGAAATACAAATAAACGAATTACAAACTTCAATTAAGCAAAAACAAGATGAAATAGAGAAAAAACAAAAAGAGTATGAAGAAAATCAAGCACTTTTTGAGGAAAGATTGGTAGCTATGTATAAAGAAGGGGAAGTAACCTTTTTAGACATGCTATTTAAATCTGCAAATGTATTTGAATTTATTAGTAACTATTATGCTTTGTCAAAAATAGCAGAATGTGACATGCAGTTGTTAGAAACTATTGAAGAACAACAAAGACAAATAGAACAAGCAAAGCAACAATTAGAAAGTCAGAAGTCACAATTAGATAATGCTAAATCTGAAAAAGAAGCAAAAGCTAAAATATTAAAAGCAAATAAATTACAAAGAGAAGAAAAATTAAATAGTTTATCAGAAGCAGATAGAGCATTACAAAAAGATATAGATGCAGCAAATGCAAGGTTAGATAGAATTGAAAATGAGATAAAAGCAGAGCTTAAAAGAATAGAAGAAGAGTTTAAAAGACAACAGGCGGAAGCAAATAAAAATAATGGAAGTAATGGTACTACAACAGGCTCAAATGGTTTACATTTTGATGGTAGTTTTGTATGGCCATGTAACAATAGGTACATTACTTCAACTGTAAAAAACAGATGGGGAAGAAAACATAAAGGTATAGATATAGGAGCAAGTTATGAAAATGTATATGCTTCAGCTTCTGGTTATGCGTATACACTAGAAAATCCAACGGGTTATGGTCATTATATAATAGTTATACATGGAAATAATTATATTAGCTTATATGGTCACTTAAATTCATTTAAAGTTTCATATGGCCAATATGTAAAACAAGGACAAGTTATTGCACAATCAGGAAACAGTGGTTCAAGTCAAGGAGCACATTTACATTTTGAATTAAGAAGAGCAAGCTCAATTTCAAATTTCTTTAATGTTGCCCCATTAAATCCACTAGAATATTTACCAGGAGGTTACACTTTGGCACCAGGAGCTACAAAAGAGTCATAATACTAAAATTTTAGTATTTAAAAGGGGGTAAGCATATGAAAAAAGTATTAGTAAAACTATTAATAATAACATTGTGTGTAAGTATACTAATATGCTTACACTCTAGTGAAATTGTTACAGCAACAAGTTTAAATGAAAAGTTACAAGAAAATCAGGAAAAAAAGCAAGAAGCAGAACAAAATTTACAATATGTTCAAGAAGAACTATCAGAAACAATTGTAAAAATTCAGCAATTAGATGATAATATAAGAGTTGCAGAAAAAGAGGTAAAGGAATTAAATTCGCAGCTTTCAGATTTGCAAAGCAAAATAGATGATACTACAAAAAGAATAGAACAAAAAGAAAAAGATTATAATGAAAATCAAAAACTTACAGATGAAAGGCTAATTGCAATGTATAAATATGGTGAAACAACATATTTAGATGTATTACTAAATTCTGCAAGTATAGTAGACTTTATTAGTACATATTATTCTTTGAAAAAAATAGTAGATAATGATTTCGATTTATTAAAAACTATTCAAACAGAAAAAGAAGATATAGAAAAGGAAAAGTCAACTTTAGAACAACAAAAAGTAAATCTGAAAGTAATGAGAGCAAAAAGAGAACAAACATCAATTGTAATGCAAAACAATAGAACAATTCAGCAAAACTACATAAATCAATTATCAGCAGAAGAGCAAGAATTACAAAGAAAAGTAGAAGAATTTAAAAATGAAGAACAAAGAATTGAAAACCTTATACATCTAGCTTCAAATTTGCAATATATGGGAGAATATACAGGGGGCTTAATGGCATGGCCTATTGCTAAAAGTGGTACATATATTACATCTGGTTATGGTTCTAGAGAACATCCAATACAAGGTGTTGTAAGGAATCATTCTGGTATAGATATAGGAAACGCAGGTTTTGGTGCTCCTGTAATTGCAGCAGCAGATGGAGTTGTTACTATGGCAGACTGGTATGGAGGTTATGGAAACTGTGTTATGATTAATCATGGAAATGGAATTTCTACTTTATATGGTCATGGGCAAACAATATTAACTACTGTTGGTACAGAAGTAAAAAAGGGAGATTTAATTATGGAAGTTGGTTCAACTGGAAATTCAACAGGTCCACATGTTCACTTTGAAGTTAGAATAAATGGAAGTTGTGTAAATCCATTACCATATTTAACAGGAGAAATAGAAAATACAAGTAATAGTGAACAATAATATTAATATTTACATATAACATACTTTTATTCTAAAAATTGTCTTTTAGTAAAATGCTAAAACTTAAAGAATTTTATAGAATAATATTGTAAAAGTTAAATATAATTAAATAAGTAACCTTAGGAGGGAATATGAATACAGAAAAATCACAAAGAGCATATAAAGTCATAATGCTCATGCTATTAACAATATTAATAACAGCAATAGTAACAACATTAGTAGTATATAATATGATGGCTGGAAATACGAATATTAAGTATGTTAAAGTTACATCAGATTCATCAGAAATAGGAAAAACATTTGAGTCTTTAAAGTCTTGGATAGAAGAAAAATATATAGGTGAATTAGATGAACAACAAATGATAGAAACAGCAATTAAAGGCTATGTTGCAGGTTTAGATGATAAATATTCAGAATATATTACTTCAGAAGAAATGAAAGAATATATGGAAGAGGCTGTTGGGAAATTTGTTGGAATAGGAGTATATATTACCAATGATACACAGAAAAATCAAATTGTAGTAATATCACCTATTGAAGGTGGTCCAGCACAAGAAGCAGGAGTTTTATCTGGAGATATAATTCAAAAAATTGATGGAATAGAATATAAAGGCGAGCAATTATCAGAAGCATCTAGCAAATTGAAAGAACAAGAGGGTACTAAGGTGAAATTGGGAATTCTAAGAGGAGAAAACTTTTTAGAAATAGATGTTGAAAGAAAGCAGATAAAAACAAGCCATGTAACATGTGAGGTTATTGACAATATAGGTTATATAAAACTACCATCTTTTGATGAAGGAACAGCAGATGAATTTATACAAAAATATAAAGAATTAGAAAGTAAAAAAGTAACAGGACTAATTATAGATTTAAGAAATAATGGTGGTGGCATTGTAGATGAAGCTATTGAAATAGCAGACACAATGGTTGAAAAAGACAAAATATTATTAATTACAACAAGCAAAAGTGAAGGCGAAGAAGTTAAAAAAGCACAGAAAGATAAACTAATAAATTTACCTGTTGTAATTCTTACAAACGAGAATACAGCTAGTGCTTCTGAAATTTTATCTGGTATATTAAAAGAGCATGACAATGCTAAGTTGGTAGGAAAGAAGACCTATGGTAAAGGTGTTATTCAAACTATTTATACTCTTAAAGATGGTAGTGGGTTAAAATTAACTACAAATGAATATTTCACACCAAATAGAAATACTATTAATAAAATAGGTATAACACCAGACTTTGAAGTTGAACTTCCAAAAGACCAAAGTATTTATAATGTTGAAAGAACTCAAGATACACAATTACAAAAGGCATTAGAATTATTTAAATAATAAATATTCAGCACCAAAATTATTTTAGCAATTTTGGTGCTGTAGGTTTTACTTTGTCAAAATAAATATTATAGTACTTATATGTTCTAATTTTAATCTGTGAAATGTAATAAATTGTACTCTTTTTTACTGAGGTAAGTAAAACTTACAATTTGCAGAAAAATTTATCTAATATAAAATAATACAGTTGGAGCAATTAGAGCAATAATAGATAATACAATAATACAAATTCCAGCAAGTTTATTGTTGTTAGTCTTTATTTCATAAATAGAATAGCTAATAGCTTGAAAAGCAATATATATTGAGATAATAGCAATAACAAAAATCATATAAATAGTTCCTTTCATTTTATCAATCTAATATTTTTAGGAATCTGTAAACAGCCTACCAGAACGGATATTAGTAGAAGCTCTAACCTTAAAAACAGCATTTTCATAATTTTCATGCCAATTATAAGACTCCCATTTATCCCAAGTCCAAAAATTTTTAATAGCTTCTTTAGCAAAACCAGTAATGTCAGAGTGGTACTCTTTAGAAGTTTTGTATAAAAATTCAGAAGTATTTTTTTCCAAATAGCTATTTACCGCTTCTTCTAATCTAGGCAAATTTTCAGCACGAAGATATACAGAATCCTCTGTCATAGAGAGAATCTGAGCACTTAATTGCAAATTAACTTCTATATAGGGGTTTGTGCTTAAAGTAGATACTATAGACTGAGTAGGATTATTACGAGTTATTTGTAAATCAA
Source organism: uncultured Clostridiaceae bacterium (assembly GCA_947642455.1). Taxonomy (GTDB): domain Bacteria; phylum Bacillota; class Clostridia; order TANB77; family CAG-508; genus UMGS1663. The sequence continues at coordinate 76,001 of CANRSN010000004.1, forward strand.
TAGTTTCAGAATTATCAAAAGGGTTAGGAATAGTTATAATAGCTTTGTTTAAAGTATTAGTTACCATTGAAAAACACATAGTCTGAATATTATCTAACTCACCAACAAGTTTATCTTCTTTAAAAACAGCAATTCCAGAGTTTTCTATGGAATTATCTGAATTAATAGGAGTTTGACCAGCTTTATACTTATTTGATTCAGAACTCGAGGTATTTTCAGTATTATCAGTATGAAGATAATTTACATCTCCAAGTACAGCAATAGGTTGTTTAGTCGTATCATTTAAAGAATAGAAGAAGTCACTCAAAGAAGCAGTTACAATATAACCAGTTTGTTCAGTAGAAGTAAAAATACTTTCATAATACCTAGCAGAAAGCTCCTCTAATGGAGATTTAGCATTTTCAATATAATCGCTAGCAGGACATCTTGAAACAATAATGTTAGCAATTGGTCTCATTTGTATAGAATTAGTTAGAGTATATATGTGTGGAGAAAGACCTTCAACAGCTACTTTTTCAGAAAATACCACAACCTTGCAATGTGCTAGATTTATGGGTTTACCAACATAATTGTTCATTAAATTAATACCCTCTTCGATAGAGCTACATTCAACACTATGAACAACTGAATTAGCAGATTGAGAAGAACCACTAGTACTTTCAGAGCCACTAGGAATGGCGAATTGCAAACTTAGTTTTATTTTGTGGGATTCGCCTTTATCTATTCCAAGTGCTACAATATATGAGAACTGGTCAACAGTATGACCTTCGTCACAACCAGAAAGAAGAAAAGCAAAAAAGCATAAAATTAGTAGTAATGCAATATATTTAGATTTCATTTTTTACTCCTTATAATGTATTTAGGTTTTTTAAGTAGATATACCTATAAACATAACATTGAAAACAGTGACACTAACTTTTATTTTTATTAAGCCTTTTATATTTTATATTTGCAAAAATCAAAATTAAAAAACTTCCAACAATAATTAAAGATATACTGCCATACTTATACACTGTTGTATCTAATATAGAAACTACACTGGCGCTTGGAGGTATTAAGGATAATGCAAATATAATTGCTGCAAATACCATTGCAATAGGAGTTGCAAGTTTTGAATTTGTTAATTTACTAAATAATAAAACAATAAACATTATTAAAACACTAGAATATGATACTATAGCTAAAACCCATCCTAGGATAAATATGGCATCAATACGTTGAAATACCTGCCAAAAAGAAGAAATATTTTGTACCTCAATATATAATTCAGATATTTCAGTTAACGATTTAATAAATGGAAATGATAATAATATGCTTCCTATGCTTAATATAATTAGTAATCCAGTCGCAATTACAGAAAAGTAACTTACTTTTTTAAAATCCTTATAGTCCTTTAACATAGGCATAATTAGATAAAGTATACCAATTCCACTATATGCAAAAATATTGCTTAGTCCAGTAAAAAATGTTTCATTAATTCCAAAGCCAAAAATAGGGAAGATTCTTTCAAATTTAAAGTTTTCAGCATTTGAGAATCCAACTATAACAATCAAAATAAACATTATAGGAGTTACTACTAAATTACATTTTGATATACAAGAATGCCCGAAATGATAAGCAATTACACTTACTAGTAGTATCAAAAAGATTATAGTACCTATTTCAAAATTGTTGAAATATATAAGTTTTAAATCTTTGGCAGATCTACGTACAACTAGAGAAACTATAAATATAAAGTATACTAAATATAAAATTCCTACAATTGTTTTTAATACTTTTCCACCTAAGAATTGTGAAATATCTAAAATATCTTTACCAACAAAGTTTTTATATAGCTTTACAATTAACCAAACCAATATTAATGCAAAAACAAAAACATAAATGCTATTGAGTAATGAAGCAGAACCAGTAGATGTTGTAATATTATTTGTAATACTTAATACCAAATGATTAACTATAACTATTACAACTAATGCAATTGCTTGTATAGAACTTATTTTATTTAAAGTCATTTTAACTTCCTTTCTAAATTTTCTTTTTTAATATATAAATTTTATTTATACATATAAAAAGAAAAAATAAATTACAGATTTAATTAAAGGATAAAATAGTAATTTTTAATTGTGATATTTCCATTTCATGCTAATATGCTCTTGTTTACACTCTCTTTTTGTATTAAGAAAGTCTGAGCGTTTTTCCCTCTTCCAAATAGGAGAGAGGAAATACCCTTTTGAATTAATATTCATCATAGATACATATGGAGAAAGATAATTTACTCCAAAAGATTTTATACTTGATAAAATTAATAAGTGAACAAATAGAGTAAGTCCAATTCCTAAAAATCCACCCAAAAATCCAGCAAAAATGTACCAAAATCTAGCAATACGGAAGTGAAAACTCATATAGAAATCTGGAATTGCAAATGAGGCAATACCAGTACTTGCAACAATAATAATTAAAATAGGGCTTACAATACTTGCTTCAACTGCTGCTTGCCCAAGTACAAGTGCACCAATAATGCCAAGAGTTGGACCAATAGGAGAAGGAACTCTTAAAGAGGCTTCTCTTATCAATTCAAAAGAAAGTTCCATAATTAATATTTCAAGAATTATAGGAAGAGGAACATTCTGTCTGGAGGCTATAATTGCAAAGAGTAATTCTGTTGGAATTAACTCTTGATGGAAACTAGTAACTGCAATATATAATCCGGGTAACAATAAACTCATAGCAATTGCAATAAGTCTTACAAATTTAAGTAAATTTGCAAATTGAAATTTTAAATTAATATCCTCAGGAGAAGACAGAAAGTCAGTAAAAGTAGCAGGCATTATCAATACATATGGACTACCATTTACAATAACAGCAACTCGTCCTTCCAATAAAAAATTAGAGGTATTATCAGGTCTTTCAGTTGCAACAATTTGAGGAAGACTAAACCTACTATCATCTTCTATCAATTGCTCTAATTGACCTGAAGAAAGAAGATAGTCAATTTTTATATTATTTAAACGATATCGTACCTCTGCTACTAAATCAGGGTTGGCAATATTTTGCATATAGCATAAAGCACATTTAGTCTTACTAAGTTTTCCAATATTTATATTTTCTATTATTAAATTTTCATTATTTATTAAACGACGTAACAAAGAAGTATTTGTACGTATTACTTCTGTAAAACCTTCTTGGGAACCACGTACAACAATTTCATTTTTAGGAGATTCAACACTACGTTGCTTAAATCCTTTTACCTCAATATCAAATACAAAGTCAACGGTGTCTATAAATAAAGCACAATTACCAGAGTTTACTCCAGAGATTATTTCATCAAATTCTTGAACTTTAGACAAACTATTTTGAGGCAGTAGACAGCTTGAAATGTATTCAACTATATCAAATTTCCTAACTTTCCTAACAGTAATGTTATTTGTAACCGCTTCTGATATAATTCTATCTTGTTCACCATCAAATGAATTAGCTTGATTTTTCATCATTAAAGGTCTTAAAATAAAGTCATTTATTGTTTTTGAGTCTACCATTCCATCTATATATAATAAGAATGCTTTATATTGTTTATTTCTGGCAGTTAATGTAAAGTCTCTTATTATTATGTCACTATTTATTAAAGTATTATATTTAACTTTTATATATTCCAAGTTAATATCTATACTAGGAAAAACCTTTGAAGGTTCTATGGGAGAATTAGGATCATTACTGTTTTGTACTTCAACGTTTGGAATATCTTTTTTATCTTTATTGTCCTGTGTAGAATCTGCTTCTGGAATTGTGAAATTATATTCTTTTTTTGGATGCCATTTCAATATATCAAGTATTTTTTTCATTTTTATTCGTCCTTTCGAATATGTGTTACTGTACATGTAATTTGTAAAAATATAATTGAATGTTTATTTTAGCAACATTTTAAATTTTATCTTAGTGTTTCCAAAATTGTTTAAATTATGCAATAAATTTATATTTTTAGATTAAGAATATCATATTGCCTAGATAGATAACTAATATCTATGAATTGTAACAAATCGTACTCTTTTTTGTTGCTGAAAATAATAAAAACTTGTAATAATTATAAATATATGATATAAAATAATAGAAACAAAAAGTAGACAAATGATTACAATTCAGAAAGGAATGATAACGAAAATGAAGATAAAATATAAAAATACACAAGTAGAAATAGAAGAAAGTCAAAAGGTAAAAGAAGTATTTAAAGAGGAATTAAAACAAAATAGAAATATAATAGCATGCAAGATAAACAATGAAGTAAAGAATTTAAATTATGAATTAAAAGAAAATGACAAAGTAGAATTAATAGACACAAGCAATAGAGATGGAGCAAGAATTTACACAAGAGGGTTATTATTTATAATGTCAAAAGCATTTAAAGAATTATATCCAGAATTATTATTAACAGTAAATTATCAATTATCTAGTAGTATGTTATGTGAAATAAACAAAACAATACCAACAGAAGAAATGATAAGTAATATAAAAATAAAAATGCAAGAAATAATACAAAAAGACTTAGAAATTACAAAAATAGAAATGCCAAGACAAGAAGCAGTGGACTTTTTGGAAAGAGAAAATACTGTTATAGGAATGGTACAATTTGAAAATCCAGAAAAGGATACTTTTTCACTATATTATTGTGAAAACTATTATAACTATTTTTATGGGGTAATGCCAGTATCAACTGGATATATAAAAATGTTTGATATAATGAAATATGCAGATGGATTTTTAATAAGATATCCAAACAAAAAACAACCAAACATAATAACAGAATATAAAGAAACAAAAAAGTTACTCTCAACATTACAAGAATATGAAGATATATTTAAGATATTAGGTGTTTATACAATAGATAGATTAAATAAAATAGTAAGAGATGGAAAAGCAAAAGAACTAATACTGCTTTCAGAGGCATTACATGAAAAGAAAATATCACAAATAGCAGATCAAATCGCAGAAAACAAAAATAAAAAAATAATATTAATAGCTGGTCCATCATCATCTGGGAAAACAACTTTTGCCAAAAGATTAGGAATACAGTTACGTTTAAACGGTTTAAAGCCAAAAACAATATCAGTAGACAATTATTTTGTAGAAAGAGAAGAAACTCCAAAAGATGAATTTGGAAACTATAATTTTGAAGCATTAGAAACAGTAGATTTAAAATTATTCAATAATCATTTATTAAAACTATTAAATGGTGAAGAAATAGACATGCCACGTTTTGATTTTAAAACAGGTCATAAACAGTATCTAGGCGAGAAAATGTCTTTGGCGGAAGATGAAGTTCTTGTAATAGAGGGAATACATTGCTTAAATGACAAATTAACTCCTGAGATTCCAAAAGAACAAAAATTTAAAATTTACATTAGTGCATTAACCGTCTTAAATATAGACTACTATAACAGAATTTCAACAACAGATACAAGAGTAATAAGAAGAACAGTAAGAGATAACCAATTTAGAAGCTATGATGCAGAAAGAACTTTAGCTACTTGGTATTCTGTTTCAGAAGGAGAAGAAAAAAATATATTTCCTTTTCAAGAAGATGCTGATGTAATGTTTAATACATCACTAATATATGAAATAAATGTTTTAAGAAACTATGCAATTCCTTTATATGAGAAAATAAGTTCAAATAGTCCAGAATATGCAGAAGCTAAAAGATTGTGTGAATTTCTAAAATATTTTGAGCCAATTGGAATTGAGGATGTTCCTAAAAATTCACTATTACAAGAGTTTATTGGAAAAGGAATTTTTGATTACTAAACTTAATAAAAGTGAAAATTTGATATAAAACTTAATAGAGAACAGAAAGAGGAAACTATGATAAGAAAATTTACAGAAATAGATGAAGAATTTATTTGCGAAAATTGTAATAAAAAAGTAGGAAAATTAGGATATTCTTGTAGGAATCATTGCCCATTTTGTTTACATTCTAAACATGTAGACATAAACCCAGGAGATAGGGCAGAACATTGTCATGGAATTTTAGAACCAGTAAGAGTCGAAATAGATGGCAAAAAAGGGTATATTATTATTTTTAAATGTAAGAAATGTGGAGCAACTAGAAGAAATAAAGTTGCTAAAGATGATAATATGGATTTAATTATTAATTTGACAGTAAACAATAGTGGCATGATTTAAGCATTTAGATCTTTTAAGTTACATTTGAATATTACATTCACAGCTTATAAAATTATTATATTGCCTAAATAGAAATTAAGCTGTGAATTGTAACCTCTTAATAATTATTATCTAAAAAAATATATAAAAAACTCTTGCCAATAATTTCAATATATGTTATTATAATAATTGATTTTAGAAAAGACGTAGGGGTATAGTGTTAATGGTAGCACATCGGTCTCCAAAACCGCCTGTGAGGGTTCGAGTCCTTCTACCCCTGCCATACGCTATTTCAATATATATTATTGAAATGGTGTTTTTTTATACAATATTGGCAAGAACAAAGACGAGGCATGAAAAGTAATATAAAATATTGACGATAGCAATATGATGTAGTAAAATAAATAAAAACGTTTTTATAGTTAATAATTTATTAAAACATAGGTGAAAAGATGGAAAAAATAAAAGAAATAATAAAAAAAGTATGTACAAAAGAAGTAATATCATATATAATATTTGGAGTATTAACAACAATAGTAAACATTGTAATATCATTTATACTAAAAGCTGTATTTAATATAGATGGAAACATAGCCAGTACAATAGGAATAATATGTTCCATCCTGTTTGCATATTTTACAAATAGGAAATGGGTATTTGAATCAGAAGCAAGAAAAGTAAAAGAGAAACTAATAGAATTTGCAAAATTTATATTAGGTAGAGCATTTACAATGGTAGTAGAAATAATAGGAGTATATATATTAAATGATATAATACATATGTCTTATGGTATATTTAATGATAATATAGCATATTTAGCAAACAAATGTATAATTACAGTAATAGTAATAATACTAAACTTTTTTATTAGCAAATTTTTTGCATTTAAAAAGTAGAGGATAAAAAAAGTTAAGGCAAATATAAATGGGGGGTACTAGAATTAAGGAGGAATTCTTATGTTTACTAGTGCTTTTTTAAAACCATTTCATTATATAACAATTTTAATAATAATAATAACAATATTCATATCATGTTTCTTCATACCAACAATATCAGAAGATTACGTCAAATTTTTAAATTCATATACAATAGAAATTAGCAATAAAGGTTATGCTTGGCCATCACCAGGCTATACAAAAATAAATTCATATTTTGGAAAAAGAGAATCTCCAACAGCAGGAGCAACATCATATCATAAAGGAATAGACATAGCAGCCCCAGAAGGAGCATATTTTGTGGCAATTGCAGATGGAGTTATTACATACACGGGTTTTCTAGGTGGAGGAGGGTATACAATAACTTTAACAACATACAATAATTTGAAAGTAACATATTGTCATGTGTCTCCATATTTTATAGTAGCAGAGAATCAAAATGTACTACAAGGGGAAGTAATTGGAAAAGTAGGACCAAAATATATAGAAAACATAGAAGGAAACCAATATAAAGATGAAACTGGAAAGCAAACAAATGGAGCAACGACAGGGGCACATTTACATTTAGGGGTAAGAACACAAAACAATGAATATGTAAATCCATTACAATTATTTTCAGATATAATAGAATAAAAATTGTTATGGTTCACTATATAAAGTTTGTAGACTAATACATATTTTAAAGTGTGAATGGTAACTAAAAATTAATATTATATATAGAAAATAGCTAAATAATACATAAAAAGAAAATCCAGTAGAGAAATTATTAAAAAAGAAAGGATATTGAAAAATGGAAAGACAAATATTACATGTAGATGTAAACAATGCATTTTTGTCTTGGACAGCAGTAGAAAGGCTAAAAAATGGGGAAACACTAGATATAAGAACAATACCAGCAATTATAGGAGGAGATGAAGCACAAAGAAAAGGAGTTGTTTTAGCCAAAAGTACTATAGCCAAACAATTTGGAATACAAACAGGTGAACCCATATATTTTGCAAGAAAGAAATGTCCAAATATACAAGTTTTTAGTAGTAATCATTCAATGTATGAAAAATATTCAAATTCATTATACCATATACTTAGTGAATATACAGATAAAATAGAGAGATTTTCAATAGATGAATGTTTTATGGATTTAACCTCATATTTGCCAAAAGGAAAAAAATTAATAGATATAGCATATGAAATAAAAGAAAGAGTAAAAAAAGAGTTAGGCTTTACAGTAAATGTAGGTGTAGCAAATAATAAACTTTTAGCGAAAATGGCATCAGACTTTCAAAAGCCAGATAGAGTGCATACATTGTTTGAAAAAGAAATAGAAACGAAAATGTGGAAACTACCAGTATCTGAGTTGTTTATGGTAGGAAAGAAAAGTATACCAAAATTAGAAAGAATGCAAATAAAAACAATAGGAGATTTAGCTAAAAAAGATGAAAAAGAGTTAATAAGAAATTTCGGAAAATATGGAAGAATGATATGGGAATATGCAAATGGAAAAGATAATTCAGAAGTAATATATATACAAGAAAAGCCAAAAGGAATAGGTAATTCAGTAACTTTACCATATGACTATTCAGATATTGAAAAAATAGAAAAAGTAATTTTAGCTTTAGTAGAACAAGTTACATATAGATTAAGAAAAGTAAATATGCTTGCAAAAACTGTTAATGTACAAATTAAAACTAATGAATTTAAAGTATATTCACATCAAAGGAAATTAGACATGCCAACTTCGAGTACAAAAATAATATATAAGGAAGCAAAGAAACTTTTAGAAGAATTATACAAAGGTATTCCTATAAGACTAATTGGAGTAAGAATCGATAATTTATGTGAAAAACATGAAGTACAAATTTCACTATTTGATAATAAGCAAGAGGAAAAACAAAATAAAATAGATAATGTAATTGATAATTTAAAAGAAAAATATGGATATAATTTTATAAAAAGAGCTAGAAATTTGAATGATAAATGAGATATATTGTTCTAAAGTTATTTGGAAAAGTAAAGTACATAGTTTAATAACTTTGCTATTTAAACTATATAATATAAAAAATGACAAAAAAAGACAACTTTTTAAAAAACTCTCATATAATATACTAATAGCATGTTTATGCTATTAGGGGGGTGTTTCATTATGTACTATCAAGAAGAAAATAATTGTAATAACGAGTGCTATCCATGTGAAAATAAAATGTATTGTGAATGTAAAATAAAACAAAGAAAAAATAGAAGATGTTGTGTAGATTTAATAATATTTGTACTAAGCATTTTATTAGCTCTTACTCTAGGATTAATAATTGGTTCAATACCAGTAGTAGCAGTAATATTATTTGCAGCATTAGCAGCTTTAATTGTACTTGCAGTAGTATTTGCAATAGGAATTATAATTAGAATTATAGAACTAAGATGTAGAAAAAATGATAAAAATTGCTAGTGAAACCAATAGATGTGCTTAAATTTAAGCACATCATACATAAAGCTATTGAAAAATGAAAAAAAGTAATATATAATACAGAAAAGTGAGAAATGAAAAGCATGAAGTTAAAAATATTATAGAGGTAAAGTTAAAAATATGTAAAAAAATTTTAAATATGATTAAAATAGTACAAAGAAAACGATTAAAAAAATATAAAAAGAAAGGAAGAAAAGAAATGGCAATAATAATTGATGGAAAACTTTTAGCACAAAAAATAAGAGGACAAGTTGCAAAAGAAGTAAAAGAATTACAACAAGAAGGAATTAGCCCAAAGCTTGCAGTTATAATGGTAGGAGAGGATCCAGCATCAAAAGTTTATGTACGAAATAAAAGCAAAGCATGTAATGAAGCGGGAATAGAGTTTGAAGAATTTCTATTAGACGAAAATATACAAATGAAAGAACTTATAGAATTAATAGAAAAATTAAATAAAAGACAAGATATACATGGAATATTATTACAAAGTCCAGTGCCAAAAGGGTTAGATATTTATGAAGCATTTGGAACAATAGACTATAGAAAAGATGTAGATGGTTTTCATCCAATAAATATAGGAAGGTTAGCATTAAAAAGGCAGACATTTATTTCATGTACACCATATGGAATATTAAAAATGCTAGAAGAATACAAAATAAAGATAGAGGGAGCAAATGTAGTTATTTTAGGTAGAAGTAATATTGTAGGAAAACCTCTTGCACAAGTGTTATTAAACAAAGATGCAACTGTAACAATCTGCCATTCGAAAACTAAGGATATAAAAGAAATAACAAAAAAAGCAGATATTTTAATTTCTGCAATAGGAAAAGCACAATTTGTAACAGAAGATATGGTAAAACAAGATGCTGTGGTGATAGATGTTGGAATTAATAGAAAAGGAGAAGGCAAATTGGTTGGGGATGTCGACTTCGAAAGTGTAAGTAAAAAAGCATCATACATAACACCAGTTCCTGGTGGAGTCGGACCAATGACAATTGCAATGTTATTAAATAATGTTGTAATAGCAGCAAAATACTTAAATAAATAGAGGATATAATACAAGAAAAGTATTTTTCGAGTATTAATAGATAGGGCTTATTTTTAGTAATACTAAAAGTGGGTCTTTTTTTATACAATAGGAAAGTCATACTGACTTTCCTATTGCATAAAAAGCTCCGCAAACATTGTGCACAAATTTTTAAAAAAATTTGGCACAGAACAAATTTACGGAAAGCCAAAGAGAAAAGTTAAAGTTATGCTAATTTAAAGGCTTTCCGATTTGTTCTATTATACTAGGAAAACATAACAGGTTGTTATACTTTTATAGTATATAAAAGCTTTACTAAACATTCTACACAAAGTTGCTAGAGAATTTTGGAGAGAGAACAAAGACGAGGCATGAAAAGTGATCTAAAAGGAGGAAAAAATAAAAATGGAAGAGTTAAAATATTGGTTATGGCTTTCAAAAATAAAAGGATTAGGAAGCATAAAAACACAAAAATTGATTAAACAATATAAAACACCACAAACAATATATTCATTGAATATTAAAGAATTAATGAAAGTAGAAGGAATAGGAGAAAAAGTAGCAAAAGAAATATTAAATAAAAAGTATAAGGAAAATTTAGAACAACAAGTAGATTATTTATATAGAAATAATATAGAATTAATTACATTTAAAGATAATAAATATCCAAAAAAACTAAAAGAAATTTATGATATGCCTATTTGCCTATATGTAAAAGGGAATAGTGAAATATTAAATAAATTTTCTATTGCAGTAATAGGTTGTAGAGATAATACTAAATATGGTGAGAATGTAACAGACAAGTTAGTATCAGATTTAGTAAATAACAATATTATAACAGTAAGTGGTTTAGCAAAAGGTATTGATAGTATTTCTCATAAGGTTACTGTAAATAAAAAACGGTAGAACAATAGCAGTTATAGGAAGCGGATTAGATAAACTATATCCAATGGAAAATTTAAGTTTAGTAAGAGAAATAATAAAAAATGATGGAGCAATAATAACAGAATACCCTATAGGGACAAAGCCAGAAAGAATTAATTTTCCAGCAAGAAATAGAATTATAAGTGGATTGTCTGATGGGATCTTGGTAATAGAAGCTAAAAAGAAAAGTGGCACAATGCTTACAGTGGAGTTTGCATTAGAACAAGGAAAACAAGTTTTTAGCATTCCAGGAAATATAACAAGCGAAAATTCAGAAGGTACAAATGCACTAATTAAAGAAGGTGCAAAAGTGGTCACTTCAATTACAGATATATTAGAAGAATTTGAAGGAACAAAAGAGGCATGATTAAAATATTTAGACCTTTTAGATTACTTTTCATGCCTCGTCTTTGTTCGCCCGCCAAAATTGCTAAAGCAATTTTGTGAGGAACGTTGAGCGAAGCTTTTATCTACTAGGAAAGTATAACAAACTGTTATACTTTCCTAGTAGATAAATAAGCCTAAAAATTAGGCTTCATAGTATTGTTCGGTATTAGAGTATAAATCATCTAATGTAATTCCCAAGACTTTGCAAAAAGCAAGTGCTTCAAAATCTTTTACAGTTTTTTTACCATATTCAATTTCATAAATATCGCAAATATACATAGTAACACCTATCAAATCTAATTTACGACAGATTTCTGGTTGAGAAATTTGTTGCAAATTGCGGTATTTTCTTAGGTTTTGACCAATAATATTTAAGTTGCCATTTAAAGTTTTTACTTTCATTAAATCACCTCTTTTACAAAAATAATAAATTCCTAGGAAAATAAAATTTTATTTCCACTTATGTTTAAAATTTAAAATCTTATATTATTTCGTAGAATATAAAAAACATTTTATAACAAATATTTACAAAAAATTACAGGAACATTATGTATAAAAGATAAATAATTACAAAATTCAAGTTTCAACATTTTTTGAAATATTAAGTTTAGTCTATGTTTATTAAATAATTACACAGAATATTAATATTTATTTTTAAAAAGTTCTGCGCAGGGAAGCTCCTAGAGTGGACATGACCCAGAGCGATTGGCGAAGTCAGTAAAGAACTTTGCAAAAATAAATATTCATATTTGTGTAGGAGAAATATTAAGCCTAAACTTAATATTTCAAAAAATGTGGAAAATAAATTATTATTGACAAAAATATAACGAAATGGTTTAATAAATAATAAATTAAGGCTATAAAATGAAAGGGTATATATATGGAAAAATCAGAAAGCAGAATATTAAAGGAAAGAGAAGAAACAAAATATGAAGTAGAAGATAGTCAAGAGATAAAAAAGAAAAAGTCAAAAAATATAAAAATATATCCAATATATAGAATGTTATCTTGGGATTTATTATTTTATTATGCAATCATATATTTATTTTTTACAATAGAAAAGAAAATAAGTGTATCAGAGGTCTTACAATTAGAGGCATATTATATATTATTCAAATTTATAACACAAATACCTTGTACAATATTAATAGAGAAAATAGGAAAGAGAAAGAGTCTAATAATAGCAAATTTTGTATTAGCAATACATATGTTACTAATAATATTTTCACTAAATTTTACTTGGCTTTTAATATCACAAATATTATGTGCATTTTCTTTCATAATAAAATCAACATGTGAAAGTGATATGTTATATGATTCAATAGAAAGAGGAGAAAAACGAGGAGTAAAATTTTCAAAAATAGAGGGGAAGTCAACAGCAAAATACTATTATATAGATGCTATATCTGCTATAATTTCAAGTTTTTTATTTGTAGTAAATCCATATTTACCATTAATAATATGCTTTTTATTATTGTTAGCTTCAACTTTTGTATCAATGAAATTTGAAGAAATACAACAAAAATATAAAAAGGTAAGAATAAAAGATGAATTAAAAGATGTAGTAAAATCTTTCAAACATATATGTAAATCTAAAAGAATAATAAGTTTATTAATATTTAATGCAGTATTTGTAACAATATTAAAAGCTTTGCAAACTTTAAGAAATACAGCATTAAAAGAAATAGGAATGCCAGATCAATACTTTGGAATAATATTTGCAATATTAGGGGTAATTTCAGGAATAGCAGCAAGAAATCAAGGAAGAATACATAAAAAATATAGAAATAGAACTTTAAGTTTTATGGCAATTCCATTGGCAACTTCGTGCTTATTAATGGGTTTGGTATTGTTAAGTGGTCTTGGAAATCAAATAAATACACCTTTAATATTAGGATTATTTGTGATTCAATATATAATGAAAGGTCCATATTATATTTTAATAAAACAGTATTTGAATAATTTTACAGATAGCAAGACTAGAGTGAGAATATCAACTGTAAATAATTTATTTGAAAATATATTTGTGTCAATAGTTTTATTTGTAGTGTCATGTATTGTTGAAATATTGCCAATTTCGAAATCATTACTTATAATTGGAACAATATCATTAATATGTGTTGTAATATTATTAGAATATATGAAAACAACTGTTGGAAAGAAACCAGAGGAATATGGAAAGAAGGATTTGATAAAAGAAATATAAGTATTATTATAAAATATTAACAATTCAGATGTAAGCAAAATTTATATTCTGCAGTGTTATTAATATTTATTTTTAGAAGTTTTGCGCAGGGAAGCTCCTAAAGTGGACGTGACCCAGAGCGATTGGCGAAGCCAGTAAGAAACTTCTAAAAATAAATATTAATAACACTGCATATAGTATAATACCTTTATTACACAAAATATATTAAACTTGAATTAAAATATTGACAAATGAAAAAAGATAATAGATAATATAAAGGTAAAAAACAATAGAAGAATGAATAAAAAATACTAAGGAGGAAATTACAAATGTTTATATTCAATAAAATAACAGTAAATTCTCAATTACCAAAAAGAATAAGTGACTTAGGAGAAATAGCAAACAACCTATGGTGGTCTTGGAACACCGAATTTTTAAGGCTATTTAAACAAATAGATACAGACTTATGGGAAACTGTAGAGAAAAATCCAACAAAATTCTTAAAACTAGTAGAACAAAGCAAATTAGAGGAAGCAGCTAATAATCCAGAATTTTTAAAAGACTATGATAGAATAAGAGGTAACTTTGAAGATTATATAAATAGTAAATCAACTTGGTTTTCAAGAAATTATCCAGATAACAAAAATGATGTAATAGCATATTTTTCTGCAGAATATGGACTAGATCAAATATTATCAATATATTCAGGAGGTCTTGGAATTTTATCAGGAGATCATTTGAAATCGGCAAGTGACTTAGGCTTACCATTAGTTGCAGTTGGGTTATTATATAAAAATGGTTATTTTCACCAAAAAATAGATGGGTCAGGAAATCAACAAACGGAATACAAAAACATAGAGGTATCATCACTTCCAGTTACAAAAGTTAAAGATAAAGACGGAAAAGATTTAATAATATATGTAAAATTTCCAAAAAGAAGATTATATTTAAAAGTATGGCAAATAAATGTAGGAAGAGTAAAGCTATATCTACTAGATTCAGACATAGAGGAAAATAGTGAAGAATATAGAAATGTAACAACAACACTTTATGGTGGAGACCAAGAAATGAGAATAAAACAAGAAATTGTTTTAGGAATGGCGGGAGTATGTTTTTTAAGGTTACTAAAATTAGATCCAGTTGTTTATCATATGAATGAAGGACACTCATCATTTTTAATATTAGAACTAATTAAAAATATAATGAAAGATAAGCAAGTATCATTCCAAATAGCCAAAGACATAGCATCTAGTAAAACTGTATTTACAACACATACACCAGTACCAGCCGGAAACGACATATTCCCTGTACATCTAGTTAAAACATATTTTAAAGATTATTGGGCAAGGCTTGGAATTTCAGAAGATGAATTTTTAAGCTTAGGAATGAAAGCAAATCATGGCGGAAATGATGGTTTTAATATGGGAATATTAGCTTTAAAAGTGGCAGGAAAGAAGAATGGAGTAAGTAAACTACATGGAGCTGTTTCAAGAGAATTATTTGCAGATGTATGGCCAAATATAGC
Source organism: uncultured Clostridiaceae bacterium (assembly GCA_947642455.1). Taxonomy (GTDB): domain Bacteria; phylum Bacillota; class Clostridia; order TANB77; family CAG-508; genus UMGS1663. Next base: position 91,592 of record CANRSN010000004.1, read on the forward strand.
ACCAAACGAGTCACCAATAACTCATGTAACAAATGGAATACATACATGTTCTTGGCTTGCACAAGATATGAAGGAGTTATATAACAAATATTTAACACCATATTGGCAAGATAATATTTATTTAGATTCAACTTGGGAAAAAATAAATAGTATTCCAGATAGAGAATTATGGAAGGCACATACAATAAGAAAGCAAAAATTAATAGAAATTGTAAAAGAAAATACAACAGAAAGACTAAGAAGAAGTGGCTATAGCTATGAAGAAATAAATAGTATAACATCAAAATTAGACTCAAATGCACTAACGATAGGTTTTGCAAGGAGATTTGCAACATATAAAAGAGCAACATTAATATTTAGAGATCTAGAAAGAATTACGCAAATATCAAATGATGAAAAAAGACCAATTCAAATAATAATAGCAGGAAAAGCTCATCCAGCAGACAAAGAAGGTCAAGACTTAATCAGATACATACATGAAATATCAATGAAACCACAATTTAAAGGTAAAATTTTCTTATTAGAGAATTATAATATAGCAATGTCAAGATATTTAATTAGTGGTGTTGACATATGGCTTAATACACCTAGACGTCCTATGGAAGCATCAGGTACAAGTGGACAAAAAGCATCTGTAAATGGAGTAGTAAATTTCAGTATTTTAGATGGATGGTGGGCAGAAGGCTATAATCAAAAAAATGGTTGGGCAATAGGAGCAAATAAAAATTACGATAATTATGAAATACAGGATAATGAAGATAGTCAAAGCATATATATGATATTAGAGAATAAAATAATTCCTACATATTACGACAAAGATGAAAATGGAATATCTAAAAAATGGGTAGAAATTATGAAAAACTCTATTATTACAACAGGTGGAAAGTTTAGCACATCAAGAATGCTAGTAGACTACATAAACAACCTGTATATGCCACTTGCAAATTTATATAAGAAATACTACAAGAAACTAGATACTGTAACAGAGTTTAATGCTTGGAAACAGGATATGTATAATAATTGGAATGATATAGTAATAATGGGAGAGAACAATTTAGACAATATTACAATAGATGCAGGCAATAATATAGAAGTAAAATGTAAATTAACATTACCAAATATATTGCCAGAAAATGTAGAAGCACAAGTATATTATGGAAAAATTAAAGAAAATGGCGTTATAGAAAAAATAGCAGTTATTCCAATGGAAATGTATGAAGGGGATGACAATAGCAGAGTATATTCATATAAAGCTAAAATAGAACTTTCTACAGGAGGAGAATATGGTTATACATTTAGAGTAATGCCTAAACACAATATGTTGTTAGACAGTGAAAATATGAATTTAGTAAAGTGGATGGTAAAATAATAAAGTACATTAAGAAAGGAATGTGATTAAAAATGAAAAGCAATAAGAGGGTAAACGTTAAATTATTAATAGCTATAGTAGTTATGACTTTAGTAATTATGGGGTCAGGAATGGTTAATGCAAAAACATATGATATATCAGAACAAAAAGTTTCAATTAGTTTAGATGATGAATTTATTGATATATTTACAGAATATACTGAAAATCAAGAAAAACTTAGTGGTTTGTTACCAAGTGATTATTACGATACTTTTATAAAAACTAACGAACGTCAAGGTGTTGTATTTGATGCTGTTAAATTAGATGAAAACAATGAAATGTTAACAGAAGTATTAATTTCTATAGTAGATACAAACAGCAAAGAAATTAGAGATTTTAAAGATTTTAATGAAAGTGAAATGAAGAAAAATGCTAAAGCATTTGTAAGTAGTTTGGAATCTGAAATGAAAAGCCAATTAGCAAGTGCACAAGTAAATGAAGATGAAATATATACAGCAGACAATGGAGATGTATATATAAAATTACATACAAACTTAGCGGGGCAAGAATCAGACGCATTTTATACTGTGAAAAATTATAATTTAATAGGAATAAATGTAAGATATTTAGATGGAAATAGAGACTTTGAAATGGCTAAAAGAGTTATAAATCAAGTAAGAATAGAAGATACTACAAGTTCAGATAAAAAAACAGGAAGTAATACATCTATAAAAAATAATTCTTTAAGCAATCAAAGTGATTCAACTACTAATAGTTATTACTATTCTCAAGTAATATCAAGTACTGTATTTTTTGTTATTGTATTAAGTACAGTTATTAGTTCAAGAAAGTCTAGTAAGAATGAAGTTATAACAGAAGAACAACAAGGTAAATTTAAAAATTTTGGCGGATTTTTAATATTCTATGTTGTAGCACTTGCAATTAATATAGCATTACAAGCAATGGTAGCTATTGGACTATTAGAAGACATAGGTTCATTATCATATCTAATGTCAATGGCTCAAGCAATTATTACTATTATTTGTGTAATTTCTATTTTGGTATTTATTTTTATGAGAAAAACAAAAACACCAAAAATTATAAGAACTATTTTATACATTATGTTAGCAGTTAATGTTATTATGGGATTAGCTCAAATTGGTTATTCTTTTATAGATGAAGATAATATTTATTATGATCAATTCTATTTTGCTAAAGCTTCAGAAATAATTGCTAATATTAGTTATACTTTAATTTGGACTACATATTTCTCTATTTCAAAGAGGGTAAAAGTGTACTATGGACTTGAAAACTCTACAGAAGAAGTAGAAGTTGCAAAAAATGAAATAGTAGAAAATAGAAGTGAAGTAGTAGAACAAAAAAATGAAGTGGTTGAATCTAAAACAGAACAAGTAGAAAAGATTGAAGATAATATAGAACAAAAAGATGAAACAAATAAAGAAGAATAATAAATAGTAGAGCTTATTAACCAGAATTGTAATATCTACTAATGGTATGAAAACAACTCATAAACTAAAAAAGTTTGTGGGTTGTTTATTGGTAGCTATTCAGAGGTAAGCAAAATTTATATTCTACTGTGTTATTAATATTTATTTTTAGAAGTTTTGCGCAGGGAAGCTCCTAAAGTGGACGCGACCCAGAGCTACCCACGAAGCCAGTAAGAAACTTCTAAAAATAAATATTAATAACACAGCATATAGTTTAAGACATCTGAATAGTTACCATTTATTGAAATTAAATGTGAGTGTTTCTTGTTTTTTTTAGTAAAATGATATATAATATACCACATATAAAAAAGATATAAAAAGGAAGGAATGAGAGCAATGGCAAATGAAAACCATAATGAAGAACAAGAAGTGGATTTAAACCAACTTTTACAAATAAGGAGAGAAAAATTATCAAAACTAAAAGATGAAGGGAAAAATCCATTTGAAATTACAAAATTTGAAAGGACACATACTAGTAAACAAATTATTGAAAACTATGATGAATTAGAAGGAAAAGATGTTATAGTAGCAGGAAGAATGATGGCAAAAAGGATAATGGGTAAAGCTTCATTTTGCCATATACAAGATGCAGATGGCAAATTACAAAGTTATGTAAGTATAAACGATTTAGGAGAAGAAAGTTACAAACAATTTAAAGAAGATGATATAGGCGACATTATAGGAATAAAAGGTTTTGTATTTAAAACAAAAACTGGAGAAATATCAATACATGCAAAAGAGGTAACTTTACTTTCAAAATCATTAAGACCGCTTCCAGAGAAATTTCATGGCTTAAAAGATGTAGATTTGCGTTATAGGCAAAGATACGTAGATTTAATCGTAAATCCAGAAGTAAAAAATACTTTTTTAACAAGAGTAAAAATATTAAAAGAAATAAAGAAAATATTAGATGAAAAGGGTTATTTAGAAGTAGAAACGCCAATACTTAATACAATAGCAGGAGGAGCTACAGCAAGACCATTTATAACACATCACAATACCTTAGATATGGATATGTATTTAAGAATAGCAAATGAATTATATCTAAAAAGATTAATAGTAGGTGGATTTGACAAAGTTTATGAAATGGGTAGAATGTTCAGAAATGAAGGAATGGATATTAAACATAATCCAGAGTTTACCAACATAGAGTTATATTCTGCATATGAGGATTATAATGATATGATGAATATTACAGAAGAAATAATTTCAACAGCAGCTAGAAATGTATTAGGTACAACAGTAATAGATTATCAAGGAACTCAAATAGATTTAACTCCAAATTGGAAAAGAACTACAATGATAGATAGCATAAAAGAAATAACAGGTGTTGACTTTAATACAATAAATACTGATGAAGAAGCACTAAAAGTTGCTAAAGACTTAAATGTAGAACTAGATGAAATGAAATTATCAAGAGGTGAAATAATAAATCAAGTTTTTGAAGCAAAAGTAGAAGAAACTTTAATCCAACCAACATTTATATATGATTATCCAGTAGAAGTATCTCCTCTTACAAAAAGAAAGCCATCAGATCCACGTTTAACAGAAAGGTTTGAATTATTTATAGGAGGACGTGAATATGCTAATGCTTACTCAGAATTAAATGATCCAATAGATCAATATGAAAGATTTAAAAAACAAGTAGAAGCAAGAGAAGCTGGAGATGAAGAGGCAAACATGATGGATGATGACTTCATAAATGCACTAGAATATGGAATGCCTCCAACAGGTGGATTAGGAATAGGTATAGACAGATTAATAATGTTGCTTACAAATTCAGCATCAATAAGAGATGTATTACTATTCCCAACTATGAAGAACTTAAGTAAAGAATAATACTTTGAGAAAGTTTAAGTATCGCTAAAGAAATTAAAAAGTGAAAGGAGTAGCTTAATGTTTGGTTTTAACTTTGATAAAAGAATAATATACATTATAATAGCATTTTTTATAATTTCAAATATTAGTACATATATGGCAAATCCAGATCTATTATTAAGTTTAGTATTAACACTTCCAGCAATATTAATAGCAATAACATTTCATGAATTTGCACATGCATTTGCAGCAGATAAATTAGGAGATGATACACCAAGAAGGCAAGGAAGGCTAACTTTAAATCCATTAGCACATTTAGATCCAATAGGCTCTATAATGTTAGTGTTTGCAGGTTTTGGTTGGGGAAAGCCAGTACAAATAAACCCAAGGAATTTTGATAGAAAAAGAACAATGTCTGCTGGTGAAGCGATAGTCTCTGTTGCAGGTCCATTAATGAATTTTATATTAGCATTAATATTTGCAATAGTAGCAGGTATAATATTAAATTCTACAAATACCTATATCTCATTTACAAGCACAGGGTATAGAATACTAGGAGCTGAGAATCAAACTGTAGGTATAATAATGCAAGTAGTAATGTTATGTATATCAATAAATATTGGATTAGGATTATTTAACTTAATACCATTACCACCATTAGATGGTTCAAAAATATTAAGAAATTTTTTACCATACAATGCAAAAGAATGGATGGATAGAAATTGGCAAATATTATATATAATATTTGTAGTTATATGGATAACCCCAGTTGCTTCAATGATTATTTCACCTTTAATAGGTGGGACATTCCAAGGAATTTGTAAACTTATAATTGGAATGTTATTTGGTAGAATTATATAAAAGAAAGGTAGTATAATATTTATTATACAAAAAGGAAAAAATGTTAGTATTAGGAATAGAAACAAGTTGTGATGAAACTTCAGTTGCAGTAGTAGAAAATGGAAGAAAAGTTTTATCAAATATAATAAGTTCACAAGTACCAATACATGAAAAGTTTGGGGGAGTTGTACCAGAAATTGCATCTAGGAATCATGTAGAGGTAATTTCTAATGTTATGAAAAAAGCATTAGAAGAAGCAAAAGTTGAATTGAAAAATATAGATGCTATAGCATGCACATATGGACCAGGGCTTGTAGGAGCTTTATTGGTAGGAGTCTCATATGCAAAAGCATTAAGCTATGCAAGTAATAAACCTCTTGTGGGAACAAACCACATAGAGGGGCATATTGCAGCAAATTACATAACACATAAAGATTTACAGCCACCATTTATAGCAATGATTATTTCTGGAGGGCATACACATTTAGTTCATATTAAAGATTATAAAACCTTTGAGATATTGGGAAAAACAAGAGATGATGCAATAGGAGAAGCCTTTGACAAAGTAGCAAGAGTTATAGGGTTAGGATACCCTGGAGGTCCTAAAATAGACAAGCTAGCAAAAGAAGGAAATACAAGTATTGAACTTCCAAAAACTCATTTAGATAGTTTGGATTTTAGTTTTAGTGGAATAAAAACAGCAGTAATCAATCTAAATCATAAAAATCCAAATGTAGATAAAGCGGATTTATCAGCAAGTTTTGAGAAAACAGTTACAGATATATTACTAGAAAATACATTAAAGGCAGCCAAAAGCCTAAAGCTAAAAACAATAGTATTAGCAGGTGGAGTATCAGCCAATAGTTATATAAGAGAACGATTTATGGAATTAGAAAAAACACAAGGAATGAAAATATATTATCCATCTCCAGTTTTATGTACTGATAATGCAGCCATGATAGCATCAGCAGGTTATTATAATTATATAAATGGAATTACATCAGGTTTAGAGTTAAACGCAGAACCAAATTTAAAATTAACATAATTTTAAACATCATTTTATGCCAATTATTGCTAGACTTTTGGGTACTAAGAAAGTATAACAATTTTGTTATCTTTCCAAAGTAAAAACATAAGGATATTTAATTATTTTCAAGAAAAATATATACCAAATTTGAAATACAAAAAAGGGGTAGGAGATGTCAGTATATGTAATAGGAGATTTGCATTTATCTTTTGGAGAAAATAAACCAATGGAGATTTTTGGAGCAAATTGGAAAAATCATAGTGAAAAAATAAAACAAGATTGGAAAGAAAAGGTAAAACAAGAAGATACAGTAATTCTTGCTGGAGATTTTTCTTGGGCAATGCACTTAAAAGATACCTTAAAAGACTTTGAATATTTAAATCAGTTAATGGGTAAAAAGATATTATTAAAAGGAAACCATGACTATTGGTGGACAACAGTTACTTCAATGAAAAAATTTTTAGTAGAAAATAATATAGAAAATATAGACTTTTTATATAATAATAGTTTTTTATTAGAAAATAAAATAATTGTTGGAACTAGAGGTTGGAGCTTATTAGATACAGAAAATAGTGAAAAAATGATTAATAGAGAAGTCGCAAGATTAGAGATTTCTATTAAAGATGGAATAGAAAAATATGGAGAAGATAAGGAATTTATAGCAATTATGCATTATCCGCCAATTTCTAATTCTAGTATGAAAAATGAATATACATTTAAATCTGAATTTATAGAATTGATGAACAAATATAATATAAAAAAGTGCTTTTATGGTCATTTGCATGGTACATCACATAAAGATGCAATTAATGAGGTAAAATGTAACATTGATTTTAAACTAATAAGTGCAGATTTTTTAGATTTCAAATTAATGAAAATTATTGACAATTAAGGAAAAGCATGTTAAAATAATTATCTGTAAGCCGCCTGAGTCGGGTTTGAAATGCTAAAATATTATTTATTTATTTATTTTAATACAAATAGTATAAATCTTAGTTAAAATATACATTTTTTAATAAATAGTATTTAGCTACCTAGTATTTTATGCTTAGCGAGTATACATATAAGGGAGGTGTACATTAATGTACGCAATAATTGAAAGCTGTGGAAAGCAATACAAAGTTTCAGAAGGAGATATAATACTTTTTGAAAAATTAGATACAGAAGAAGGAAAAAAGGTTACATTTAGTAATGTAGTACTTGTATCTAATGATAAAAAAGTAGAAGTAGGAACTCCATATGTAAAAGGTGTTAAAGTTGAGGGAAAAGTAGTAGCTCATGGAAAAGGTAAAAAAATTATAGTTTACAAATATAAGGCTAAAAAGAACTACAGAAGAACTCAAGGTCATAGACAACCATTTACAAAAGTAGAAATTACAAAAATAGCTATGCCAACTGCTAAGGCAGAAGCATAGAAAAATAAAGTATAACATCACACGAAAGGAGTGAGAAAGCATGGCTCATAAAAAAGGTCAAGGTAGTGTTAAGAACGGTAGAGATAGTGAGTCTAAACGTCTTGGACTAAAAAGAGCAGATGGTCAATTTGTATTAGCTGGTAATATTTTAATTAGACAAAGAGGTACAAAATTCCATCCAGGAACAAATGTAGGAATTGGAAGCGATGATACATTGTTTGCTCTAGTAGACGGAACAGTTAAATTTGAAAGACTTGGAAAAGATAAAAAGAAAGTTAGTGTTTATCCAGTAGAGGAAACAGCACAAGCATAAAGAATAAAAGTTTTATTATAAAAGTGTAATAATTTAAAAGTAAAAAATAGTGAATTGAAAAAACAGATTTCCAACTCACTATTTTTTATATGACTTAGAAAGCATAACAATTTGTTATAGTTTCTAAGTCATATAAAAGTATTGCAAACATTCCACACAAAATTACTAAAGCAATTTTAGCGGGCGAACAAAAACGAGGCATGAAAAGTAATTTAAAAGGTCTAAATATTTTAGATTACTTTTCATGCCTCTTTTGTTCTTGTCGTTTTAGTTATTCTGAAATAGTAATATATCTTTTAGATATCCAAGCCAAAGTATCGTTTTCTAAACGGACTTCCATCATTGGCATATCATTTTGCAAGAAATGTTCCATTTTTCCAGTTAATATAACTTTTTGCGACTTTGTGATGGTAGCTTTATTCCGCCCCAAAGGCTCATCATAATAAATAGTTGCAACTTCACTTACTACTGTTGCTTCTTTTCCCGAAATTTTTTCATCAAAATCAGGATGTGTTTTTTCATAAAAAATAGCCAATGTCAGTACTAAAATAGTTACTACACCAAGAAACAATACCGCTTCTACTAAATCCTTTTTGTTTGTCCTTTTATTCATCATTGAGCCCTCCTATTATTACCCTTTTTGGGATTATTATGATAATTATATTATCATAATAAATTAATAATTTCAAGAGTTAGAATGTAAAAATTATTGACATAGTTTTAGTCAAAAAAAGTCCAACTCATAAGAGTTGGAATAAGATTTTTGTGTTTATCAAATTTTTATAGTCTTAAAATTAAGTTATTTCAAGGCTTGCAAAAAGTTCGACGAAAATTGTCTGTGGTGCGGATGAGAGGACTTGAACCCCCACGGTTTCCCACTAGATCCTAAGTCTAGCGCGTCTGCCAGTTTCGCCACATCCGCATTTAGTATCAACAATAATAATATTAACACATTTTATAATACAATGTCAATATATACAATAAAAAAATTAAAAATAATTTAAAAAGGCTTGTATTTTTCGTATTTTTATGGTGAAATGTAATAGAGGTAATTATAGAAAATAAATAATAATTTATAAATGGAATTTTTATCAAATAAAAAAATTAAAATAAACAAAAGAGAGGAGAAAAAAAGATGGAAATACCAGTAATAAAAAATGAAGAATATATAGTAGAAATAATTGATAATGGATATGAGGGAGAGGGAATAGCAAAAATCAATAATTTTACAGTTTTTATTCCAGGAGCCATAAAAAATGAAAAATTAAAAATATTAATAGTAAAGGTGTTATCTTCACACGCATATGCAAAAATAGTAGAAATAATAGAAAAATCGCCATATAGAGTAGAAGAAGATTGTAAAACATATAAAAGATGTGGAGGTTGCAACTTAAGGCATATAGATTATGAAGAAACTTTAAACATGAAACAAAGGATGGTTCAGAATTTAATAAATAAGAATCTAGAAAATGCAGAGAAAATAAAAGTAAATCCTATTATAGGAATGGGAAATCCATACAACTATAGAAATAAAGCTCAGTACCCAGTTGGGTTAAATAAGCAAGGAGAACCAGTTATAGGAGTATTTGCTAAACGTAGCCATGAAATAATCCCTATGAGAAATTGTCTAATTCAAAATCCTATATCAGAACAAATTGCTTTTCTTATATATAAGTTTATAAAAGAAAATAATATTTCTGTATATAATGAAAATACCAGAGAGGGGCTTTTTAGGCATATTGTAATAAAAACAGGAATAAGAACTCATGAGATTATGTGTATTTTAGTCATTAATGGTAAAAAAATTCCTAAAGAGAATGAATTAATAGAAATGTTAGTAAAAACTTATAATGTAAAAACTATTATAAAAAATATTAATACAAAAAATACAAATGTAATACTAGGTTCTGATAATATTATTATTCATGGAGATGGATATATTTATGACATTTTGGGTGAATATACTTTTAAAATATCGCCAATGTCATTTTATCAAATTAATCCAGTTCAAGCAGAAGTTCTATATAATGTAGCTTTAGAAATGGCAAATTTTGATAAAGATGATATTGTTTTTGATATGTATTGTGGAATAGGTACTATAGGAATATTTGCTTCTAAGTTTGTAAAAAAAGTATATGGAATTGAAATTGTAGAACAAGCTATTAATGATTGTAAAGAAAATGCAAAAATGAATGGTATTGATAATATAGAATTTTTAGTTGGAGATACTCCAAAAGTATTTTCTAAACTATTATCAGATAAACAAATATATCCAGATGGAATTATTGTGGATCCTCCTAGAAAGGGACTAGATGAAGTTACAATTTCTAATATTTTAGCTGTTCAACCTACAAAACTTGTTTATATTAGTTGTAATCCAGCTACACTGGTTAGAGATGTCAAACTTTTGCTAGAAAAATATGACATTATGGGAATTCAACCTGTAGATATTTTTCCTTTTACTTCACATGTGGAGTGCGTGGCAGTGCTACAACTAAAAGAGAACATGTAATACTTTATTTTGATATAGTTTCCAAAATTATAACTTTTGAAGAAAAGGGCAGATTTGGGAAAGAAAAACATCAAAATTTGGGTGTGAAAGTTAAAGTAGTTGCTTAAGTGGTAAGTGGAAACACATAAATTGAATTTTGAAAATTAAAGCTAAGTGTTTGGAATAGTATAAAAATTGAGATTGTGTCTATGGTAAGCATAACATGGATAGGTTGTGTGGTTTAGTAGATATGAGAAAAACTTGAATATTTCAAGTGTTAGAGAAAATTTATTAAAATGAGTTATAGAGAATCTTTATTAAAATAGGTGCCAGTAGATATGTGCTGATATCTATTTTTTTGTCCTATACATTTGCAAAGCAATTTTAATCTCCAATAAAAGCCATTTCAAGAGTAAATAAACTCGTTATCACTCGCTCTTGAGATGGCTTTCTATTGGAGATTTTGTGGCAATTAAGCAAATGTAAGGATAAATATGTTTTGTAAATATTGGCAAAACACTATGAAAAATTGTAAAATTGTGATATAAATTAGGAAAAACAAATAGTAAATAAATGGAGGTAAATTTGATATATCTAAAGACATTTAAATTAAGTAATAGCAAAATTAGAAATAATAACATATATCCATTTAATGTATTAAAAAACAAAGAGCCAGATGTATTTTTATTCGATAATATAACTGTATTATATGGTAATAATGGTTCTGGAAAATCGACTATATTAAATATTATTGCACATAAATTAGATTTAAGAGGGAAAGAAAGAAACAATCCTAAAGTTGTTGGAACATTAGACTATTTTGAAGAATACAGCAGTAAATGTGAATATGAGTTAGGAGAAAATGAAAATGGTAGAAAGATTACTAGAATACCAGAAAATAGTAGATATATTAAAAGTGAAGAAATTCTATATGAAATAAGAAAAATACAACAAGATGCAGTTCTACAAGAAAGCATAGAAAGTAATTTAGCTAGAGAAAGAGGTTTGCAAAGTGCTAAAGAATTTCTACAAACAAAAGAGGGTGAAAAACAGTTTGCAAGATTTGAATTTTCACAAGATAAATATTCTAATGGAGAAACGACAATGCAAATTTTAGAAGATAATATTGAACCAGATAGATTATATTTATTAGATGAACCAGAAGTTTCATTATCTCCACAAAACCAAGTAAAACTTGCAGAAGAAATAAATAAAATGGCAAGATATTTAGGAATTCAATTTATTATAGCAACACACTCTCCATTTATGCTAGGAATTTTAAATGCTAAAATATATAATTTAGATACAGAAGATTATAAAGTTCAAAAATGGAGTGAACTTGAAAATGTAAAATATTTTTATGAATTTTTTAAGAGTAGAAAGAATGAGTTTGAAAAATAGAATAATAAAGTATTTAAAATTTGTCAGAAACAATCTGACAAATTAAGGAGTAAGAAAATGAAAGTTATAACTATAAAACAACCATGGGCGACTCTAATTGCCAAAGGCTATAAAGAGTATGAATTTAGAACATGGAAAACAAAATATAGAGGAGATATTTTAATACATGCAGGTAAGGGAATAGACAAAAAAGCAATGAGTAGATTTGAAAATCTTAATTTAGAGTATCCAAGTGGATGTATAATAGCAAAGGCAAAAATAACAGATTGTATTTATATAGATGATAAATTTAGAAAAGAAGTAGTTCCTAAAAATCCAGAAGTATATAGAGGATTAGTAACAAAAAATGATTGGGAAGGATATGGGTTTAAAATAGAAGATATACAAGAAATAGAGCCAATACAAACAAATGGAAAATTAAGTTTATGGGATTATGATTATAAAATGTAATAAAAGAGGTAGAAAGTGTATGACTAAAGAAATTGAAAGAAAATATTTAATAAAGCAAATGCCTAATTTAAAGAATATAAAACCAATTAGATATGAAAGATATTATATAAATGATAATATTGATAATCAAATAAGAGTTCAAAAGAAAGCAAACAAATTCATATTAGAAACCAAAACAAAAATTAGCAATATAGAGTATAAAAAAGAAAAACAAGAAATAACAGAAAAACAATTTCTAAAACTAATTAAAGACTGTAAAAAAGTAATTATAAGAGATAGTTATTTAATAAATGAAAAGCCTAATATAACGATTAAGATATATCAGGGAACATATAAAGGATTAATAAGAGCAGAAGTAGAGTTTAATAACGAATATGAGTATAGTAATTTTAAAATTCCAGAATGGTTTGGAAAAGATATAACTAATACAGAATTAGGAATGGATGCTAGATTAATAAAACTAGATAGAGCGAATTTTTTAAAAATATTAAGAATGGAGGAAGCAAATGAATAAAAAATCTATTATGATTGATATGGATGAAGTAATTGTAGTAGGAAACTTTTCAAATTATTTAATTGAATTTTTAGGAGAAGTAGATTTTGAAAAATTACATAGTCAGTATAGACAAGATTTAATAAAAGGTAGAGAAGAAGAATTTAGAAAAATATATAAATATAAAAATCTATATAAAAGCGATAATGGAGATTATATTGGGCCACTACCTGATTGTGTAAATACAATCAAAGAATTAAATGAAAAATACGATGTTTATATTGTTACAGCATATATTTGGAAAGAAGATGTAATTGATGCAGCTACTAATTTAAAAAATAAATTTGAATATTTGCATTATTGGTTTCCTTTTATTGATACAAATAATTTTATATTTATGACTGACAAGACAAAGATAAAATATGATATAGGAATAGATGATAGAGTATCAAATTTAGAAAGTTGTGATAAAAAGTTATTATTTACAGAGTTTAGAAATAAAAAGCTAACTGATGAAGAACCTGAAAACAAAGGAATAACACGAGTAAATAATTGGTTAGATGTAAAAAGAGAATTATTATAATAGGAAAAAAAGCTATATTATAAAAAATTAAGAAAGAGAGTAAATATGATAAAAAATCTAATATTTGATATAGGCGGAGTATTACTTGACTACAATCCAAAAACATATTTAGACAAACTAAATATAGAAGAGAGTAAAAGAAAAGAACTAAACGATATAATTTTTCATAATCAGAGATGGAAAGATTGTTTAAATGGATATATAACTAATAGTGAATTAATAGAATATTTAGTTAAGGAAAATAAAAAATATAAAAGTGAAATAGAACAGATACTTAGCAAAGAAAATTTAAAATATATGCTACCGCCAAAACAAGAGATGATAGAATATTATAAAACTTTAAAACAAAGGGAATATAAAATATATTTGTGTTCAAATATAACAAAAGATACCTATAACTATATTAAAGATAATTTTGAAATAATACAAATAGCTGATGGTGGAGTATTTTCTTGTTTTGAAAATATAAGTAAGCCTAATGCTGAGATTTATCATAAGTTAATTGAAAAATATAATTTAAATAAGGAAGAATCAATTTTAATAGATGATACTAAAAGAAATGTAATAAGTGCTAACGATATTGGATTAAAGGGAATATTATTCAGTAATATTGAAGATATAAAGGAATTTTGAAATAAAAGGTGGAAGAGAAAATGAAATTTAATTTGATACATGTAGATGAAAAAGATAAAAATATAATATATAATTTAATGCAATTATATACATATGAGCTTAGCTTTTTTGAAGATGAAACAGCAACATTTACAATGCTAGATTCTGGATTATATGCAATGAATAAATATGTTGAAAGATATTGGAAAGAAGAAAATAGACATCCATATATATTAAAATGTAATAATGAATTAGCAGGTTTTGTTTTACAGAGATTTAATGAAGAAAATATGAACGAAATAGCCGAATTTTTTATTCTTAACAAGTATAGAAAACTGGGAGCAGGTACATTTATGGCAAATAAGATGTTTGAGTTATATAAAGGAAAATGGGAAGTTAGAACATTAATAAAAAATGAAAGGGCTCAGAAATTTTGGAGAAACACTATAAAAAATTTTACAAATAACAATTTTGAGGAGAAATATATTAGAGATAATTCAAGGTTAGCATTCTATTTTGAGAGTTAAAAATAAAATATGTCGGAAACTGTCGTAAATCGTTAAATATTTACAAGAGTTTCCAGCAAGAAAATAGAAAATCCCTCTTTATTTGAGGGATTTTAAACGTTTATAAACGAACTAACCACATTTAAATGTGCAACATTAAATGTAATTATAGTATATGCAAATAAAAAAATATTATTACAAAAAGCAAAGACTAGGTTAACCTAGTCTTTGAAAAACAACTTCCACATCTTTCGATGTGCAACTCTAAATGTAATTATATTATAAGATATTTTTAGGCAAGAGTCAAGATTTTTACCTAAATTAATTTTCAAAAGTATAATAAGTAAATTGTAAAAGTAAAATAAGCTTTTAACTCATATTAATATATTTTAGTTT
>CANRSN010000005.1 GCA_947642455.1 uncultured Clostridiaceae bacterium
ATAGTCTTGAAATTTAGTTATATCAAGCTTTTCAAAAAGTTCGACGAAACTTCTTTATGGCTGGGGTAGTAGGATTCGAACCTACGCATCTTCGGGTCAGAGCCGAATGCCTTACCGCTTGGCCACACCCCAATATTTTATAACATGTTTATTTTACAACATTTTTTTTTATTGGTCAACATTTTTTCTTAAACTTAATGTTTTTAACAGAGACTGGCATCTGCCAGTCTCTATTTTATACAATCCTGTTCTATATACTATCCAACTTTTTTGGCTTGTAACTTAAATTCACCCATATTAGTTCTTGCACAAATATTAAGTATATTTCCATTTAATTCTCCTGCTATTTCATATTGAATACTCAAAACATTATTTTTTACATTTCCCTTAAAATAGCATTTATTGCCATTTACCTTACCACCTGTTATATTATTTTTCATTCCCATAACATCAACAACACCTTCTAAGTTATCGCCATTAGTTTTTAACATGATTTTTGCATTCATATTCCCCATAGGTGTATTTATACTAGTTTCATAAATTCCATCCATTTGCACTACCTCCTATTTAATTATATGCAATATATTAATAATATTGTATAAAACATCAAATAGAATATAGTTTTATAATAACACTGCAGACAGTATAATACATTTAAAGTTATGTTTTATATATTAAAATGATATTTTCTCTATTTCTTCTTCTAATTCTTCAAGTGTTTTTACATTATTTATAATAATATCACCATTTTCTTTAAAAAACTCATTAGTATTTTGTGCATTCAATCTCTTTATTGCATCCTCTTGACTAATACCATCTCTTATACATATTCTCTTTATTTGTTCATCTCTTTCAGATATAATTGCTATTACAAAATCACAAATTGAATCTAGACCACTTTCAAACAAAAGTGGAGCATCTATTAATATAATTTGTTTGTGATTCATATTATTTATTTTCTTTTGTATTTCTTGTACAATATAGTCAAATGTACACTTATTTAATTGTTCTCTTTTTTTATCATCTTCATATATCATATTAGCTAACTTTTTTCTATTTAAAGCACCATTTTTGTATACAATATCTTCTCCAAAACTATCTATTATTGAATTTAAATACATTGTACCTTTTTTAGACAATTTTTTTGCTACTTCGTCTGCATCAATTATTTCTGCATCATTATTTTTTACTATAATTTTACAAGCCTCTGTTTTCCCTGCTCCTGAACTTCCTGTTACTCCTATTATTTTCATATACATTCCTCCATTTAACTACTTCATTACAATTAATTTGTTTGTATAGTCTAAATTAGCCCAAGAATCATATTCATAGCCTAAAGTATATATATTTGTTGCTAATATATCTTTTTGTAACATTTCTCCTAATACTTTATTACTATTTTGATCTACAAATTTTTTAACTGATGTTACCATATTTATTTTTGGATTTATTTTACATATATCTGACAATACTTGTTTTCCTTTATTATTAAAACCTAAAACTCTTACATATGGTATTATTTTTTTTGAATTTTGCATATCTTTTTTGGTAATTCCCAGTAAAGCATATAGCAATATTCTTTGAATTCTTGTTTGTGTATATCTTTTAGATTTAATCATATTTATTAAATCTATTATATTATTACAACTATTTGCTGCATTTTGTATTGAATTTTCCAACCCTTCTGTTACATCTGGTAAATTTAAAATCTCTTGTAAGCTCATTTTCCTTAATGTATATAGTATCTCTTTTTCATATTTTTCAAGACCAATTACAAAATTACCTCTTTTAACCTCTTCTTTTAAAAGAAAATATGCGTTTTCTGGCATTACTTTTCTTATTTCTGTATATTCTTCTCTTTTTAATAATTTTCTTATTGCTGTACTACTAGCAAATTCATCTACTATTTGTTCATCATTATAATATACATTTTTTCTTTGAACTGCATGTGGCTTTATATCTGATTTTAATCTTCTTAAAGCCTTTAAATACTCTATAGCTAAAGTATTATTAGAACCAGACAAAATATTTGCATATCTTTTTATGTCATTTAAATACATCATTAAAGCATTTTCTCTCGCTTTTGGGAATGATACTCCTTTTCCTAACTCATGGTTTAATATTGCACTATATTCTTTTGGTTCATTATATAAAACATTTGCTATATTATTTAATGCTGCTAAATCGTCAGTTTCTGTTCCAAAAGATAATGTATTTATTATTTTTAATTCATCTAAAATTTTTATAGCACCTTCTGCGAAGTTCTCTGCACTTGATATACTATATATTGTTGGGAGCTCTATTACTATATCTACCCCATTTTGAAGTGCCATTTGTGTCTTTACCCATTTATTCACAATTGATGTATTCCCTCTTTGTGCAAAATTCCCTGATATTATACAAACTACATAATTACTTCCTGTTTGTTTTTTTGCTTCTTGTATATGATACAAATGTCCATTATGAAAAGGATTGTATTCTGCTATTATTCCAAGTACTTTATTAGCCATAAAAATAAGCTCCCTTCTTATGTATTTATTATTTTTTTGTAAGATATTGTTTAATTTTCTATATATTGATATAATAACATAAAATTTTAAATTTTACAATTGAAAGGACAAATATTATGGAAGAAATTATTATTTATAGTGATGGTGCATGTTCTGGAAACCCTGGACCAGGTGGATGGGGAGCTATTTTGATGTATAAAAATATAAAAAAGGAAATTTCAGGAGGATTAAAAAATACAACTAACAATATAATGGAACTTACTGCTATTATAGAATCTCTAAAATTGGTTAAATTTCCTTGCAAAATAAATATTTACAGCGATAGTGCTTATGTTGTTAATGGCTTTTTAAAAGGCTGGATTTATAATTGGATAAAAAAAGGTTGGAAAACTGCTGATGGTAGTCCTGTTAAAAATAAAGAGCTTTGGCAAGAATTATATAATTTTACCAAAACTCATGATATTACTTTCAACAAAGTAAAAGGTCATAGTGACAATGAATTTAATAATAGATGTGATGAACTTGCAAGAAATGCCATAGATAATTTAAACTGAAGAACAAAAAAGTATGACTAAAACAGAGGCTACTGAAAAAGTAATATGTTTCAAAAATGCCAATCCACTTTTGTATAAAAATCAAACCAATTTGTATAACAAAAGAGGCATGAAAAGTACTCTAAAATTTCTTGACATTTTAGAGTATTTTTCATGCCTCGTCTAACTTATTATTTCATACTCATAACCTATAAAAAGCCCATTATCAAGTACACCATCAATTTCATTAATTTTATCTTCATAATCTGATTCAATTTTATCAAACCAGCTATGCAGAATTGCTTTTCCGTTATCTGTAATAAATACATCATTTTCATTAATCTTAGACATTTTCACATCTACACTTCTAGCTCCCAATTTCAAAAGAGCATTTTTTACAGTTTCAATTTTTTCAACATCACATTCTACTGGTACTGGATGTGCTTCTCCTAACCTTTCTACAAATTTGCTACTATCTACTAATATGTAATTTTCTTTAGAATTTTTCAAATTTAGTTTTTCTCTATAAAGAGCTGCTCCCATACCTTTTATCATCCATTTACTGCTATCAATTTCATCTGCTCCATCAAAACACCAATCAGGTTTTTCTTCTTTTATACTACTCTTTTCTATATTTAATTCATCGCATAATTCTTCAATTATCTTTGATGTTGGAATAGCTTTTATTTTTAAGCCTTCTTGTTTCACTCTTTTATTAATTTCTAATATTGTCATATATGATGTACTTCCTGAACCAAACCCTATAATGTCTCCATCTTTTACCCTTTTAGCTATTTTAGCTCCTATCTTCTTTTTCTCATCTTTATTTTCAATATTATCTTTCCAATCAAATTCTTTCATATCTTTTCCTTTTATATTATTTTTTGTAATTATACCTTTTTTGTTTTTATTCTACACTTTTTAAACTTTCAATCATATTAATTTTCTTCAATGCAAAATAAGTAACCACATTCACAACCATAGTAAATCCCCAAGTTATTAATATAGAATATATATAACTTGTAACATTTATTTGAGTACTAAATTTTAGTATATTAAGTTCACAAGTCCCTAGCACAAATGAATTTAAAAAGTATCCTCCTATTAATCCTAAAATAATACCTATGAATGTAAGTAATACTGTCTCTCTAGTCACATATGAATATACTTCTTTATCATAAAATCCTAATACTTTAATAGTTGCTAGTTCTCTTATTCTTTCACTCATATTAACATTTGCCAAATTATAGAGTACAACAAAAGCAAGTAAACCAGCAGAAATAATTAAAATAACAACAACATAATTTAAAGAACCCATCATATCGCTCATCAATCCAGATATTGTATCTGTTCTCGTTATTGAAGCTACTTCACCTTTAAGTAAAATCTGTTTTGCCATATTATCTATTTGTTGATTATCTATTCCTTGTTTATTAATAACATATATCGAATTTGTTTCATACAAATTACATATTTCGCCAATACTCTCACCATTGTTACTTTTTTCTTCTTTATATAATTTTTCATATGTGTTTCTAGTCATATACACATAATGAGAAATATAATTTTCTACAATTGAACCTATTTCTACAGACTTCATATTGTCATCATTATCTTTCAGAGTAATACTATCTCCAGCTTTTACATCTAATAACTCTGCAACTTTTTGTGTTATATACACTTGCCCATCTTGCAGTTCTACATTTCCCTTAGATTTTATGTCTAATATATTTATAGCTTCTGATATTTCTTCTTTATTTTTAGGAATTATTATCTGTACATCTTCTTGTTTTCTATTATTTAATAAACTTCCTGACATAGAATATACTTCTACGATATTTTCTATTTGAGTATTATCTTTTAATTCTTTTACAAATTTTTCTTTTTGGTCTTCATCAAGACTTGTTTTTAATATTATTTGCATATCATATTTATTTATTCTTTCATATTGATCTTCAAGTATTCTTGATATTGAGTCTTTTATTCCAAAACCTGTAAGTATTAATGCTGTACAACCACAAATTCCAAAAATAGTCATTAAAAATCTTTTCTTATATCTAAAAATATTTCTTATTGTTACTTTCCTTGAAAAACTTAGCCTTTTCCATATAAATGGAATTTTCTCTAGTAATACTCTTTTACCCATTTTAGGTGCTTTTGGTCTCATAAGTTCAGATGGATTGTATTTTAATTCTCTTAATACAGTTATACTTGTTGCTCCAATTATACAAATACTAATTAAACCTATACCTATACTTCCATATAATGTATTAAAATTAATTATAAATTCGTCTATTGTATACATCATGCTATACATCATCCAAACTACATTTGGTAATAATATAAAACCTATGCACATACCAGATATTCCACCAATTATACAAGCTAAACTTGCATATATAAGATATTTACTTGCAATTTGAAGTTTGTTATACCCCAATGCCTTAAGTGTTCCTATTTGAACTCTTTGTTCTTCTACCATTCTTGTCATAGATGTTAATGATATTAGTGTTGCAACTATAAAGAAAACTATTGGAAACACTGTTGCAATATTTGTGACATTTTCTGTATCTTGAATATAACTATTATAACTTATGTTTGCTGTTCTATCTAAAATATACCACTTAGGACTTTCTATTTCTGAAATTTTTTGTTTTGCATCTATTAATTTAGTTTCTGCATCTTGTATTTTATCTTCAAACTCTTTTTTATTAGTTGCCAATTGGCTTTCTGCTTCTTGCAATTCCTCTTTTGCAGTAGAAATTTTTCTTTGTGCTATATCTAATTGTTCATATGTTGTATTTTTATTCTGTTGCAACTTTCTTTCATTTGTTTGAATCTCCTGTTTTACAACACTTAGTTGTTTTTGTGCATTCTGTAATTGTTTTTCACCTTCATTTATTTTTGTTTCAATTTGACTTATACCATTTTCCAAAGTTGCCCTATTTGTTTGTAATGCTTTCAAATTTTCTTCTATAATTAATTTTTGTTGTTCTAATTTTTCCTTTTCTTCTTCTGTTATATTTTGATTATTTATACTTTGTATAATTTGATTATATTGTATTTGTAATTTGGATATATTATTATTTACCGTATCTAAGTTAGTTTGAAGTTCCTTTTTTGTACTTTGTGCAATTGCAAATTCCTTTTCCGCTTCTTGCTTTTTTTGTTCAAATTCTTTTTCACTTATATTAAGTTGTTGCTTTGCCAAAGTTATTTGCTCTTGAGCCCTAGCAAATTCTTTATTTGCTTTTTCTCTATTTGTTTTTATTGTACTCTCATTTTTATTAATTTCATCTTTTCCATTTTTAATTTTTTCCTCTGCATCTTTAATTTTCTTTTCTGCTTCTGCTTTTTCAGTATCAAATTCATTCTGAGCAGTATTTAATTTTTCTGTTGCTTCATTTAATAGTGTATCATATCTTACTTTTTGTCTTTCTTCTTTTATATTTTCAATTCTATTTTTTATTTTTTCTATATAATCTTCATATTCTTTAGTTGATGTTTTTATTTTTTCTTTTACTGTAATATATATTTCAGTATATATGTCAGAATCAAAATTATCTTTATTACAAAATATTAAATAATCTACCTTTCCAGAACCTAACTTACTTGTTCCCTTATCTCTTGATATATATAATGGGCTTTTCATTGTTCCAACAATTTGCATTTCATTTTGTTTTATCATTTTGTTATCATCTGTCTCATTTATTTGAATAGTATCTCCAATTTTCTTTCCTGTTCTTATTAATAAACTTTCTTCTACTAAACATTCATTTGTGTTTTCTGGAATTTTACCATCTTTTAATATAACTTGATTTACATTATCTTGTGAGATAAGTTTTGCTACTGACTCTGTATTTTCTATGTTTAGTATTACATCTTTACTATAGTTTCCATATGCTTTACTTACACCCTCAATGTTTTCAAGTTCTACTAAGTCTTCATTTGTAAGTCCTAAAGTAGATATAACTTCTATATCATAAACATTTTGTTTATAATAAAAATTATCTATTGTATCCACCATGTCTGGGCTTGACGCCTTTAACCCTGCAAAAAAACCTACTCCTAAAAACGCCATTAACAGTATTGATAAAAATCTTTTATATGTATTTTTTATTTCTTTTACACTATCTTTTATTAAGGCTTTTTTCACTCTTTTTCCCTTTCTTATATCTTTTCTATAATTCACAGTTCAATTTCTATTTAGGTACTATACTGTAACTCTACAATTACAACCCTATACTCTATTTAAGCAATATATTATTTATATTGTGTAACATTTTTTACTATCAATTTAAATTTACCATTCTATTTCTTCTATTGGCTTTGGGTTTTCATTTATTTCTATATTTTGAGCCGTTCCATTTTTAAAATGAATTACTTTATCTGCCATTGGAGATATTGCAGTATTATGAGTTATTATTATAACTGTCATTTTTTCTTTTCTACATGTATCTTGCAATAATTTTAAAATTTGTTTTCCTGTTTTATAGTCTAATGCCCCTGTAGGTTCATCACATAATAATAATTTTGGATTTTTTGCAATTGCTCTTGCTATTGCAACTCTTTGCTGTTCTCCACCTGACAATTGAGATGGAAAATTTTTTTCTCTTTCTTCTAGTCCTACTTTTTTCATAACCAAATGTGGTTGTAGCGAATTTTTACATATTTGAGTTGCTAACTCCACATTTTCTATTGCTGTTAAGTTTTGAACTAAATTGTAAAACTGAAATACAAAACCTATATCTTCTCTTCTATATTTTATTAATTCCTTATTTTTTAATTTGCTAACACTTTTTCCTGCCACTATTACTTCTCCAGAGGTAACATTGTCCATTCCCCCTAATATATTTAATGCTGTTGTTTTCCCTGCTCCACTTGGTCCTACTATTACTACTAACTCTCCTTCTTCAATTTTAAAATTTGTATTATCTAATGCTTTTATTACTATTTCGCCCATTTTGTATTCTTTTATAACATCTTTAAATTCAATATATGACATATTTATTCCTTTCACATTTTTATTACTATATTTATATCATAATTTAATTTAAAAAACAATAGTAACAAATTTTAAGTTTCGGCATTTTTTTAATAGCAAGTTTTAGGCTATATTTAGTAAAATTTACACAGAATATTAATATTTACTTTTGAGAAGTTCTGCGCAGGGAAGCTCCTAGAGTGGACATGACCCAGAGCGATTGGCGAAGCCAGTAAAGAACTTTGAAAAAATAAATATTAATATTTGTGTATAGTATAAATTAAAGCCTAAAACTTGCTATTAAAAAATACCTAAACTTAAATAACAAGTAGTTACAAATATTATTTAATTTTTTATCAAATTTATTGGATTTTCTCCACATCTATGTTAAAATATAAAATATTACTTACAAATAAAACATGAAAGGGATGATATTTATGGAAAACGTATTTAAAGTATTAGAAGAAAGAGGTTTTGTTGAACAACTAACACATGAAGCAGAAATTAAAGAATTATTTCAAAAAGAAAGTGTTCCTTTTTATATAGGGTTTGACCCTACTGCAGACAGTTTGCACATAGGACATTTCATATCATTAATGGTAGCATCACACATGCAAAGATGTGGGCATAAACCTATATTACTTATTGGTGGTGGTACTGCTACAATTGGAGATCCTTCAGGGAAATCTGATATGAGAAGAATGATGTCAAGAGAAGAAATTAATCATAATGTTGAATGTTTTAAAAAACAATTTGCTAAATTCTTAAGCTTTGAAGGAGAAAATGCAGCTATTATAGTAAATAATGGTGACTGGCTTTTAAACTTAAATTTTATAGAATTTGTTAGAGATATTGGCTCTTTATTCTCTGTTAATAAAATGCTTGCAGCAGAATGTTATAAACAAAGAATGGAAAAAGGATTAACATTTTTTGAATTAAGTTATATGTTAATGCAATCTTATGACTTTTTAACTTTACATGACAAATATGGTTGTAAATTGCAAATGGGTGGAAATGATCAATGGTCTAATATTTTAGGAGGAGTTGACTTAATTCGTCGTATTGGTCACAGCGACTCTTATGGTTTTACATTTAAACTTCTTACTACAAAAGAAGGTAAAAAAATGGGAAAAACTGAAAAAGGTGCTTTATGGTTAGATGCAACTAAAACTTCACCATATGAATTTTACCAATATTGGAGAAATATAGCCGATGAAGATGTTAGAACAGTTTTATGCTTACTTACTTTCCTACCTATGGAAGAAGTTAATCGTTTATCTGAATTAAAAGATGAACATATTAATGAAGCTAAAAAAGTAGCAGCATATGAAATTACTAAATTAATACATGGTGAAGAAGAAGCAAAAAAAGCAGAAGAAGCCTCTAATGCTCTATTTAATGGTCAAGGTAGTCTTGAAAATATGCCATCTACACAATTGGAAGAGAAAAATATTTCTATTTTAGATGCTATGGTAAAAATTGGCTTTGCTCCTTCTAAAGGTCAAGCTAGAACATTAATTACTCAAGGTGGTATATCATTAAATGATGAAAAAGTCTCTGATGTAAATTACATTTTGTCGGATTCTGACTTTAAAGATGGTTTCGCTATTCTAAAAAAAGGAAAAAAAGTTTTCCACAAACTAATTTAACAATCGAGTAGGAACTAAGTAACTATTTCACTTAGTGTCCTACACACACAAGAAAATGCACTTCTGATAATGCAGTTGTGCATTTTCTAATTCTACTAATAATAGTATTCTAGTAGCCTGGTTTATTTAATAATTTAAACATATTTGTTTTGTATTTTTCAACTCCAGGTTGATCAAATGGATTTACTTCCAATATTTTACCTGACATTGCACAGGCAAGTTCAAAAAAGTATATTAAATGTCCCAATGTTTTTGCATTTAATTTGTCTATATTAATTACAATATTAGGAACTCCTCCATCGACATGTGCTGCTATTGTTCCTTCCATTGCTTTTTTATTAACAAAATCCATAGTTTTTCCTGAAATATAATTAAGTCCATCTAAATCATCTTCATCTTGATTTATTTTCATATTTGAATCTACTTTTTCAATATTAATTACAGTTTCAAATAAATTTCTTCTTCCCTCTTGTATATATTGCCCTATTGAATGTAAATCTGTTGTAAATTCTGCTCCAGCTGGAAAAACTCCCTTTCCTTGTTTTCCTTCACTTTCTGCAAATAACTGCTTCCACCATTCTATCATATAGTGCATTTTAGGTTCATATGTTACTAATATTTCTATATTTTTTTCTTCTTTATATAATATATTTCTGATTACTGCATATTGATAACATTGATTATATTTTAAATTTTCATCATTATATTTTTCTTGTGCAATTCTTGCACCTTCCATTAATTCATTAATATTTATTCCTGCTACTGCTATTGGAAGTAAACCTACTGCTGTTAATACAGAATACCTACCACCTATATTGTTTGGTATAACAAATGTCTCATATTTCTCTGTTTTTGATAAAGTTTTAAGTGCTCCTTTTTTGCTATCTGTTGTAACATATATTCTTTTTCTTGCTTCTTTAATTCCATACTTATTTTCCATAAACTCTCTAAATATTCTAAAAGCTATTGCTGGCTCTGTAGTAGTTCCAGATTTTGAAATAACATTAATAGATATATCTTTATTACTTATTAATTCTAAAATATCTTTCATATAATTTTCGCTAATATTATTTCCTATATATAAAATTTGAGGAGACTTTCGTTGCTCTTTGTCTAAATAATTATAAAAAGTATGTGTTAGACTTTCTATTACTGCTCTTGCTCCTAAATATGACCCTCCAATTCCTATTACTAATAATATTTCTGAGTCTTTCCTTATTTTTTCTGCACATTTTTTTATTTTCTCAAATTCCTTTTTATTATAATTTGATGGAAGTTCTAACCAACCTACAAACTCTGTTTCATCATTTGCTTTCTTACGTAGCTCTCTATCTATTTCAATGACCTTATCTGCATATGTCATTATTTCTTTCATATCTACTTTTGTATTTTTTAAATCGATTTTTATATTTGACATAATTTCCTCCTCTTTCGTATTATATGATTTTATTTTATATCAATTGATATATTTATGCAATATATTCTAAAAAAATATTTTTTAAGTTTCGATATTTTTGTTACAATTCACGTTTTTAAAATTATATGTCCTGCTGTGTTACTAATATTTATTTTTAGAAGTTTTGCGCAGGGAAGCTCCCAAAGTGGACATGACCCAGAGCGATTGGCGAAGCCAGTAAGAAACTTCTAAAAATAAATATTAGTAACACAGCAGATAGCATAATACCTATGAATAGTTACAATATTGAAACTTAAATATTTATTTTATATTGTTTTTATTTATAATATATTATATAATTTTACAGAGGTACAATATTATGACAAGTTTTTTATTAAAAATTATAGGTATTATTACAATGCTTTGTGACCATACTGGGGATGCTATTTTAGGCAGTTTTTCTATTTTAAATCTTATTGGAAGAATAGCCTTCCCTTTATTTGCTTTTCAAATATCTCAAAGTTATATACATACTAAAAACTTAAAACGATTTATGTTTAGACTATTAATATTTGCTTTAATTGCCCAACTGCCTTTTTCTTTATTTTTATCTACATTTACATCAGACCTTTATTATAGTGTACAAGTTTTTTCAGTATCTTTTAATATATATTCTCTAAATATAGGTTTTACAATGTTACTAGCACTTTTGGCAATACTTGCATATGATAAAATATCTAATAAACCTTTGGGTATTTTAACTTCTTTATTAATTGTTATAATTGCTCAAATACTTAATGTAGATTATGGGGCATTTGGAGTATTACTTATACTTATTTTTTATATTTTTAGAACTCAACCATCTTATTCAAAAAAGAAAAACACTTTTATTAAAGTTTTAATGAATATAGCTTTTTTAATAGTTGTATTTACATATTATTTTATAAGGTATTTACAAGCTCCTAATATTTCTATTATAGAATTTTATTTGCCTTTAGTATTATTTACATATATCTCTTTATTGTTTATTAATTTTTATAATGGAAAACAAGGTCCTAAAGTAAAATATTTATTTTATATATTCTATCCTGTACATTTACTATTACTATATTTCATTAATTATATGCTTTTTAATTAAAATTTTTTTGTTCAAATGTAGGACTTCAAAAATAATATTACCATATTTTACATTTTTCAAATTACTCTAAATTATACAAATTTATTAAGAATTATCCATCAAAAAATCACAGTTAGTGCAATTGCACTAACTGTGATTTTTTGATTTACTGTTTTATTTATTATTCCTTAATTCCTAAATTCTTTACTATAACCTTACGAATAAGGTCAATCGGAATAATCATAAAGGCAATTAGAACAACTGCAATCCAGTTTTTGATACTCAATGGAGTTGTTCCAAACATACTTCCTCCAACCTGAATAATGATTATTTGAATTACTGCTACTGCAGACATAACCAAAATAAAGTTATGATTTTCTGTAATATGCTCAAACAAATTCATACTATCAGTTCTGCTATTTAGGCTATTCCAAATAATAGCCATAATAAAAGTAGCAAACATGAAAGTTCTGACAACATCAAGATTAGAGGTTCCTATAAGACTGTAGACATTGCAAATGTTCTTCAGAATTCCTAAACAGATAATAGTAATAAATAGACCACCAACAAAAATACTACTCTTTTGATATTTTAACTTTCTCTCACCTTATATTCAATATCTTCCATAAAAGGAAACATTTCATGTATTCTCTTTTTAGTTAGCATTGACATTATTGGATGAGGATTTTTACTATGAACACTGAGCAATTTTTGAGTATAACAATTCTCACTTGTTTTAAATAATAAATATCTATTTCTCACATATGTATAATACAATTCAAATCCATCATCCAACTCTTTTTCAAATCTTTCAAAAGTATATTTGCCGTCCATAACTTCTCCTTTAATTTAGTAACTTTATTATATTTAATCCGTCCCTTTTGGGACATTTTTGTCCCAATTTGCTTAAGTCCCAAATTATCCATCTATCATATCAGAAAACTCATCTTCTGATATAATAGTAACACCCAAACTTTGAGCTTTCGTTAATTTAGAACCAGCATCTTCTCCTGCTAATACATAATCAGTTTTTTTAGATACAGAAGAAGACGTTTTTCCAGAAAACTTTTCTATTAAATCTGATGCTTCTTTTCTACTATATTTTTGCAAAGTACCTGTTAATACAAAAGTTTTTCCCTCAAAGCGGTTATCTATTCCCTCTTCTTCTTTTATTTGCATATTAACTCCTGCTTCTTTCAATTTATTAATAATATCAATTGTTTGTTCTTGTTTAAAAAATTCTCTTATATTATTGGCTGTAATTTCTCCAATATCATCTGTTGTACTAAGACTTTCTGAATTTGCATTCATCAGATTATATATATTTTTATATTTTTTGGCTAAAACCTTTGCTGCCTTTACTCCAACCTGTTTAATCCCAAGTGCTGTAATTAAGTGAAATAAATCTTGTTTTTTACTTTCTTCTATTGCCTCTATTAAATTTTGTGCAAACTTCTTTCCATTCTTTTTTAAGCTTGCAATTTCTTCAAATGTTAATTTATATATATCTGCTATATTTTTTACAAAACCTTTTTCTACCAGTTGCTCTACTATTTTATATCCTAGTCCATCTATATCCATTGCTTCTTTTGATGTAAAATGAACTATATTTCTTAAAGTTTGTGCTGGACATTCTACCCCTATACAACGTGTTGCAGCTTCACCTTCTTCTCTTACTGCTGGAGCACCACAAACTGGACATACTGTAGGCATTGTAAATTCTTGTTCTTCTCCTGTTCTTTTTTCTTTTTTTACTTCTATTACTTCTGGTATAACATCACCTTGTTTTTGTATAACAACTATATCTCCTATTTTTAGCCCTTTTTCTTTTATAAAGTCTTCATTATGAAGTGTAGTCTTTGAAATTGTTGAACCTGCCACCTTTACTGGATCTAATATTGCCATTGGTGTTATTACACCTGTCCTTCCTACTTGACAAATTATATCTTTCAATTTTGTTTCTTTTGCTTCTGGTGGATACTTATATGCTATTGCCCAACGTGGTGTTTTGTATGTTGTTCCTAGTTTTTCTCTGAAACTTAGACTATCTATTTTGATAACTGCTCCATCTATTCCAAATGATAATTTTTCTCTGTCTTCACCTATTTTTTCTATTGCATTTATTGTTTCTTCATATGTTTTACATGGTATTTTTACAGGATTCACATTAAACCCTAAACTTTCTAGATATATTAGTTCTTCATAATGTGAATTAAAAGTTGCTCCTTCCCACTTTTGCACATTAAATATGTAAATATCTAATGGTCTTTTTTCTGTTATTTTTGAATTTAACTGACGTAATGAACCTGCTGCTGCATTTCTTGCATTTGCAAATAACGGTTCTGATAATACTTCCCTTTCTTCATTTAATTGTTCGAATTCTTTTGTTCCTATAAATATTTCTCCTCTAACTGTTATTGTTACTTTTTCTTTTAATACTTTTGGTATTGTTTTTATTGTTCTTAAGTTATCTGTTACATCTTCACCTATTAGCCCATTGCCTCTAGTTGCTCCTCTTACAAATATACCATCTACATATTCTAATGCTACTGACAACCCATCTATTTTTGTTTCTACTACATATTTTACTTCTTCATTTTCTTCTATTGCTTGTTTTTGCATTTTTTCGTCAAATTCTTTTAATTCTTCATATGAAAATATATCTTGCAAACTTAACATTGGAACTTCATGTGTGACTTGCTTAAATCCCTCTTTTACATGCCCTCCTACCTTTTGTGTTAATGAATCTTCTGTAACTATCTCTGGATATTCCTTTTCTAATGCTTTTAATGTATTCATCATCATATCATACTCATAGTCTGTTATTTCTGGCTTATCTTCATCATAATATTTGTTTGCATAATATTCTAATTTTTCCCTTAATTCTCTTGCTTGCTTACTTGCATCTTCTATATTCATATTCTTTTCTCCTTTATTTTGGTACTATTATAGCATTTATTTTTTTTCATTGCAAGCTATTAAAAATTTATCCTTCAATATCCTTTTTAGTAGAACCTTTCCTTGTTTTTTACTGACTTCTAAAAATAAATATTATATTGCTTAAAATATATAATTTTATAAACTGTGAATTGTAATGAATATTTACTATATTTTTATTTTTTTCTTCTCTATCTATTGAATTTCTATTCTTTTTGATATAGTATATATAATAAGAATTACCAAGGAGGAAGTTACATGCCAAGAAAAGCAAAAGATACAACAAATGTAGATAAAGAAAATATAGTAAAAAAAGAAGTTAATAGTAAAAAAACACCTGTAAAAAAAGCTGCCAATAAAGTCTCTACCAAAAAACAAACAAAAACCGAAAATACAGAGGTACAAAAAGAAAAAAAATCGTCTAACAAAACTACTAAATCTTCCAAAAAAATAGAAGATTTAAACTCTACTAAAAAAGCTACTTCTGTTTCTTCAAAAAAAGCTGAAACAAAGAAATCTACTACAAAAAGCAATTCTACTACTTCTAAAAAAACAGAAAGTGCAAAAACAGCTAAAAAAACTACTGCAAAATCAAAAAATACATCTTCTGTTATACAAAAAAAGTCAACTAAAAGTAAAGTAGTTAAACAAACTAAAAATACCAAATCAAAAAGAGTTGAAATTTTAGAATATTATGATTTACCATATAGGTACAACCAAACCGTAGTAAAAATAATTGCCCAAACACCTACTACTTTATTTGTGTATTGGGATATTTCTGATGAAGACAAAAATCGTTATATTGAGCAATATGGTGAATATTTTTACAATAACACAAAACCTGTATTAATCATACATAATATTACTAAAAATTATAGCTTTGAAATAGATATAAATGATTATGCAAATAGTTGGTATCTAAAAGTAAATGATAGTAAATGTGACTATAAAATTGAACTTGGCAGGCGTGGTATAAATAAATACATAAGTATTCCAAACAATTTTCTACATATTTCCTCTTCAAATGAACTTGAAGTACCTAATGATCATATATTATTTGAAAATATGAATAAAAAAGTATATTTCAAAAATGTAAAAACAGGTCAAGTTACAGAAAAAGACATATCTTCAATATCATTCTTGAAAAAAATTGGAGAATTATATAACATTAAAGAATTTTATAAACAATTATATACAAACAATAACTTCACTTTTGAAGAATTCAGTTTAAAAAATCCATCATCAAGTAATCCAACATCAACCTTTAAATAATAATAAAAATCTAATTTTTACATACAGAAAAATATGATATTTTTCTGTACAAAAAACAGAAAGGAATGGTATTTATAATGGCAAATCCAAAAGGTTATGTAAGTTTTGTATTACATGCACACTTACCATTTATACATCACCCAGAAAGTGAAGATTATTTAGAAGAGCAATGGTTATATGAAGCAATATCAGAAACATATATACCTCTTTTATTAAATTTTGAAAAATTAGTGGAAGAACACGTAGACTTTAGAATAACAATGTCTATGACTCCTCCACTTTTAAATATGTTAGATAACAATCTTTTACAAAAAAGATATATAAAATATTTAGAAAAGCATATAGAGCTTGCAAAAAAAGAATTAAAAAGAACAATATATAATGAAAGAATAAATCAACTTTCTCAATATTACCTTAACAGATATTCTAATGACTTACAAGTCTTTAAAGAAAAGTACAAATGCAATTTAATACAGGGTTTTAAACATTTTCAAGATATTGGAGTTCTTGAAATTATTACTTGTGGTGCAACACATGGTTACTTCCCTATTTTGTATATGACACCTGAAACCATAAAAGCACAAATTGGTGTAGGTGTTCAAACATATGAAAAATATTTTGGTAAAAAACCTCGTGGAATATGGCTTCCTGAATGTGGCTATGTCCCAGAAAGCGACAAATTCTTAAAAGAATTCGGAATTGAATATATTATTACTGAATCACATGGAATTTTATATGCAGACCCTACTCCCATTTATGGTACACTTTCCCCCATCGTTTCTCCTAATGGTATTATTGCATTTGGCAGAGACATGGAGTCATCAAGACAAGTTTGGAGTTCTATTAATGGCTATCCAGGAGACTTCAATTATCGTGAATTTTATAGAGATATTGGATATGACGCAGATTATGAATACATAAAACCATATATTGCATCAAATGGTGTACGTGTACACACTGGTATAAAATACCATAGAATTACTGGTAAATGTGAAGAAAAAGATTATTATAATGTTAGATGGGCTCAAGATTCTGCTGAAAAACAAGCTGGTCACTTCTTAGATTCAAGAATTTCCCAAATTAACAATGCTTGCAAATATATGGACAAACCACCTATTGTATTGTGTCCTTATGATGCTGAACTTTATGGTCATTGGTGGTATGAAGGTCCTTACTGGTTATACATCTTATTTAAAAAAATTCACTTTGACCAAAATGAATTCAAACTAATTACACCTAGTGAATATATCGATAAATACCCTGAAATTCAACAATGCACACCTTGTCGCTCTAGTTGGGGGGCTAATGGTTATAGTGAGGTTTGGTTAAATCCTTCAAACGATTATGTACATAGGCATCTACATGTTGCCGGCAATAGAATGGTTGAGCTTGCAAATTTATTTAAAAACGAAACTGATACATTAAAAATACAAGCTTTGAATCAATGTGCTAGAGAACTTCTACTTGCCCAAAGTAGTGACTGGCTTTTTATTATAACAAATGGTACAATGGTCGATTATGCAAAAAAAAGAATTAAAGACCATATTGGTAGATTTACTAAACTATATGAACAACTTAAGTCTGGAAAAACTATTGATAAAAAATTTTTAAAACAACTACAAGAAAGAGACTGTATATTTCCTGAAATAGACTATCATATTTACTTATGAAAATAAAATTAAATTGAGGGTGTCCTATAATAAATTTTTACTAAATTAAGATACCACTTTTGATTAGAAAATTATAAAAAATATAGAATATTTTACCACTTTAATGATGAAATATTCTATATTTTATTATAAAATTGGGTGTCTGTTTTTTATAACTTAATTATAGGACAACCTCATTAAATTATAAAAAACATATTATTTATTTAACATTATTCAATATTTTATACGTTCTACAAATATTACAATCTTTACAAATGAAAACTCTTTTTCCAAAAATCAATTTTAAAGTATTAATGAAATCATCCTCATATCCAATCAAATGAATTTCCACTCTTTCTGGAAGCAATGTAAGTAATGTATTTAAAGCATAATCATTAGAAGAAAAACTAATGTCTGATAAATACTTGGAGTCAAAAATGTGATCTGTTAAAGAAACAATATTCTTATTTTCATCTAACAAAATTGATTCCCCATTTGTATAAACTAGATGTACCAACTTCTTCTCTGATGCTTTAGATTCTATATACACTTGCAATAAATTTATAAATTCTGAATATTCTTTGTCAATAACAAACTTATTTACACCATAATCTACAACATGTTCCAAAGATTTCATATATTCACCAAGTCTAAAATTCACAAATCCATCTAATACAATATTTTTATTTTCCATTAAATATTTTAAAATCTGAGTCCATATTTCCTCTTTTCTAAACCTTAATCTATCATTTTCATCTGACGAAATATACTCATAGCAATTTTCTTCTATCAATTTTTTTTCAAAATTTTCAAAATAGAAGTAATTAAAATTTATTATATTTTTTAAAAGATATGGTTCATAATATAAAATTACACAATTGGAAATAATATCAGATATAAGAGAATAAAAACTTCCCTCATCATTTCCTTTATAATGTATAATAACATTCTCATATATTTTAAATTTTTTACTAATATAATATATATTTTCTAAAGGAATGGAATCTAAACTTTTTAGAAGATATTTTATTACTTGAGAATTATTTGTTTTTATACAAAAAGATTTCATTTTAAGAAAATTCTCCTTTCTTTTATAATACTATTATCTACTAAAAGTTTCTTATCTATACCTTATTATATGTTATTTATTCATTTTAAAATGTAAGACAAATATCATTTATATTTTTTAAGGATATATCAACAAAAATATCAATATATCCTTAAAACCTACAATTTACAATGTTCATATGTTATCTGTTTTCTATAAATTACTAATTACAGCCTCTATTGCAACAACCAAAGTTAGTAAAAAGCAATAGGAATATTATTATAAAAAATAATATTTCGCTATCTCCACAGCCACAACCACCAAATAAGTTATTTAAAAATCCGCCATTATTATTGCATCCACATCCACAATTTCTAATTTCTTCTTGCATGTTTATACCTCCCTCTTTGTTTTATATATTATAGTATGCAATCTTCTTTTTTTGTGTTACAATATATATGTTATTTATATTTTAGTAACAACTAATATATCTGAAAGGAAATAATTTTAATGAAAAAAGTTGAATTACTTTCTCCTGTTGGAGATTTTGAATGTTTAAAAGCCGCAGTACAAAATGGGGCTAATAGTGTATATTTTGGTGCAAATAGTTTTAACGCTCGTGCTTCTGCAACAAACTTTGACATAGATGAAATGAAAAAAGTAATACAATATGCAAAACTAAGAAATGTCAAAACACATTTAACCTTAAATACACTAATAAAAAGTAATGAATTTGAAGCAGCAGTTCAAGTTGCAAAAAATGCGTATGAAGCTGGTATAGATGCTATTATAGTTCAAGATTTAGGACTTGCTAAATTTCTAATAAAATATTTTCCAGATCTTCCTATACATGCAAGTACTCAAATGACTATACATAATTTAGAAGGAGTATTACAATGTGAAAAATTAGGTTTTAAAAGAGTTGTACTTTCAAGAGAACTTTCACTTGAAGAAATACAATATATATGTTCTAACTCTAAAATTGAAATAGAAACATTTATACATGGAGCACTATGTATTTCCTATTCTGGTCAGTGTCTATTTTCTAGTATGGTAGGTGGACGTTCACGGAAACCGTGGAAAATGTGCACAACCTTGTAGACTTCCATATGAACTCACTTGTGAAAATACATCTCTTTCAAAAGGATATTTGCTAAGTACAAAAGACTTATGTGGTTTAGAATACCTGCCAGCTCTTATAAAAGCAGGAGTTGCATGTTTTAAAATAGAAGGTAGAATGAAATCTCCAGAATATGTAGCAACAGTAACAAAAATTTATAGAAAATATATAGATCTAGCTTATTCCTCTTCTCCTTATATTATTGACGAAAATGATAAAAAACTTTTGCTTCAGGTATTTAATAGAGGTGGATTTTCAACAGGTCATTTATCACCTAAACCAAATAAAGAACTTGTATTTAAAGATAAACAAAATCATATGGGTATATATTTAGGAAATGTCGCTAATGTAAAACCTCAAAAAGGTCATATATTTTTAAACTTAAATGATTGTCTTTCTATTGGTGATACTATCCAATTTGAAAATGAAACTTCAAAATATACTGTATCAGAACTTATAATACATGAAAAAAATGTGAAGACAGCAACTCATGGTTTAGTCGAAATTGGTAGAATGAAAGGTAATATTAAAATTGGAGACAAAATTTTTAAAGTTCAATCAAAAGAACTATCTACAAATACTAAACTCTCATATCAGAAAGAAAATATAAAAGTTCATTTACAAGCTAAATTTATTGCACATTTAAATAATCCTATAAAATTAGAAGTTAAAACTTCTAAAACTAACAATCCTGTTTTTAATAATATAATTGTTTCTTCTATTTCTAATATTACACCTATTGAATCCACCTCAAAACCTATTACGAAAGAAAGAATTTTAAATCAGTTAACAAAAACTGGTGATACGATTTTTGTTTTTGAAAATATTGATTTTGTTATAGATAATAATATTTTTATCCCTTCTATTAGCTCTTTAAATGAGCTTAGACGAAATATTTTAGAGCAAATTTTGGAAATTGCTACTAACCGCATTACTCGAAAAACACAAATAAATACTTCTAAACTACTGGTATATGATGATAATGAAAATATGTCCCATAATAATAATAATATTAGTTCTAATAATAGCAATTTTACTAAAAATACTACTGCCAATAGAAAAACTTTATCTCTATTACTAAATATACTACACACTTCTTTTGATTATAATAAATTACAGGGAATTGATAATATATATATTCCTTTAAAATATTTTGAAGATAAAAAGTACTCTGATATTATTAATATATTATCTAATAAATTTAACATGTATATTTATCTCCCAAACATAGTAAAAGCAAATTACAGAAATATACTTACAAATTTAGTAAACAAAACAATAGATAGTTATAATATAAAGGGATTTGTAATATCTAATATCTCAGGTGGAATATTTATTGATTATATGAAAAAATTGTATGGCGATAAATTTAACTATATTGCAAATTATACTTTAAATATGTATAACCCATATACCCAATATGAACTAAAAAAACTTGGACTTAACAATTTCACATTATCACCTGAACTAGATAAAAACTCTATATTAAACTTATGTAATTCTTTAAATTCAAGAGGTAATATTGAATTAATTGTATATGGTGCTATTCCTTTAATGACTATTAATTACTGCCTTTTGGGTGTTACTAACAAATGTTACCCAACATGTGGCACCAAATGTTTAAATACAAGCAAGAATATTAATAAAGATGTAAATATAAGTAAAAATATACCTACTAAATATTACTTAAAAGATAGACTGGGCTTAAACTTTAGAATTCTTCCCGATAGAATTCAAACTATTAGTACTATTTATAATAGTAAAATATTATCTCTTGCTACTAATGATTTTGATAATATTTCTAATTCATACAGAATTGACATTTTGGATGAAAATATTGAAGAAATAAATAATATTGTTTCTATTG
Organism: uncultured Clostridiaceae bacterium; assembly: GCA_947642455.1. Lineage (GTDB taxonomy): Bacteria > Bacillota > Clostridia > TANB77 > CAG-508 > UMGS1663. Next base: position 22,083 of record CANRSN010000005.1, read on the forward strand.
TTTCATCTGGAAAACGTATGGAAGGAAAACAGTATACTAATGGGAATATGAATAGAGAAATTTAATTTTGTATGGAATGTTTGGCGAAGCTTTTTTATACTAGGAAAGCATAACAACTTGTTATACTTTCCTAGTATAGAACAAAATTTTTACATATCATCATCGTCTTCTAATTCATCTATTACTTCTTTATAAATATATTTATCTTCATCATCAGAATTTGTTTTTGCTTTTATATTTTCTGATGTTACCTCTTTATTTTCTATATATACATCATCAAATTCATCTTCATCACATCCATGACAACCACCACAATGACCTGAACATGCTCCTGATTCATCATAATTATAGTCTCCACCATTCCAGTCTAACTCTATAATATTATGACATTCTGGGCATTCTATTTCCTCTTTTGGTTGATTATCCTCATCAAATTCTGCAAGAAATTCATTATTACAATATGGACATATTATTTCAAATTCGCAACCTTCTTCTAAATATATGTCATTTTCAATTCCATTTACTATATCTTCTACTTTATCCATTTTCAATTTTAATTCTTTTTGCTTTTCTTCTATATCGTTTATTTTTGCTTCAGTCACATCTGAAAGCCTGTTTATCATTTCTACAAACATTACTGTTAATTCTGAAACTTTAGATTTTACAAACTCTCTCTCCTCTGGATTTGAAATTTTTTGCTCTATTTGAGATAATATTTTTTTATAATTTTCACTCATATCTGACATGTATATAAATCCTCTTTTCTATATTTATATTCTTTCCATATATTCACCAGTTCTTGTATCTATTCTGATAACATCGCCTATGTTTACAAATAGTGGAACTGATATTTCATAACCATTTTCTAAAGTTGCTGGTTTTCCTGAAGTTGTTGTTGTATTTCCACTAAAACCTGGTTCTGTATATGTAACTTCTAATTCAACAAACATTGGTGGTTCTACTGAAAATACATTTCCTTTATATGATAAAATTTTTACTGTCATATTTTCTTTCATGTATTTTAAAGCATCCCCTATTTGTTCTTTATTTAAAGGTATTTGCTCATATGTCTCATTATCCATAAAATAATATAAGTCTCCATCTTCATATAGATATTGCATATCTCTTTTTTCAATTTCTGCTCCTGGATATTTTTCTGATGGATTAAATGTTTTTTCTAATACTGCTCCTGTTATTACATTTTTTAATTTTGTTCTTACAAATGCTGCTCCTTTTCCTGGTTTTACATGTTGGAATTCTACTACTTTGAATACATTTCCTTCCATTTCAAATGTTGTTCCATTTCTAAAATCCCCTGCCATATATACTTCTGCCATTTATAATTACCCCTTTCAATTTTATTTCAACTTTATATATATTACCATGTTTTCTGCTAAAAATCAATAGTTTTTATTGTTCATCTACTATAATATAATTTTTATCCGATTTTGTTAATTTTATACAACCATTTTTTGTAATTAATACTGTATCTTCAATTCTTACTCCAAATCTATCTGGAATATAAATACCTGGTTCATTTGTTACAACCATTTTATCTTTTAATGTAAAATCATTTTTGCTTGATAGATATGGATATTCATGTATTTCTAAACCAACTCCATGCCCAAGACTATGTATTAAATTATAACCATTTAACTCAAAAGAACCTTGTACCATTTTGGTAAGTGTTTTTACATTTGCACCTTCTTTTAATTCTTCTTCTGTTTGAAGTTGATTTTTAAGTACTAGATCATATACATCTTTTACTTGTTCTGGAATATATCCTACAAATATTGTTCTGGTCATATCTGAACAATAGCCTTGATATTTGCACCCCATATCTATTGTTATTACATCGCCTAGCTCTACTTTTTTATCTGTAGGCACTGCATGCGGTTTTGAAGAATTTTTTCCTGATGCAACTATTGGATCAAAAGATACACCATCTGCACCATTTAATTTAAAAAACCTTTCTATTTCTAATGCAATTTCTTTTTCTGTTTTCCCTACTTTTATAAAATCTAATAAGTGGGTGAAACATTTATCTGTTATTTCACATGCTTTTGTTATTTTGTCTATCTCTTCTATATCTTTTATCATCCTTTGTTTTTCAATAACTCTTTCCATTTCTTGTAAACTATTTATTTTATATCTTTGCATAAAATCTTTATAGCCATTATATGTTACATAATCTCCCTCAAATCCAACATTTTCACAAAATAAGAAAAAGTTCTCATATTCATCTATTGAAAAATCGCTAAATTCATGTACTATAATTTCGTCATCTATTGTAAGTGTACTATTTACTGTCTCTGTATATCTTCCATCTGTTAAATATATATTTTCTTTTCTTGTTATTAATAATAATCCTTCTGCTATTATTCCTGTTAAATACCTTATATTTATTGGGTTTGATATTATCGCACCTTGCATATCCAACATTTTCATTTTTTCTCTTAACCATTTTATATTTGCATTCATTAGAATACCTACTTTCATTTTATATATTATACATTCCAAGTGTAAAAATTTTAAATAATAATGTTATTAATACTTGGTTTGGTACTACCATTACTATAAATGCTGCTACTACTATAAATGGCCCAAATGGTATATATTCATTAGTTTTTTTCTTTTTGGTAATTAGCAAAAATATACTAACTATAGCACCTAAAAGAAATGCTATTAATGCTATTATTATAATGTTTATCCATCCAAAAAATAAACCTAAGCCCCCCATCAATTTTACGTCTCCAAAACCCATTGCCTCTTTTCCAACTATTAATCCACCTACAGCAGTTATTGCTAAAAACACACCTGCTCCTATTACCCCACCAAGTAAAGTATTTATTGCTACATTCATATCCATTATTCCCTGCATAAATGTACAGGCAAGTCCAACTTCAAATATTGCAAGATTTAGCCTATTAGGTATAATTTGATGTTTTATATCTATTGTTAATGTACAAATAAGCATTGGAGCTAATATTATGTATTTTAAAAGTTCTATCTTATTGAGTAGCCCATCTTTCCAACCTATAAAGTATAATAGTAATATATATATTATTGCCATTCCAAACATTAATATGTATTTAGGCTTGAAGTTTTTTAAAAATATTGTAAAAAATTCTTTGGAAAATATTTCTTTGTATTGTGGTAACCTTTGATTACACCAATCTACAAATTGCCCTACAATTAACCCTATTATACCAATTAGTACATAGTATAATATGTTTATATCATTTATATACATTTTTAACCTTCTTTCTTATGTTACAATTCATAGCTTAATATTCATTTAGTAATATAATATTTATTTTTCGTTAAAACATATATTGCTCATAAAATTCTAATTTTCAAACTATGAATTGTGATTTCTCATTAGTTGCTTTTATTTACTACTTCTATTTTATGCTTTTCTTATATCTATTTATTACAAAATTTTCTATTGGTCTTTTTATTCTTGTTATTAATATGTCTTTTTCTTCTATTGGTTCTACTAATATTGACTTTATTTTCATTCTATTTGCACCTATTATATCAGTAAAAATTTGATCTCCTACCATTGCTACATTTTCTGGCTTTTCTTTTATATAGTCTAATGCTTTTTGGTAACCTTTTTTTAGTGGCTTCATTGCAAAAAATATATAATGTATACCTAATTTTTCTGATACCATTTTTACTTTTTCTTCATGATTGCTATTTGATAATATGCAAAATTTGATTCCCTCTTTTTTTAAGCTTTCACACCACTGCTTTGTGCCTTCTTGTATATTTTTGTTAAAATCTATTAATGTGTTATCTACATCTAATAATAGTGCTTTTATGTTGTTTTCTCTTAAATATTCTATTGTTATTTTCTGTACACTTTTTATATATTTGTTTGGATAAAAAATCATTTTTTCCTCCATCATTTTTTTACGTATTTATATTATCAATATGATTTCCATTTGTCAAGATATAAAGAAATTTAAGTTTCGGTATTTTTATAGCAAGTTTTAGGCTTTAATTTTCACTATACACAAAATATGAATATTCTGTGTAAATTTTATTAAATATAGCCTAAAACTTGCTATAAAAATACTGAAACTTAAAATAAAGAAAAATATGATAAAAGGGCTTTATTCAAGCCCCCTATCTTTAATTTGTTGCCATTAATTCCTTAGTTCGGTTAATTATTTCTTTTACTCTTTTTTCTTTATTTTTGTGGAATACTTTACGTTCTACATAATGTTCACCTAGATTGATCATTGCATTTCCATATCTCTCTATTTCTTTTGAATAGTTCTCTACATCCTCTCTTGTTCCTGTAAAGTTGCTCTTATACCGTGCTTTATGCAAAAACTTGAGATATTCTAGACCATCTTCATATTTTTTATATTCTTTATATTTTGTTAATTCTACCAATATAAATAATATAAATGAGCTAATTAAATGTATGGTCAATACAGAGTAACATATAATCATGCAAACTATAGCTACAGTATCCGCTTTGCCAATAAAAAAATCAATAGTAATTTTAAAAAGATATAAATTTGAAAAAACGAACCAAACTTTCAGTAAAACTTCTTTCATTGTCTTCTTTGCCATAATGAAATCCTCCTAAAAAATTATTTTTAATATAGTGTCAACCCCTCTAGTGAAAAATGGAGTTACAAAGTTTAACTTAGTATTAGTATACCACAATTTTACATAATTTGCAAGTTTTACAAAATTGGAACAGCAAAAGAGTACAATTTGTTACTGCTGTCTGCTGTGTTATTAATATCTATTTACAAAATCTATGATTTCCTATAGTTACAGTCATTGGTCTTGACCAAATCCATTTATTTGTTGCAGTAGCAGGATTAAAATAATATATAGCACCATAAGATGGATCCCATCCATTTAAGGCATCTTGAGCAGCCTTTATTGCTGTACTATTAGGAGCTAAGTTAATTTGCCCATCTGACACCGCATCAAAGGCACCAGACTGATATATTACACCAGAAATAGTATTAGGAAAACTCGAACTTTTTACTCTATTTAAAACAACAGCTGCAACAGCCACTTGACCTGTATAACTCTCTCCCCTAGCTTCTCCATAAACTAACCTTGCAAGCAAATTCAAATTACTTGAATTAGAACTAGAAGAAGAACTTGTTGAAGATGAGAAAATTCCCATTGCTTGTAAAGTTTGTTTTCCAGCTATTCCATCAACTTTAAGACCATTCTTTCTTTGGAAATACTTAACCGCTTCTAATGTTTGACTTCCATAAATTCCATCCACATTACCAAAATAGTAGCCCCATCTTTTTAGTTTTGTTTGTATTTGAGTTACTTCAGAACCTCTTGAGCCATATTTAGAAAGAGCTAAAACCTCATTATTTCTAAAAAATACATTATATGAAATAAATATTGAAAATAAAATACTTAATACTACAATTGGTTTTACATTTCTTTTTATCTTTAAAATCATAAAAACACCTCTTCTTGAAATTATCATTTCCAAAAGTTGTGTTTTTATACAAAAAATAAATATTAATAACATAGCAAAATATACATTTCGCTTACCTCTAAATTGTTACTTATAAACATGCTTTAATTAAACCTACAAAAAGTGGAGCTGGTTTGTCTGGTCTTGACTTAAATTCAGGATGAAATTGACCTGCTATAAAAAATGGATGTTTATCTTGTTCTAGTTCAACAATTTCAACTAATCTACCATCAGGTGAGGTTCCTGAACATTTTAATCCAGCAGCTTCTAGTTTTTCTTTATAATCATTATTATACTCAAACCTATGACGATGTCTTTCTTCAATTTCAGTTTTATTATATAATTTTTCTGCTAAACTACCCTTTTTTAGTACACATGGATATGTTCCTAACCTCATAGTTCCACCTTTTTTAACTATCTCTTTTTGGTCATGCATAATATGTATTACTGGGTTTTCACACATTTCATCAAATTCTTCTGAGTTAGCTTTTTCTAATTTTAATACATCTCTTGCAAATTCAACAACAGTCATTTGCATTCCTAAGCAAATTCCCAAAAACGGAATTTTATTTTCTCTAACATACTTAATAGTTTGAATTTTACCTTCTATTCCTCTATTTCCAAAACCTCCAGGAACAACTACTCCTGAATATTTTGATAATATTTCTTTTGCATTTTTCTCATTTATAGTTTCACAATCTATGTAATCTATTTTTACATCTACGCCATTTTCAAAGCCTGCATGTTTTAAACTCTCTGTAACTGAAAGATATGAATCCTCTAGCTTAACATATTTTCCTACTATTGCAACATTTACTTGTTTACTAGATGATTTTTTTATTTTATCTACCATCTTTTCCCATTGCTTATTATTAGGTTCACATTTATCTAAATGCAAATGTCTACAAACTTCTTTTGCTAATCCTTCTTCCTCTAGTAATAATGGTACTTCATATAAGCAAGAAGCTGTTCTATTTGCAATAACACTTTCTTTTCTAACATTACAAAATAATGCTATTTTATCTCTTAAACTTTCTGGTATTTCAACTTCTGTTCTACAAACCAATATATCTGGTTTTATTCCAAATGATTGCAATTCTTTTACAGAATGTTGCGTTGGTTTTGACTTTAACTCATTAGAACCACTTATATATGGCAATAAAGTAACATGAATGTATATTACATCTTCTATATCATTTTCAATTCCAACCTGTCTAATTGCCTCTATAATTGAAAGACCTTCTATATCACCTACTGTTCCTCCTACTTCGGTTATTACAATGTCTATATCTGCATTCTCAAAAGAATAAATTTTTTCTTTTATTGCATTTGTAATATGTGGAATTACTTGTACAGTTTTTCCTAAATAGTCCCCTCTTCTTTCTCTTTCTATTACACTTTGATACACTTTACCCATAGTAATACTAGAATTTTTACTCAAATTCTCATCAGTAAACCTTTCATAATGACCTAAATCCAAGTCTGTTTCTGCTCCATCATCTGTAACAAAAACCTCTCCATGTTCATATGGACTCATTGTTCCTGGGTCAACATTAATATAAGGGTCAAACTTTTGGTTTACAACCTTATATCCTCTATTTTTTAGTAACCTTCCCAAAGATGCAGCAGTTATTCCTTTACCTAGCCCTGATACTACTCCTCCTGTTACAAAAATATACTTTGTTTTCATTTCCTATACCCCCTATTATTATATTATATTTATACAAGGTAACATTACCTTGGATTGTCCCATTTTGCTACATTTAAAATAATTCTATCTTTTCTAGTACTTCCAACAATTTCTCTTATTTCAAACTTTCCATTACCCCTAATTGTAATAATACTATTTTCCTTAACTTCTTTTGATACCTTTGTGACTAATTCATAGTTCATAAAAACTCTTTCTTGAAAGATTAACTCTGATGCTTTATTTCTAGAACACTTTGCTAACTCTGAAATAATATTATCTAGTCTCATAGAAGGTATTGTTATTGTAAATTCTTGTTTATAAATTACTTTGTTTCTTATTTCTTGCAGATTGATTTGACTAACTTTTGATTTACTAAACCTTGTTAATTCACCTAAACTATTTAATAAAAATTTGGTAATTTCTTTACATATTATAATATCTGCTCCACTTTCTTCTACTATTATATCACCTAATTTTTCTCTTTTAATTCCTAGTTTCATAAATGCACCTAAATAATTTCTGTGTGAATATTGCCCATACATTTCGCTTGGAAGCTCTATTCTTATAACATCTAATATAGTATTAAAATCAAACTGATTATTTTCTATAGTTTCTTCTAGTTTATCTGGAAATACTATAAACATATTTCTTTCCGCTTCTTTTATTCCACCATAAAATATGTAATTTTTATATTTTTGTATTCTTAAATATTTTTCTAGCACTTGTTTTTGATTTTGATCTAAAAAATCTGAATTTTGTATTTTATTTTTACTTTCACAAAACTTAATTTTATCTTCTATTTTTGATATTAGAAGTTTGTCTTCTTCTTTTTTTAATTCCATTTATTATAATCCCTTCTTAGTTCGCATAATATTGTTCTTCTTAAACCATATTATTATTTATTTCTAGAAGTCTTCAAAAGATTTAATTTGCATATTTCCTAAATATAAATTTTCTAATTCTTCTACACTTCCATGTCTAATAAACTCATCTGGATAACCAATACATTTAATATTAACATCTTGTATTTTATTATTTATTATAAGACTCTGTACCTCACTTGCCAATCCACCTTTTATAATATTATCTTCAATAGTTATTACTGTTTTTGTTTTTTCTATTGATTTTTTAATAGTTTCCTCATCTAATGGTTTTAAAAATCTAGCATTTATAAGCTCTACATCTATATTTTGCTCTTTCAATTTATTTGCTATTTCTTTGCCCTTTGAAACCATTTTGCCTATTGCTACTATTGTTACTCTTTTTAAATCTTTATCAGTTACAAATTCATGGAACATTTTATCATCTGCCTTGTTTATTTCATCATTTACCTCCATATTACTTTTCACTATTTTATCATTAATTATTCTACTATTTTTTATTATATTTGTACTATTTTGTATATAAGTATCTTCTATTTTTTGGATAACTTCTGCCTTTCCAAACTCAATTTTTTCATGATTTACAAATTTTTCTACACCTTGTGTTCCTCTTGGGTACCTAATAACAACTGGAGAATTTAATTCCAACGCAAATTCAAGCATTTGCTCTAATTCTATAAAATCCTTTGGTGCCATTATAGTTAGGTTAGGTATTATATTAAAAAAAGATAAATCCAAAATTCCCTGATGCGTTTCTCCATCATTTCCTACAATTCCAGCCCTATCAACACAAAATACCACTGGTAAATTTTGAATACATACATCATGAATTACCTGATCATAACATCTTTGATAAAAAGATGAATATATTGGTATAACTGGTTTTAAACCTTGCTTTGCCAAACCTGCTGCTAGCCCTACAGCATGTTGTTCTGCAATGCCTATATCAAAAAATCTATTAGGAAATTCTTGTTTAAACTTAGTAAGTCCTGTGCCATCTGTCATTGCAGCTGTTATTGCCACTATTTTATCATTATTTTTAGCAAGTTCTACTAGTTTATCTCCAAAAACTTGAGAATAATCTTTGCTTTTTTCTTTTTTGGACTTTCCTGTTTCTATATCAAAACTTGATGTACTATGGAACTTAGATGGGTTTTCTTCTGCTGGTTTATATCCCTTTCCTTTTTTAGTTATAATATGTACCAAAACTGGCTCTGTTTCCTTTTTTGCCAAATTCAGAATCCATTCTATTCTTTCAATGTCATGACCATCAACAGGGCCTAAATACTTTATTCCTATATCCTCAAAAAACATATTTGGTAACATTAATTGTTTCAAACTATATTTAACCTTTCTTGCTATTCTTATAACAAAAGGTCCAAACTTTGGTATTTTTTCAAGAAATTTTCTTACACAATTATTTGACTTCATATAACTTTTTTTAGTTCTTATTTTTGTTAAAAAAGTAGATATTCCACCAACATTTTTAGATATACTCATTTCATTATCATTTAAAACTATAATCAATTTTGTTTTACTAGCTCCTGCATCATTTAAAGCCTCTAGTGCCATCCCTCCTGTTAAAGCTCCATCACCAATTACAGCTATAACATTATTTTTCTCTCCCTTTATGTCTCTTGCTCTTGCCATCCCTAAAGCTACAGAAATAGAAGTACTGCTATGACCTGTGTCAAAACTATCATATTCAGATTCCTTTGTTTTCGGAAAACCTGATATTCCATTTAACTGTCTTAAAGTATTCATTTTTTCTTTTCTACCAGTTAAAATTTTATGTACATAAGTCTGGTGTCCTACATCCCATATTATTTTATCATTTGGCATATCAAATACACTATGTAAGGCTATTGTAAGCTCTGTAATACCTAAATTAGATGCAAGATGTCCTCCTGTATTTGATACTGTTTTGATTATTTTTTCTCTAATTTCTTCTGCTAAAATACTTTTTTGTTTATAATTTAATCCTTTTAAATCTTTTGGTTCATTTACCCTATCTAATATTTTATCTGACATTTTCCCTCAATCCCCTTCTACTGTGCTATATACATAAAAGCTACCTACTACATTTTACTCTATTTTGGTTTTCTTTTAATATGCATTTAATTGCCTCTCTAATTCTTTAGTATATAATTCTCCTTCTGGGTTAATCTCTTTTGTAACTTTCTATAATTCTCCTTTTGGGACATATCTATCTTTATAATTTCCACTTACAAATACAAAACAAGAATTCTTGTCTTCTAATAATAAATTTAGTATCATTTTATAATCTTTTGTTTTTAAATAAGTATATTATATCTTTTATAAAAACACAAGCACATATCAAAAAAAGGTTACACTATTTAGGCAATATATATTTTTATACGCCATGAATTGTAATTTTGTAAAATTATATTGCCTAAATAGAAATTTTTTTAGTCTATTTCTGTTTCTATATTTAACAATCTATTATATTTAGCTACTCTATCTGTTCTACAAGGTGCTCCTGTTTTTATCTGACCACTATTTACTGCAACTGCTATATCTGCTATTGTAGTATCTTCTGTTTCACCTGATCTATGCGAAATTACTGTTGAATATCCATTCTTTTTTGCTAATTCTATTGCATCTAAAGTTTCTGTAATTGTTCCTATTTGATTTACTTTTATTAATATACTATTTGCCACCTTATTCTTTATTCCTTTTTGTAGTCTTTTTGTATTTGTAACAAATAAGTCATCACCTACTAATTGTACTTTTTCTCCTATTCTTTCAGTCAAAGTCTTCCAAGTCTCCCAGTCATCTTCTGCAAGTGCATCTTCTATAGAAATTATAGGATATTTCTCTGTTAAATTAACAATATAATCTACCATTTCAGCCTTTGTTTTAAAAATATCTTTTTTCCAAAAATAATAACCATCTTTTTCTATTTTCTTAGCTTCTTCATACATCTCTGTACTTGCAATGTCTAAACTTATTGCAATATCTTTTCTAGGGGTATACCCTGCTTTTTTTATTGCTTCTACTATTAATTCTATTGCTTCTTCTTCTCCATCCAAATTTGGGGCAAATCCTCCCTCATCTCCAATTGCAGTACTATATCCTTTTTCTTTCAATACTTTCTTTAATGTATGATATACTTCTACTCCCATCTCCATTTTTTGTCTAAATGTTTTTCCTCCTACTGGCATTATCATAAATTCTTGAATACTTATATTATTATCTGAATGTCTACCACCATTTAATATATTCATCATTGGTGTTGGCAATATTTTTGCATTTACTCCTCCTAAATATTTATATAAGCTTTGACCTAAAGAATTTGCTGCTGCTTTTGCTACTGCCATTGATACTCCTAAAATAGCGTTTGCTCCTAACTTTTCTTTATTTGGTGTTCCATCTAAATCTATCAAAATTTTATCTATTCTTGCTTGTTCATATACATTTAATTGTTTTAACGCCTTTGCTATTTTTTTATTTACATTATTTACTGCTATTTGAACACCTTTTCCATTTAATCTTTCTTCTTCATCTCTTAATTCTACTGCCTCATATTTTCCTGTTGATGCTCCTGATGGCACTATAGCCACTCCTGAAAAACCTCCTTGAGTAATTACTTCTACTTGTACTGTAGGATTTCCTCTTGAGTCAAATACCTCTATTGCCTTAACATCTTCAATTCCTAAATAATCTTTCATATTCACTCCTTCCATATGTGCTTAAAAATTTTGCTAAGCACACCTTTGTTATATTATTTCCAATTTATTTTTATTAAAACATTTTTATATCTTACAGTCAAAAAGAGTATAAATTCAAACAGCAAAAAAACACAATTTGTTATATTCTACAAATATTATAGTACTTATATGCTTCTGATTTTAATCTGTAAAATGTAACAAATTGTACTCTTTTTTACTGGAATTCTATCAAATAACTTTACTTTTTACTGAAAATGATGTAAAATATTTGTTATGTAACCAGTAAGAAATACTCTAAATGCAAATGCAAGGAGGTAAATATGAATAATACGAACTTAAATCGGTATGAGACAACTGCTTTAAAAAATGTAGCCAAACAATTTGAATCCATCAGACCCGAAATAGTTAAATGTCGTGAATACAGTGAACTTACAGATGATTTTCTAATTCACGCATATGCACTAGCAAAAGCAATTCATCAAAAATACAACTATAAAATAACTAAAATAGACCATATTAAAAAAATATTTGATTCATTAGGTATAACTTTACACATTGACCAAAATTTTATACAGTCAGATAAAAAATCTACTTCAGATAGCTGTACTATTACATTTTTAGAAGGAGAAATTTCTATTAGTATTAAGTATTCTACTATAGATCTTTCAAATAATCGTTCATTATATTATTCTTACAATTATCTTCAAGATAATAGTGTATTTTGTTATTTTTATGCTTTAGCTATAGTCATCTTATTTTATGACAAATTAGAAACCGAAGGTAGTATGACATTCTATTGTGAAGAATCTGAAGAAAATATATATGAAGGAATAGCTAAATGTGTAACTCTTCTTTTGTTCTATATAAACTATGACTATGGTTACAGAGTTAAGAAATATCCTTATACATGTTTTAAAAATGGGCAAATTGTTAAAGAGCTTGCAGACATTCATCCTCGTTTTAGTATTCCACGGTATAATTCTTATTTGGAGCAAACTATACCGCAAATCCACGATGTTATTTCGTCTGATGGTAGTACTGAATATACTTTCGACCATTTAAAAACTATTAATGTAATACAAATGTTATTATTTATACACAAATTAAATACTAAATTTAATAAAGATTATAAGGAATTATCAAAAATGATGGCTCCAGAAGAGCTATATTCCTTATATAAAAATAGGGACTATACAACATTTTAAATGTAAGTATTAAACTTAACAAATAGTTACTTTAGCAATTTTGCGTAGAACGTTTGGCGAAACTTTTATATACCATGGAATTATAATATTTTGTTATAATTCCATGGTATCATTACTCATATACAAATTATAATAATATCCATGTTTTTCAATAAGTTCTTCATGATTTCCCATTTCTACAATCTTTTTATCATCTATAAAAATAATTAAGTCTGCATTTTTTATTGTGTTAAGTCTATGTGCAATTACAAAAGAAATTTTATTATTAAGTATTTCTTTTGTTGCTTTCATTATATACTCTTCAAACTCTAAATCTAAATTTGATGTTACCTCATCTAGTATAATTAAATCTGCATTTTTTAATATGGCTCTTGCAAAACTCAATAATTGTTTTTCTCCATATGATAATAAGTCTGATTTGGAGTCTATAACTGTATCATACCCATTTGGTAGTTGATTAATTTTATTGTGTAAGCCAATTTTCTTACATGTTTCTTTAACTTGCTCTTTAGATATATTTTCTTTATTTCCAAATCGTATATTTTCCAATATAGTTTTATCAAATATTACTGGTTCTTGGAATACATAAGCTATATTATTTCTTAATTCCTTTAATTTATATTCTCTATAATCTGTTTCATTTATTAAAATACTACCATTACATATATCATAAAATCTAGGTAATAAATTTACTAACGATGTTTTTCCTGCTCCACTTTTTCCTACAATTGCAATTTGCATTGGTTTATTTACTTTTAAACTAATTTTATCTAATATTGTATTTTTACCATCATAACTTAAGCTTACATCTTTAAACTCTACTGTTTCTATATAATTTAATGTTCTTGTGCCTTCGTCTTTTTCTTTTGTGATTTTTGATATTTTTAAAACATTTAGAAAGCAATTATATCTATTATTTAATCCATGTACATGTTCTAATAAGGATTTCATATGTCTATTTATATCATCTACATAATCAACCATAAGCATTATTGTAGAAGCAAGTCCTATTCCTAAACTTAATTCATTACCTCCTACTATTAAAATTGATATAACAGCACCAAATGTTAATAAAGAAAACAAACCATTATGAATAGCTATAATCTTACTTGATGTTACTATTTCATCTTTACATTTATTTAACATTTTACTAATTTGAGATAAGTTGATTTCTTCTAGTTTTAATGTTTTAGTTGTACTATATGCTTCTATGTATTCATTTATATTTCCTTGTAAATCTATTACTATATTTTGGAGATTTCTATATACTTTTATTGTCTTTAAATAAAAAGGTATCAAAATTAAATATGAAATAATAAATATACCCAATATTATCATTCCTATTTTTAAATTTAATACTAACAATATAATAGATATTTGTATAATCAAAGCTAATCTTACACTAATAATGCCAACAAAATTCCACACAAATAAATGAGACGCTTCCCAAGCTTGAGGTCCAACAATTTCAAATAGATTTCCAGCTTGTATTTTATCTAGTTCACTTACTTTTGCATTTTGAATACTTTTAAATATTTTATTTTTTATTTCTGCATTATTATCATAATAGCAATTTTTCCTTCTTATTTCTGAATATCTATTTGTAAAAAATCTTATTATTATAATTATTATTAAAACAACTGATAATAAAATGACTAAATTTATATTTTCTTCTGGTATAGCTGTATCTATCACATATTGCATAATAAAAGGATACGAAAAAGTATAAAATATTAATTGTATAGCTAATATAATTCCTATTATAATAGTTTCTTTTTTATTTTTAGTAAAATTAAACATTTCTTTTAAAGTTTGTTTATTCATATATATTCTTCCTCTATTTTATCTTGATTTAATTTATATAGTTTGTTATAGTTTTCATCTTTTAATAATTCTTCTGGCTTTCCTATGATTACTTTTTTATTATTAATATAAATCACTTTATCAAAATTTGATGCTAATCCAATATCATGTGTTATAATTATTTTAGTAAATTTATCTTCTAAATTCATTAAATTATCTAAAATTTGTTTTTTATTAATTCTATCTATTGCACTAAAAGAATCATCAAAAATCATAATTGGCTTCGGCTTGGTAAACGCTCTTACTAAAACTAATCTTTGTCTTTGTCCTTTAGATAATGCTATTCCTTTCTTTCCAATTCTGCTATGATATCCATCTTTTAGTTTTTGAACATCATTATCTAATGCAAAGAATTTTGAAATATTCACCATTTCTTCATATGGCATATATGGTACTAATATTTTTATATTTTCTGCTATCGTTCTTGAAAATAGATAAGAATCTTGTAGAAGTAGACATATATTTTCTCTAATTAATTTTTTATTTAAATTTCTTATTTCCATATCTCCTATTTTTATACTTCCTGTATATTCATAAAATCCTATTAGAGTTTTTAGTAAAATCGATTTTCCACTTCCTGTACTACCTACAACAATTATCTTTTCATTTTCTCTTATCTCAAAGTTCAAATTTTCTAGTATTGTAGTACCATTAACCAAAATGTTAGCATTTTCAAATTTTATTGTTTTGTTGTTTATTTCTATATCATTTAACATTTTTTCATCCTCTAATGTAAGTTCAAGAAGATTATTTAATCTTTTATACGATTCTCTAAATAAATTTAAAGCTTCTAATATATCTGCTATATCTGTAAACGATTTTGTTACTTTATTAGAATAACTTAATGTAACATATATAGATCCAATTGAAATGCTTCGTATTATATATAAATAACTACTCAAAATGAATATTAGTGGTGGTCCAAATTTTACAACATTTTCTACACCAATATTATAATTTGCATCCATTTTTACTTTTTCTTTATGAAATCTATTACTTTCTTCTACTATTTTTTCAAATTCTTTTTGCTCTTGTTCTTGCAAGTTATTTAATTTTATAAATTTTAAATTATCAAAATTATCATCCATCTTTGAATATAATTTTTTTTGCATTTCTATTCTTTTTTGAATAATATCTTTAGATTTTTTGCAATATATAATTGACGCTAAAATAATAAAACATGATAGAAATATCATAATACTTGATAATCTAAAATCTATAGTTATTAATTGTCCAATTGCAAATATAATTATCAATGCTATATCTAAAATATAAGTAAGTTGTTTATCTATAAAGTTAACAATATTATTTACATCATCACTAGAATTTTGTACTAAGTCTGCTAATGAATTATTATAAAAATCTTGATATGTTAAATTTTGTATATGATTAAATAGTTTTAATTTTAACTCACATTGAAATTCTTGTATTATTTTTGTTTTCACAATACTTCTAAAATATGTAAAAGCTACAATAGCTAATTGAATTATAATTAGTATTATACATATTGTTCCTATAAACCAATTTCTACTTTCATATAAATTAAATATTAGTTCTAATAATTCGTTTGATGTAGTACTTTGATTTAATATTGTATCTATAAAATATTGTATAACTACTGGTATATATGTCGTTAAATAATTTAGTAGTATACTTAATATAAAGAATGCTAATAGTAATAATTTTGTATGTTTAAAACTCGATATTATTGTTTTAAAAATTTTCATCATATATCTCCAGTTCCTAAATTTTTATTTTCTTTTATCCCAAAGTTCATTCTTATATCCGAAATTATATCAATAAAACCTATATATTTCAACGAAAAACTCGAAATTTATTACAAGAAAATAAAAAAATTTTAAAAAAGTATTGACAATTATAAAAAATATTAGTATAATTAAAATCGTTCCAAGGAGGAATGAGATGCAGGTGTAGTTCAATGGTAGAATTCCAGCCTTCCAAGCTGGCTATGCGGGTTCGATTCCCGCTACCTGCTCCAAATTATCACAACTTACGAACTATAAAGAGTTTCGTGAGTTTTTTCATTTTTAGAAAAGATGAATTGAACTTCATAAAAATATTAAAAATGTTCTCTTTCAAGAAAGGAGGGCATTTTTTATGTTTGAGTTTGAAATAATACAAGAACTAAAACCAAATGATGAAATACTAGAAATTATTAAAAACTATGAGTACACAGTTGAAAATGGCATAATTAAGCATTTAAAGGCTACTAATCTACATTTTATTGAACCAACTGAATATTTGATTACATATCCAAAAAGTGCATCCAGCAAAAGCACCTTATGGTTATACTAGAAATAGTGAAACAGGGCATTTAGAAGTAGAACCGATTGAAGTACAATTAGTTAAAGAAATATTTGAACTATGTAAGCAAGGTAAATCAATTAGAAGTATTGCAATGACAATGAAAGATAATAATGCTTATTTAAAAGTAGGAAAATGGACAAGTGATAGAGTTTATAAGATATTAACTAATTCTATCTATATTGGCATATTCGAGTATGGCAAATAATGAATTAACAAGATATATGTATGATATGGATAATGAAATTATAGTATGCAATTCTATAAAAACAAAGGATATTAAAGATATAGAAAAAGCTATTGAAAAACTAAAAATGCAAGAGAAAAAATTAGTGGATTTATACTTGAGTTCTACCTTAAATGTTGAAACTATCAACAATAAAAATGATACTATTAAAAAAGAAATCGAAAATTTAAATAAGAAAAAGCAACAGATTGATCCTAATAATGATTACAAAGAATATACAATAGAACTATTGAAAAAGTTAGATTGCGACATTGGAAGTGATGAAGTTGTCTTTCAAAACAGATTAGGTTTTGCATTTATTTTTGATAGCTTAAATAGAAAATCTAAAAAAGCATTGATTAGAAGATTAATTGATACAATCGAAATTGCAAGAGATAAAAACTACAATATTGAAATAACAAATATTAAATTTACAGAAGAATTTATCTCAAAAAGTAATAAAGATTATATTGAATATCTATATGAAATCTTACAAAACAACAGCATAGGTTTTATTTATAAAGAAGCAATTTCTAAACAAGAATTAGAGAAATTACAAGAAGATTATTTTGTGTTTTCTAATAATAAAATTGCAAATAATGAATATGATAATGCAACTTTAGCTATATATAATGAGTTATTAAAACAAAATTTTTATGATAATGGAATTATAAATTGCCCTTATATCGAAAATGAAAATATAGTAGATTACTTAACATTGATACCAAGAATTCCATCAGAATTTTTATAAAAATGAAGTCAAAAATGGCACAAAAAAAATGCAATATTTTAGAATTTACAAATTCTTGTCCTAGCAAGCACTGCATTTGTGCTCCCGCAAATGCAAAATTTGTGTCCCAGCAAGCAATGAATTTGTACTCCCGCACAAATTTCAATATGGGATTTGCACCCCATGCCCCAAAAACTAATAAAAATTTAAAATTGAAAGGAATAGAAAATTATGAATGATGAAAAATTAAATTATGTAATAGATATGATAAAAGATATGGATTTAGAAAATAAATTAAGATTAGCAATATGTATGTGTGATAATTACAGTCATACTAATTTAGAATATGATAAAAAAGAAATGTGTAAATCCTTTTATAATCTGCTAAAAGAAATTAATATAGAATACAGAACAACTACTGTCAACTTTGCAAACTACCCTTATACAATTTTTGTATCAAGCAAAATTATGGAAATGGATTCAGCACAGCAAAATAAAGTTGCTTTATATCTTTTTAATAGTATAAATTTTGAAATTAAAAATTGTAAAAGTCTTGACATTGAAGAACAAATGTTTTAGAATATATAAAGTAAGAAAAGGATGTGGAACTATGGAAGAAAATAAATTAGCAATTCAAAATGAATTAACTAACGAAGATATAAAAAATTTAATATACACAATAAGAGGAAAACAAGTAATGCTAGATAGTGATGTAGCAATGTTATATCACTATCCTACTAAAAGAATAAATGAAACTGTGAATAGAAATAAACAAAGATTTCCAGAAAATTTCTGTTTTCAATTAACAGATGAAGAATATGAAGCTTTAAGGTGCAAAAATGTCACCTTAAACCAAGATACTATACAAGAAAATATTGATAATTCTTTAAGGTCGCAATTTGCGACCTTAAACGAAAACATAGGTAGAGGCAAGCATCGTAAATATCTACCTTATGTGTTTACAGAGCAAGGAATAGCTATGTTATCAGGACTATTAAAAAATGATATAGCTATTCAAGTAAGTATAAATATTATGAATGCATTTGTTGAAATGCGAAAATTTCTAATGATTAACGGACAAGTATTTGAAAGATTAACAAATGTAGAATATCAATTACAAGAACATAATAAAAAATTTGATGAAGTATTTAATCAATTACAATTGGAAGAAAATATTAAACAAAGAATATTTTTTGATGGTCAAATATATGATGCATACAGCTTAATTGTAGATATTATAAGAAGGGCAAATAACAAGATTTTGATTATAGATAATTATATTGATGATAGTGTTTTGAAAATGTTAGCTAAAAAGAAAAACAATGTGGAAGTAGTTATTTTGACATCTCATAAAAGTAATATTGAAAATTTAGATGTTAAAAAATTCAATAAAGAATATCCTGTCCTAAAAGTTGCTAAAACTAATAAATTTCATGATAGATTTATTATAATAGACAATAAAGAGATGTATCATCTAGGAGCTTCAATAAAAGATTTAGGAAAGAAGTGTTTTGGAATTAACAAAATAGAAGATATAGAAATTATAGAAAAAATTATTAATCTATAAATGTTTTGAAGTCGCAAATTGCGACTTCAAATACATATATAAATATATAATTTTAATTAAATATTTATTAAGTAACTAAATTATAGATATAGTAGTTATATTCAAAATAAAATTTTTTTAGTATTAAATGTCTTTTGAAATATAATTTTGCACTAATTGACCACACCCTAATTTAGTATTGTTTTTAGTGCCAAATAAATAGCAATCAAATCCTTTTGATTTAACTTGATTTACAATCTCTAACATTCTTTCATTATTAGGAGAAGATAAATTATTTTCTAGACATTTTTTTGTGTAATTCAAAAATGATATTTTAATGATAATATCATTCTTAAATTTACTTAGAAAGTTAAGCATCTTAGATACTTCATCTTTAGAACTGTTAATATCATTTATAACAACAAAATTGACTTTTACTCTACAATTTTTATGATTCTTTTTATATTTTATAGCTTTAGTAATATTTTCAGTCAAATCATAATTTGGCGGTAGATTTTGTATAATATATTTCAATTTATTATAGTCACAAGAATAATATGGTAACTGTAATGTTCTAATAGATAGATTTATACTATCCCAATAATCAAAACAAGTATTATCAAAAGCAGTAGTTGCAATATTTACTTGAACATTGCTATATTTTTTCTTAATTATATTTATTCCTTTAGCAACTTCTTCCTTAACAATCGATGGTTCACCAATTCCAGTAAAAGCAATATAAAAATTAGGATAATTTTTTGGATTTTCATTGCTATATGCTAAGCAAGTTTCAACTTGTTTCATATAGTCTTCTGCTGTAAGAAAAGAGGCAGTTTCAGGTAAAGAACCTGATGCACAAAACCTACACCCAACAATACAATTATACATATTACTTATTTCGATAGTTAAATCTATAGGTATCTCATCTTTTAAATGCACAATAGTCATGCATTCTATTATTCGTTTATCATCATATTTCAATAAATATCTATCTATTTTTTCTTTGTTCCAACTCCTAGAATTATAATCTATTAGTTTACTAATTTTTTTAACAACTTCAAAGTTATCCATACTATTTTCTCCAATCTAAATAATTAATATTAAAATTCTCTTATTCATTATACAATAAATTTATAAAATTATATATATATTTATTGAAATTTAATACTAATTCATATATAATACCTTTACAAAGAGAACAAGAGAGTTCGTAACTTGTAAGAATATCGCTCCACTCAAGTAAAATCGTCGCACTTTGGCGAAGTATTGATAAATCAACTGCAAAAGGTTGATTTTTTCTATTTTTGAAAATTATATATATAATTTTATGCTTTACGAATAATTACTTTTATGATAGACTTATTTATAATTATCAAATATTAGGAGCAACAAATGAAAGAATATTTTTATAAAAAAGAATATAAATATATGTATTTAGGTACTGTATCATATAGCTTTGCAAATGCTTTAATTGGAACATTTGGAACGGTTATGCATTGTCTAGTAAATATGTAAATAAAGAGCATAGAGGAAGATATAATAGTTTTATAAATATAAGTAAAATATTAGGGACAGTATTAGCAAGTTGAATTGTAGTATCACTGTTATTACAAATAATTACTATAACATTGATCGGGAAATATTCAGATAAAAATTTATCAAAATCCAATAATTTAGTTACAATTATTAAGACTATGATTACAGGAATATACTTATTTGCAAGAAATAAAATAATAATATCATTAAATAATATGTTAAGTGATAATTTTACAAAAGTATATGAAACATCTATTCAAACATCATTAAGCTTTGGAGAGTTCTAGCAACTCTCCTTTTTAGATTTATCTATTTTCCTATATTAACTCCTATAATTCCACCTAATACGCCAGCTATCATTCCTGCTACAACCATCATAATTGAATACACATTTAATTCAAAACCAGAACCAGTAAAACTAGACAATAAATATAATGTTAGTACATAAAGCAGACCAACAATTCCACCATTTATCAAACCTCTCTTTTTAATTTTTCTAGTACTAATACCGCTTCCTATTAAAATACTAATTACTGTAATAACAATAACTACTGGTTGTATAGTATTTTCTTGTACATCTGTATATGTAAGAATTGCAGAAAAAGCAAGTAATAATATTAATGTAATTATTATTGCTAGAACACTTCCAATCAATATATTTGTTATACATTTAGACAAATCACTCTTATCAATACTTTCCATAAAACACCTTTCTCCCATCATTTATAAAGGCAAACAAAAATAACCTTCTTTAATATCTATATATTATTCAAAGGTTATCTTTTTTAGAACACTTACATTTGATTTGTACTAATATTATTTAAAATGATATTACCATTATCTACTGTATTAGTAATTATATTAGAATTGTTTATATCTTGATCTTGTGATGATACATTTCTTCTTATCCAATCTATAACATCATAACTGGTTCCATCATTTATCATAGTATATTCTTCTCTACCAGATAAAGTCACAGAATAAATTGTCTCTAGTGCTATTGGGATCAATTCTTTTCCTAAAGAATTTACAATTCCATAATATTTTTTCTTATTATTATTGCTTATTTGTATTTCTTTACACACAACAATTCCCTCAATATCTGGTATTGTTAATACATTATTTGCACTTCTATTATTACTAGTTCCTGCAATACAACCTAAAGAGTCGTATTCTATAGGAAGTATCAAATTTCCTCTTTTATCATATATACCCCATTTATTATCCCTTTTTACTGGAATACAATTATCAAATAGTAGATATTTATTTTTTATGTCATTTTTACTATAGTTAGAAGTATCTACACCAATTTCATCATATTCTAAATATATTAGTATTTTTCCATTTTTCTCAATAACACCTTTTTTTCCTGAACTTGTTGCTAAATATAAATTTAAGTCTCTATCAATTTGTTTTAATTCATCATATTGTGGAGAGACCTTTGTCTCACCTGCTGAAGTAACAATTCCAACTTTTTTATCAGATGTTGTTACAATAAATTCCTGTGTACTTTCAACAAAATCTATTTTACTATATTTTGTACCAATTATCTCTTCACCGTCTAACGAATACACTCCATATTTTGAATTACTAGAATAACTATGGTCTTTTGTATTTGAAAGAACAATCATATTATACAATAATGCTTTTTGATTATTAAAATTCTCTTTTATATCATTATTTTCATATTCTGCAATATAAATTTGAGTTAAATACGGTAATGAGTATACAGTTATACTATTTTTTTCTTTACTATAAATTATTTTTGCATTACATCCTATACTTATACCTTCTGGGGTTGTATATAACTTATTTCCTATTAATTTTACAGGTTCCTGCAAAGTAAAATACTCATAATCTGTTTGACTTTCAGGTGGAGTTTTATATATTCTTCTTGAACCTAATTCAAATGAAGCTACTTCATTGGCATTTTCTATATAACATTTATTAGTATCTTCTGAAAATTGCCTATAACCACCATTATATGCTCTATAATCTAAAAGAGTTGCAAAGTCTTTTATAGAAATATACATATTATCACCTTCAAAAATGAATAAATCTTCTGTTGCCGATACTGATTTTTCATCTATAGTGAATTTAAACTCTGTACTCTTTAAATATGTTATATAACATATTAGAGCAATACTAATAATAAACAATATTGCAACTATTATAAGTATTATTTTTATTAATTTTTTACTTTTTTTCTCTGTTTCTGGTATATCTGTTCCTATTATTTGCATATTAAAATCCATTCCTTTCTTGCTTTTTATAAAGCTACACATAGTTATAAAAAACTATATTTCTTCTCTTATGTTATATTTTATAATATTTTTTATAAAACTCTTGTGCAAATTTTCCTAAATTATCATTCTCTATTTCTATTCTAACTCTTTCCATCAAACTAGTCAAGAATCTTAAATTATGAAGTGATAATAACCTATCACCTAAAATCTCATTTGTCTTTACTAAATGCCTTAAATATGCCCTTGTATAATTTCTACAAGTATAACAATCACATTCTGGATCTAATGGAGAAAAATCTCTTTCGTATGTAGCATTTCTTACAACAACTTTTCCATTCCATGTCATTGCTGTTCCATTTCTTGCAATTCTAGTTGGAAGTACACAGTCACACATATCAATACCAGCCATAGCAGCTTCAATTAAATAATCTGGACTCCCTACTCCCATTAAATACCTTGGTTTATTTACTGGCATTAATGGAGTTGTATATTTTAATATATCCAAAAATTCCTCTTTAGGTTCTCCAACACTAATTCCTCCTATTGCATATCCAGGAAAATCTAATTCTATTAAGTCTTGTACACTTTTTTGTCGTAAATCTTTGAAAAACCCTCCTTGTATAATTCCAAATAACCCTTGTTTATCTACTGCTTTGTGTGCTATTTTACACCTTTTTGCCCATCTTGTTGTCCTTTCCATAGAATCTTTTGTGTATTCATATGAAGCTCCATATTCAACACATTCATCAAATGACATTATTATATCTGCCCCTAATGCTTCTTCTATTTCTATTACCTTCTCTGGAGAAAAAAAGTGCTTACTTCCATCTAAATGAGACTTAAACTCTACTCCATCTTCTGATATAGTTCTTAAATCACTTAAACTAAATACTTGAAAACCTCCACAGTCTGTAAGTATTGGTCTGTCCCATCTCATAAAATTATGAAGTCCACCTGCTTCTTTTACAAGTTCATGACCTGGTCTTAAATACAAATGATATGTATTTGACAATATTATTTGTGCTTTTACTTCTTCTTTTAAATCTTCTGGTGTTAGTGATTTTACTGTTGCTTGTGTACCAACAGGCATAAATATTGGTGTTTGAATATCTCCATGAGGAGTATGTATTACTCCTCTTCTTGCACCTGTTTGTTTACATTCATGTAATAATTCATATGTTATTGCTGTTTCCATTTTTATTCACATTCCTTGTATACTATATTTAAATTTTTAATCGACTTACATATATCGTTAAATAATTAATGCTATTATATATTTAAACCAACCTGCCTAAAATCTTAGATAATAAACATTGCATCCCCAAAGCTAAAAAACCTATATCTCTCTTCTACTGCATGCTTATATGCTTTCATAATATAATCTTTTCCTGCCAATGCTGAAACTAACATTATTAATGTTGATTCTGGTAAATGAAAATTTGTTATTAATCCATCTATACATTTGAATTTGTAACCTGGATAAATAAAAATATTTGTATCTGCTTCTGTTTCTTTTACTAATCCATCTTCATTTGCAATACTCTCTAAAACTCTACAAGAAGTAGTCCCTACTGCAATTATTCTTCCGCCATTTTTCTTTGCTTTATTTATTTTTTCTGCATCCTCTTTTTTTATGTAAAAATGCTCACTATGCATATTATGTGCTTCTACAGTATCTTCTTTAACAGGTCTAAATGTACCTATTCCCACATGTAAAGTTACATTTGCTATTTCTACACCTCTTTGTTTTATCTTTTCAAAAAGCTCTTCTGTAAAATGTAACCCTGCTGTTGGAGCAGCTGCTGAGCCTTCATATTTTGCATATATAGTTTGATATCTATCTTTTTCATTTAATTGCTCTTTTATATATGGAGGTAATGGCATTAATCCTATTTCATCTAATATCTCATTAAAAATACCATTATACTCAAATTTTACTTTTCTACTTCCTCCATCCATTTTTTCTAATATTTCTGCTTTTAATAAGCCATCTCCAAAAGTAACTTTAACACCTGGCATCAATTTTTTACCTGGTCTTACCATCACTTCCCATATATCTGATTCTATTCTATTTAATAATAGAAACTCAATATTTGCTCCTGTTTCTTCTTTTTTACCATATAACCTTGCTGGTAGTACTTTAGTATTATTTCTAACAATACAATCACCAGGTTTTAAATATTGGACTATTTCTTTAAAAGTTTTGTCCTCAATTGTTTCATTTTCTCTATTTAATAGCATAAGCCTAGATTCATCTCTATTTTTAATTGGTACTTGCGCTATTAGTTCTTTTGGTAATTCATAATTAAAATCTGATACTTGCATTTTAAAATTCTCCTTTCATTAGAAGTTAGATTTTTATTAAAAAATTATCTTTTCTTAATACTATGTTTTCTATCTTTCAATTTACTATTCATTTCCACTAAATAATTGTACTGCTCTGTCTATAAAACATTTTATTTCTTCAATAATGTTTTCTGGTTCTTTTAAAACATTTAATTTGTTTGAAATCTCAAAATCTGTAATCTTTGCTGGCTTTTTAGTAAAAATTTCAGCATTTAAACCAATATTTCCTTCTGGAGATTTTATTGTACAATTCATATAATCTGCATACCATTTTTTTAAACCTAACAATCTTTCTTCTTTATACCCATATTTACCATATGAATGTAACTCTGGTCTTTCATATCCATATTCTTCTGCATTTCTTTCTAATGTGTGTAAAAATTCATGTATATATACTTCTTCTGGAAATGTATTAACTCTTGTATCATATTTATATACATAATTGTTTGATTCATTTGGAAGTCTTATATTTGAAAAGCCAATTCCTCTGTATGCCATTCCTCCAAGTCCTATCCAATCATTAACAGGTATTTCACTTTGAGAATTAATATCTCCTGTTCTAAATGCAATAAATATATGGTCATATTTTCCTTCATCTATATATTTATCTATAGTTTTTTGTACATCTATAGGAGAAACATAAAAACCATTTTCATCATCAAAAGACATAGTTCTTATTTCATCATCTACTTCAAAAACTTCACAATTAGCCTTTATTTTTCCATTAGATAACTCTGGTAGAGCATCTTTGAACCTTTGTATACATAGCCTCATATCTTCTTTATCTTGCTTTGTTAAATGTAACTGTACATGCTGATTACCATCTACTGTTGGTATATTTACATTAACGTTATTAAATAATAAACATAAGTAATTCCAAGTATTTGAAGTATCTGCTACACCTGACTCTATTTCAAAATCTGAAAACCATGCTGTACCTTTTGAGTTCCCTGAATACCCCCCTAGCCTAAAACCTATTTCAAGTTTTGTATTATTTTTTGAATTAAATATAAAATCTACTTTTTTCCAATCTGTAGTCCCTGTTACATTAACAGATTTTTCTAATGTTTTATTTATACATATATGTGCCCCTGTATCTGCATTTTGCTTTTCATTTTCTACATCTTTAGTTTTTATCATACATGACACTTTATATACTGTATTAGGATATACTTCTATTTCTTTGTAAAACATTGAATCATTAAAATCTTTATTCTCTATTTTATAACTGTTCATATCAGAATATTTTATATTACTATCTCTCTCAAATGTTGAATTACCTCTAATGTATTCTGCTTTCATATAATTATTGTAATTGTATTTTGAATATATTGTGTAGCCAACTACTAAAATAGCAATTATTATTAATAGTGTTAAAAGATTCCCAAAAATTTTCCTTTTTTTACTATACATAAAAGACCTCCCTTTTTTCTCTTTACTATCATATCATATCTTACTATAAATGACAATGGAAAATTTCTTTAAGTTTCAGTTTTTTTTGTAACTTAAAGAATTTTAAAAGTCCAATGAATAATTTTCATTAGACTTTCTATTTTATACTATATCTTTATTTTTTCTATACATAATGAAACCAACTATTTCTTATTGTTTAATACATTCCGTCCATTCCTCCTGTTGGTGCATCATGTGTTCCACAAGAACAACTTTGTTCTTTTTTATCTGTTACAATACTTTCTGTAGTAAGTACCATTGAAGCTATAGAAGCTGCATTTTGTAGTGCACTTCTTGATACCTTAGTTGGGTCTACAATACCTACTTTTTTCATATCTACATAACTATTATTAGCTGCATTAAATCCAATTCCCTTTTCACTTGATTTTACTTTTTCTACAATAACTGCTGGCTCTAAACCTGCATTTATCGCAATTTGTTTTGCTGGTTCTTCTAATGCTTTTAAAACTATTTTTCCTCCTAGTTTTTCATCTCCTTCTAGAGAGTTTACAAGTTTTTCTACTTCTGCAATTATATTTATATATGCTGTTCCTCCTCCTGCAACTATTCCTTCTTCAACAGCAGCTCTTGTTGCAGATAAAGCATCTTCTATTCTTAATTTTTTATCTTTCATTTCTACTTCTGTAGCAGCTCCAACACCAATTACTGCAACACCACCTGCAATTTTTGCCAAACGCTCTTGCAACCCTTCTTTTGTAAATTCACTTTTTTCTTCTTCTATTTGAGATTTTAACATATTTACTCTATCTAAAATTTGTTTTTTATCTCCCATTCCATCAACAATAATTGTATTTTCTTTTTGTATTTTTACTTGTTTTGCTCTTCCTAATTGTTCTATTGTTGTATCTTTTAATTCTAATCCTAAATCTGATGTAATAACTTCTCCTCCTGTTAAAATTGCAATATCTTGAAGCATTTCTTTTCTTTTATCTCCATATCCTGGCGCTTTTACAGCTACTACATTTAACACACCTCTTAATTTGTTTAATATAAGTGTTGATAATGCTTCTCCCTCTATATCTTCACATATAATAACAAGTTTTCCTGAATTTTGCATTAAGTTTTCTAATAATGGTAAAATTTCTTGAATATTACTTATTTTTTTATCTGTAATTAATATATATGGGTTATCCATTATTGCTTCCATTTTTTCTGTGTCTGTTACCATATATGGTGATACATATCCTTTATCAAATTGCATTCCTTCAACCACATTTAATTCTGTATTAGAAGTTTTTGATTCTTCTATTGTAATTACACCATCTTTAGAAACCTTTTCCATAGCTTCTGATATAAGTTCTCCTACTTCCTCATTATTTGCTGATATACTTGCAACTCTTGCTATGTCTTCTTTTCCATTTACAGGTACACTTATTTCTTTTAAAGATTTTACTGAAACTTCTACAGCTTTATCTATGCCTCTTTTTATTGCCATTGGGTCCCCTCCTGCTGCTACATTTTTTACACCTTCTTTTATCATACTTTGTGCTAAAACTGTAGCTGTAGTAGTACCATCTCCTGCTACATCATTTGTTTTTGTTGATACTTCTTTTACAAGTTGTGCTCCCATATTTTCAAATGGATCATCAAGCTCTATTTCTTTTGCTATTGTTACACCATCATTTGTAATTAGTGGACTTCCAAATTTTTTATCTAATACTACATTTCTACCTTTTGGACCTAATGTTACTTTTACTGTATCTGCTAATCGATTTACTCCATTTAATAAACTTTTTCTAGCCTCTTCTCCAAATTTAATTTCTTTTGACATTTTACATTCCTCCTATATTTTTATAAAGTTATACTATATTTTTTAATCTACTAATGCTAATATATCACTTTGTTTTACTATTATGTATTCCTCTCCATCGTATTTTACTTCTGTTCCAGCATATTTGTTTACTATTACTTTATCTGCTTTTTTTATAGTCATTTTTATTTCTTTTCCGTCTACTTCTCCGCCTGGTCCTACTTCTATAACTTCTGCTATTTGTGGCTTTTCTTGAGATTTTGCCGCTAATATGATTCCACTTTTTGTAGTTTCCTCTCCTTCTAACATTTTTATAAGTACTCTGTCTGCTAATGGTTTTATCATTTTTCATTACCTCCTCTAATAATTAAATATTTTAGCACTCTTTTATCTAGACTGCTAATAATTTATACCCTTTTTTATTAAAAGTCAATACATATTTTTTAAATTTCACATATTTTTCACAATTCACAGCCTAATTTCTATTTAGGTAATATAAATTGTAACCACTACTCTGTCCTTGTCAATTATTTAGATAAGTATTCAGAGGTATTATACTATATGAATATTTTTCTTATTTATGATACATTTTTAACTTTGCAAAAATAAATATTCATATTCTTGCTGAGAATATTTTAATCCTAAAATCTGATATTTCAAAAAATACAGAAACTTAAATAAAATACCTGTTGCAATTTTATGTAAATTGTAGTATACTATATATGTAGTAATAATTTTTACCTTAAAAACACATTAGGAGGGAACCTTATGGCAATCAAAAACAATCATCGAGAAATTTCTGTAGCACAGTTACTTCACAATTTTGGGATTGGAAAGCCACAAAAAGTGTCTACAATGTGGCGAG
This sequence comes from uncultured Clostridiaceae bacterium, assembly GCA_947642455.1. Lineage (GTDB taxonomy): Bacteria > Bacillota > Clostridia > TANB77 > CAG-508 > UMGS1663. Next base: position 51,933 of record CANRSN010000005.1, read on the forward strand.
TTAACAGCATCCACTTAGGTGGACGCATCAATAATATTACATATACACCTGCAGGTTTCAATTTCATCATGCCATATTTTATCGACATGGTTGAAGGCACTACTGGAGATACTAGCTTACAGCTTGGAGTTTGTACAAAAATATCGGAATTAGTTCCTGAGGGTTCTAATAAACCAGTTGTATGCACAGACTACTTAAACCCATTTCAAATCCCTGTGAAAATTTATCTCGATTCAGGGAAATGGCATTTATCTCCTGATGAGAACTCTAAAAAAACCTTCTTATATGAAGACGGAAGATATTTGGCTATCATTGATGACACTAGGTTACAAGTTTTCATTCATATTTACAAAAAATAAAATTCCCAACTGGGAAACCATTTCAAGGGATGGTAATAGAAGGTTTATTTATTCAATTAAAGATGAAAAAATTCCCCAGCATTTGGGGGATTTTTTCTTGTATAACTTCATAGTAATTTCCCAGCTATGTTTGGAAATAATTATAGAGCAACCATAATTTTCTTAAAATATTCCTATAATATTTCCATTATCATCTATATCTATTTGTTCTGCTGCTGGTTTTTTTGGAAGACCTGGCATGGTCATTATTTTTCCTGTTAATATCACAATAAACTCTGCACCTGCTCTTAATTTAACTTCTTTTACATGAATATTAAAAGGAGATTTACACTCTAAATTTTTAGCATCATCAGACAAAGAATATTGAGTTTTAGCAATACAAATTGGTAACTTAGTGTACCTTCCATTATCTAATTTTTCAATTTTATATATTTGTTCCATAGCTTCTTCTGAAAACTCTACATCAGTTGCACCATAAATATTTTTAGCAACCTTACATATCTTTTCTTTTATACTATCTTCTAAGTTATAAATATATTTAAGTTCTGTTTTATTATCACACAATTTTACAAGTTTTTGTGCTAAATCTACTGCTCCTTCTCCACCTTTTTCCCAACTTTCTACTAAACTTAATTCAACACCTTTTTCTTGTAATTTATTTTGTAAAAATTCAATTTCTCTTTGTGTATCATGTGTATATTTATTAATTGCAACAATAATATTTAATCCAAACTTATTTTTTATATTATCTACATGTTTTAATAAATTTTCTATTCCTCTTTCCAAAAATTCTATACTTTCTGTTTTTATATCATCTTTTGGCATTCCTCCATGATATTTTAATGCTTTAATAGTAGCAACCAAAACCACTGCTGATGGCACTTCTTCTAATACTCTTGTTTTTATATTTAAAAACTTTTCTGCACCTAAGTCTGCTCCAAAACCAGCTTCTGTAATAACATATTCACCCAATTGCATAGCCATTTTTGTTGCAATAACACTGTTACATCCATGTGCAATATTAGCAAAAGGTCCTCCATGAATTATAGCTGGTGTATGTTCTAAAGTTTGGACTAAGTTCGGATTTATAGCATCCTTTAGTAAAACAGCCATTGCTCCTTCTGCTTTTAAATCTGTAACTTTTATAGGTTGTTGTTGTTTATTATATCCTACAATAATATTTCCAAGCCTTCTTTTTAAATCTTTCAAATCTTTAGCAAGGCAAAAAACTGCCATAACCTCTGAGGCAACAGAAATGTCAAAACCATCTTTTCGTGGTACAATATTTTTTTCCTGAGATAAACCTGTATCTACTGTTCTTAATTGTCTATCATTTAAATCTACACATCTTCTCCAAGTAACAGTTTCAAATCCCAAGTCATTTCCAGCATATATATGATTGTCAATCATCGCAGACAATAAATTATTAGCAGAAGTAATAGCATGTATATCACCTGTAAAATGCAAATTTATATCTTCCATTGGAGCTACTTGTGAATACCCTCCACCAGTAGCTCCTCCTTTAATTCCAAACACTGGTCCTAAAGATGGCTCTCTTAATGCTAATATTGCCTGTTTTCCTATCTTTCTCATTCCATCTGCAAGTCCTATTGCCATTGTTGTTTTACCTTCTCCTAATGGTGTTGGATTAATTGCAGTAATTAGTATTAACTTTCCATCTTTTCTATTCTTATTTTCTTCAATTAAATTTAAAGAAATTTTAGCTTTATATTTTCCATATTGTTCTATATATTTTTCTTCGATTCCAATATCTTGTGCTATTTTTACTATATTATCTAATTTTGAATTTCTAGCAATTTCAATATCTTCCATTTTATCACATTCCTTTTATTATACAATTAACCCTACTATTATACCTATAATTGCACCTACAAAAACTTGTATTGGAGTATGTCCTAATACTTCTACTAATTTTTCTGAAACTTCCAATCCTGTAAGCCCTGGTGTTTCTGCTATTTTATTTAATAATTTTGCCTGTTTTCCTGCTGCCCTTCTAACTCCTGCTGCATCATACATTACAACAACAGCAAAAATTACCGCCATTGCAAACACATAAGAGTCTGTACCTGCTGCCTTGCCAACCATTGTTGCAAGACCTGTTACAACAGCAGAATGAGAGCTAGGCATTCCACCTGCTCCAAGTATTCTTTTAAAATTAAATTTACGTGTTGCTATTAAATCCCATATCAATTTAAATAATTGTATGAAAAACCATATTGCAAATGGTGTTATTAAAAATTTGTAATGTTCCCAAAATTCCTGCATTGCTTTTCTCCTTTTCCCTTCTATATTCGCTTTTCATCTGTTAGCTATAAATTTTATATTTTTAATACAATATTGAAAATTATTTTACTGTATAAACATTTAATCATTAGAAGTAAAACTTTCCTCAATAAGTTCTCCATCTTTATTTAGTAAAATAGTAATCTTTTTCTCTGCATTTTCTAATATTTCGTTACATTTTTTTGATAATTCCATACCTTCTTCAAATTTAGAAACTGATGTATCTAAGTCTAATTCTCCCTTTTCTAGTTCAGCTGCTATTTTTTCTAACTCTTCCATAGCTTGTTCGAAATTTATATCTTTTTCTTTCATGATAAATCCTTTCCTTTTCAACATTTATAATTCAAAAGTCTATTTTGTAAAAGTTCCTGTAGTTGTATTCACAGTATAAAAAGCCATTGCTGCTGTAGTTTCAATATTTCTAACACTAACTACATAGTTCCCATTTGCATCAATAGTTTCTACTTGAAATTTAACACTATTATCTTCTCCCCAATCTGCCTTAACAATATCAATCGCCTTTTCTTCTGCCTTTTTTGGCTCTTCAGGTAAAATTTCAGTTTTATTGTTTGGTGTTTGTGTTGTAGTATTATTAGTTGGTACATTTTCTACTACATTTTGATTTGTAGTCTCATTTACTATATTTGTATTATCTATTTCATTTAACTCATTTGTTTGAACATCATTTATTGCATTATCTACATTTTGTGAAATTTCGTTAGTTGGGTTTGCCAAAACTTCTTTTGTATCTTCTTTACCAGTAAATATTATTACACTTATAATAATAGCACAGATAAGTATTATTAATATAGATATAATGATAACTTTCTTATTCATATATATTCCTCCTCTTACTTTATAAATTAACTTTGTTTATAAAATTTTAGCCCTATTCTTCCCATCTATAAACTTTAAAGTTATTTCATCATTTGCTTTTAATAATTTTGAACTTTTCACAATTTCTCCATTAAACTCAGTAATCGAATATCCTCTAGTTAAAGTTTTTAATGGACTTAATGCATCTAGCCTTGCTATTTCTTTTACCATTTTTGTATGTGAATCTTTTATTTTAATTTTTATAGCATTTTCCATTATCTTTATCTTTTTGTCTAACAACATATATTGTTCATTTATGTTTTGCATCGGATTTGAAAAAGCTCTACTTTTCATACATTTTTCAAACCTAAGCCTCATTAATTCTAATTTTTTCTTTAAAGCTAATTTATATCTGTTGTTATATACATGTAGCTTTTCTTTTAATTCTTGGACATTTGCAACTGCAAGTTCTGCTGCAGCAGATGGTGTAGGAGCTCTTAAATCTGCCACAAAATCTGCTATTGTATAATCTGTTTCATGACCTACTGCCGAAATTACTGGAATTTCAGACTCGTAAATCGCTTGTGCCACTATTTCTTCATTAAAAGGCCATAAATCCTCCAATGAACCACCACCTCTTGCAACTATAATAACATCTGCCAACTTTTCTTTATTCATTAATTTAATTGCATTAACTATTTTAGGTGCTGCATCTTTTCCTTGCACTGGAACAGGTAGCAATTTTATATATACATTTGGATTTCTTCTAGTTGAAACATTTATTATATCTCTAATAACTGCTCCTGTATTAGATGTTAATACACCTATACATTTTGGCATAATTGGTATTTTCTTTTTATGTGCTACATCAAAAAGCCCCTCTTTTTCAAGCTCAGATTTCAATTTTTCATATTCTGCATATAAATCGCCTATACCATCTTGTTTCATGGCTTTTGCATATATTTGATATACCCCATCTCTTTCAAAAACTGATACTGTCCCTAAAATCATGACTTTCATTCCATCTTTAGGTATAAAATTTAAATTTGGTGTATATGTTTTAAACATTACACATTTTATTAATGAATTTTCATCTTTAAGAGTAAAATACATATGACCTGTATAATGATGCTTAAAATTTGAAATTTCTCCTTTTACCAAAACATTATTTAAAAATTCGTCTTGTTGAAACTTTTCTTTAACATATATATTTAACTCTGTAACTGTTATTGGACTATATTCCACCTTTTTCTCCTTGTTAACTTATATTTCTATCTTTTACAACACTTGCTAAAACACCATTTATAAATGATTTTGATGAATCATCTCCATATTTTTTTGCAAGTTCTACAGCTTCATTTATAACCACCTTATATGGTATATCTGATTTTAATAATTCGTAAATTGCAAGTTTTAAAATGGCTATATCTATTTTAGAAATTCTATCTATAGACCATTTCTCTTTAAGGTTCTTTTCTATTAATTCAAGTATTTCTTCTAAGTTTTCACTAATACCATAAAAAGTATCTTTTATATATTTTTCTTGACTATTATTTTTTACTTCAAATTGTTTCATAAAAATGTCTATCTCTTCTTCACCTATATCTTTTTGAACCTCATTACTATATAATAATTTAAAAGTTAATTCTCTGGTTTCTGTTCTATTCATAACTACCTCTACATTTTATCTATAAAATTCTTTAATTTTTCTTTAACTTCTTCTTTATTCTTTTGTATATAATTGCCTGCAAATGCACATGCGACAATTACAATTATACCAACTATTACAACATATAATCTTGTAAGCATCAATAATATTGCAACTGCTATTCCTATTACAATACCTCCATAATTTGCAAAAAAATCTTTAAAGTTGTTCATATTTTACATCATCCTTCCTTATTTTAAATGCAATTTGATATATTATTTTTATATTTAATCTCTTAAATTTCTTTTGTTATATTTACTTTTTGTTCTATATCTTTTTGCAATTCTTTAACACTTATATTTACTTCTTTAACATCTAAGTCTGATGTACTTTTTATTGTACTTTTTATTTTATTTTGAAGATTTGCTGATAATTCTTTTATTACTGCTGTTTCTTTTACATTAAACACTACATTTACTATTAGATTATGCTCTTTATCTAATATTATTCTTGTTACTGGATTTTGAGCACTATCAAATCCTCTAACTATATTATTTACCAATTCTTCTAATGTAGTTTTTGATATTACTAATTGACCATCATCATTTTTTAATAATATTCCATCTTTTACACCATTTATCTCTTTTACTTCTGATGTAAAAAATATACATTTTATTGCAAGTAATATAAATACTATTGAAAAACCTAATATAATATTTGAAGATACTTCATTATTTAACATATCTTTTACTATTAAATTTATAGTATTTAAATCTAGCCACCCAAATACTAATATACACATCATTATAGAAAGTAATAATACAACTACTGAAAATGTTACTAATCCCACTTTATCTAAAAATTTCATATATTTTCCTCCATTTAATTAGGACGCGGAAATCCGCGCCCCCGCAAAACTATTATTCCTCTGATTTTGTTTCTTCATCTTTAGAATCTGTATTAACTCCTTGTACATGAACATTTACTTCTAATACTTTTAGTCCTGTCATTGTTTCTACTGCTTTTTTTACTCTATTTTGTATTTCAAATGCTACATCTGGTATTCTAACACCATATTCTACTATAATATTAACATCTACTTTTGTTTCTTTATCTCCAACTTCTACTTTTATTCCTTTGGCTAGGTTCTTTTTTCCACTTAATACTTCTGTAATTCCTCCTGCAAAACCTCCTGCCATTGATGCAACTCCTGATACCTCTGATACTGCAACTCCTGCTATTACTGCAACTACATCATCTGCTATTTTGATTTCATCTGTTTGGTTTGTATTTGTTAGTGCTATTTCTTCTTTTTCTACTACTTTCTCTTCATTTTTTACTTCTTTCTCATCCATTGTTATACCTCCTAAATTTTATATTATGTGCTTGTTAACTTTTTTTGATACTATAAGTATACCAATTTATATATTTTTTTACAACAGTTTTTTCAAATTTTTTATATAAATCCCCTTCAAAAAAATATTTAATTTCTTTGAAAGGGATTTTTTTTAGTAATCGGAATCAAATGGATCTGTTTTTTCTTCAAGTTTAATATAATCTGATGCTTTAATTATTTTTTCATTACGTCTCAAGTCTAGTAAAGCTTTTTGAACCCAAAAGTACCTATCATAATCACTCTCTGGTACAAGTATTTTAAGACATTTACCTAGTTTGTCTTTCGTAACAGTAGTAATTACTTCATCGTCTGTAATTATTCCTAATGTTTTTAAATCATTTACAACTTGTGCCACTTCCCGAATTTCCATTTTTCCTCCTTAAAATATTTATTTTTCAAGTATTTGTTAAAAGTATCTTTCTATATTATACTATTTTAAAGTAAGCTTTTCAATATTTTTTCTTTTTATTTCTCAAAAAGAGTACAATTTGTTATAATTCATAAATATTAATTATTTATCTAGGCAATATAATATTTATTTTTAGAAGTTTTGCGCAGGGAAGCTCCCAAAGTGGACATGACCCAGAGCTACCCACGAAGCCAGTAAAAAACTTCAACAAAATAAATATTATATTGCCTATTGGCTTCTAATTTTAAACTATGAATTATAACAAATTGTACTCTTTTGCTACTTTCTATTTTCCAATTCCTCTTAAAAAATCGCTAACACTCATTCTTTTAGCATTTTCTGCTTGTATCTCTTTTACATCTATAATACCATCAATAGCCTTAAAAAATAAACCTTTTTTGCTATTAGAAAGTAACACTGTTCCTACTTCTTTTTCTTTAACATCATTTATATTAAGATTAAATTTATTTACAAAATCTTCTTCTTTTAAAACTTCCACCTTCCAAAGTTTAACCTTTTTATCATTAAAAAAAGTATATGCTCCCATTATTGGGTTTAGCCCTCTTACTAAATTCTTAATTTGCATAGCTGTTTTTTCTTGCCAATTAATTTTTGCCATTTCCTTATCAAGCATTTTAGCCATTGTAAAATCTTCACCTTGTTTTATTCTTGGTGCAGTACCATTTTGAATTTGTTTTATTGTTTCTACCAAAAGTTTACCTCCAACTTTAGAAAGTCTATTCCAAAGTTCTCCTGTAGTTTCATTTTCTCCAATTTGAACTTTTTGAGATAAAATCATATCTCCAGTGTCCATTCCAATATCCATATACATAGTAGTAACACCAGTTTCTTTATCTCCATTTATAACTGCCCATTGAATAGGAGCAGCACCCCTATACTTTGGTAATAATGAAGCATGTACATTTATACAACCAAGCTTAGGTATATCTAAAATTTCTTTTGGAAGTATTTTTCCATATGCTACTACACAAATTAAATCTGGATCTAGTTCTTTTATTTTACTTATAAATTCTTCATTTTTCCTTACCTTTTCTGGTTGATATATTGGTAATTGTTTTGATATTGCAAATTCTTTTACAGGAGATGGTACCATTTTCATTCCCCTTCCCTTTGGTCTGTCTGGGTTTGTAACAACTCCTATTATTTCATACTCTTCTTCATAAATTGCTCTTAGTGATTCTTCTGCAAAATCTGGTGTTCCCATAAATAAAATTCTCATTCTCTACTTCCTTTCTATAATGTAATTTTCTGTATTAGAAAAGCCTTTTTCTAAACATTCTTTTCTGGCTCTACATATTCTAAGGTTCCTGGAATCATATTATCAACAAAAACAATTCCATTTAAATGATCTATTTCATGACATAACGCCTGAGCTAGTAACTCTTTTCCATGAATTTTTATCTTTTTTCCATTTTCGTCTAAAGCCTCTACTGTAACTTCTGCTGGTCTAAGCATTTTTGCATATTTATTAGGGAAACTCAAGCATCCTTCTTCTACTTCTTGCTCTCCCTTTTGTTTAATAATTACTGGATTAATAAGTTTTAAAGGACCTTTACCATCATAAATATCTATTACAATAATTCTTTTTAATATACCAACTTGAACAGCAGCTAACCCAACGCCATTATATTTATGCATAGTTTCGACCATATCATCTAATAATTCTCTAATTTTATCATCTACAACTTCTACTTCTCTTGATTTTTTTCTTAATATTTCGTCTCCTTCTTCTCTAATTATTCTAACTGCCATTTTTTAATCACATTCCTTTCTTAATGCACAAATTTACATCATATTACTAGGATTTATATCAACCACAACCCTTATATCTTGACTTTTATTTAAAGCATATAATTTTTCTAAACCATCATTTATTAAACAATTTACTTGGTTTCCATATAAACATTTTATAATCATTCTCCAACGATAATTATTCTTTATTTTATCTATTGGAGCTGGTAATGGTTTATATAGTAGTATTCCTATTTTTTCATTAATTACTCTTTGTTTATAATAACTATGTAATTTTTCTGCTATTTTAATAACTTCTTGTTCATTATTCCCGCTAATACCAATTACTATTATATCGCAAAAAGGCGGATATTTCAACTGTTTTCGTAAACCTATTTCTGTATCATAAAAAGTTTTATAATCTTGTTTTCTTGAACACTCAATTGCAAAATTATCTGGATTATATGTTTGAACAATAACCTTTCCTTCTAGTTTTTCTCTTCCTGCCCTTCCTGCAACCTGTGTAAGTATTTGAAAAGTTCTTTCATTAGCCCTATAATCATCTATATTTAATGAACTATCTGCTGCAATTACACCAACTAAAGTGACATTTGGAAAATGATGTCCTTTTACAACCATTTGAGTTCCAATTAATATATTAATTCCTTCATTTTTAAATTTATTTAGTATTTCTTCATGTGAATTTTTCTTAGTTACTGTATCTACATCCATCCTTATTGTAGTAGCATTTGGAAATATTTTATTTATTTCTGTCTCCAATTTTTGAGTTCCTGTCCCAAAATATCTTATATTTTGACTCTGACATTCTGGGCAAATTGTTACTGGTTTTTCCTCATATCCACAATAATGACACTTCAATTTATTTTGCTTTAAATGATATGTCATAGTTATATTACAGTTTTTACATTTTATAGTATGTCCACAATCTCTACACATTATAAAAGTTGAATAGCCTCTTCTATTTAAAAACAATATTGTTTGATGACCATTTTTTAAATTGATATCAATTTCTTCATACAGTTTTGTACTTAACATTGACCTATTACCCTTAGCTAATTCTTCTCTTAAATCCACTATTTCAACTTCTGGCAATTTAGAGTTATTTGCTCTTTTAGTAAGTTCTAATAATTCAATATCTCCTTTTAACGCTTTATAATATGTAGAAATATCAGGAGTTGCACTGCCTAAAACTAAAGGAATATTTTTATTTTTAGCTATTTTACTTGCCACTATTTTTGCATCATATCTTGGAGTCATTTCAGACTTATATGAACTATCATGTTCCTCATCTATTATAATTAGACCTAAGTCTTGCACTGGGGCAAATATAGCAGAACGTGCACCTATTACTATTTTTGCTTCACCTGATTTTATCTTATTCCAACTATCAAACCTTTCTCCAACAGATAATTTACTATGTAATACTGCTATTTTATTTAGCCCAAACCTACTAACAAACCTATCTACCATTTGAGGTGTAAGTGATATTTCTGGAACTAACATTATGCTTGATTTTCCTTCATTTAATACTTTTTGTATTATTTGCAAATATATTTCTGTTTTCCCTGAACCAGTAACTCCAAATATTAAAAACTCTGAATTCATTTGATCTTCAATTGCAGTCTCTATTGCATCATATGCTCTTTGTTGCTCTTGTGTAAACTTTAAGTTTGTACTCATTCTTGGCATTACCTTGTATAAAAACGGATTTCTTTCTATCTGTTTTTCTTTTATTTCTATATATCCATTTTTCTCTAATGTTTTTATTATGGCTTTTGAAACATCTGTAAACATTTCTAATTCACTAATATTAGTTTCTCCATTTTCTATTAAAAATTTTAATACTCTAATATGCTTTTCCGACTTTATCTTATTTAGTTCTATATTTTCTTTTATTTCGTCTATATCTGCTTTTAAATTTACAAATTTAGCCTTCTTCTCTTTAATTCTGTTTTCTAGTACTTTTGTCTTTGTTCCTGGTGGTAACATTAATTTTATACAATCTGATATATTACATATATATCTTTTCGCCATCCACTTAGCTAATTTTATATTTTCTTCTTCTATAAATTCATTTTCTTCTATTTTTACTATATCTTTTAATTTATATTCTGACTCTTCTGTAAAACCAACCACAAAACCTTCTTCTAGATTTTTGCTTCTTCCAAATGATACCAAAACCCTACTACCTATTTTTATATTTGGTTGCATTTGTACTGGTACATTATATTCAAATACTTTATTTAATTCTTTTGCATTTGTATTTATTATTATTTGTGCTATCATTTAGTTCCCTTTCTTAATTTTTTACTGTTCTATTTTTACTGCACTTACAACTACCCTTTGCTCTCCATAACAAGTAATTAATGTAATAATATCACCTTTTAATTCTTCTGAGTTTTTAAATTTTACTCTACTTTTTTTTATAGCTTTATTCAAATATTGTTGTTTTTCGTTATCTGTTGAAAAACTTTTTTTAACAATATCTAAACTAGGTTCTGCCACATATGCTGTAACTATTTGATATAGATATGAATGTTCTTTTGTGTATATTTCTATTTGTATATTATCCCCTAATTCTCCACTATAAATCTTATTTAAGTCTGCAAACATTCCACCACTTTTTAGATTATGTCCATATATAACTGTATTGTTCTCTGAAAAATCTGGCTTTGTTTTACAATCTAAAAATATAGTTCCACAAGAATTTTTTTGTTTATATATATCTCTTTTTAAATAATATTCATTATCTTTTGCCTGTACTATTGGATAATTTATATTTGTATTTTCTATGCATACCCAGCCTATAGTTTCACTATTGACTTGATTTAACTTCTCAAAGTCAATACTCTTTTTAGGTTTCTCGGTTTCTACTTGGTTTCCCTCACTTTGTTCATTTTCTGTATTTTGTTCAACCTTTACTACTTCTGAGAATATCCCTTCTTCTAGTGCCTTTAAATCACTATTACTCTTAAACCAATATATAATATGATAGGCAGAATACACAAAAACAGCTATAAATATTATAAGTAATATTATAGTTATTATTGTTTCTATAGTATTACTTTTTTTAGATTTATTTTTCTTAGATTTTGAATTCTTTTTAAAATGATTTCCTTTCACTTCAATTTTCTCCTTTTCAGTAACTTAAATTAAACATAGTTACAAGAACAAAAAAATGCACATAAAAACTTAAAGCTTTTCTGTGCATTTTACTTTTATTGTATTTTTTAATTATTTTCTTATTTTTCTAACAACTACAAATACTATACCTGCTAAAGATACTACCATTAATACTACAAATGCACCAATTGCCATTTCTCCTGTTTTTGGTAATACAGGTTTTTCTTCTTCTACTGCTTTTTCAACTACTTCGATTTCTACTTCACTTTCAAATTTGCCATTTACTGTAACTGTAATTTTTGCTTTTCCTACATTTACACCTGTTACTATTCCATCTTCACTAACAGTTACTACTTGTTCATTGCTTGATTTAAAAACTGGTTTTATATCTTCTGTTACTCTTTCAGGATTTGTTGCAATACCTAATAAAGTCTTTTCTCCAACTTCTATTTTTGTTGAGTCTGCAAATAATTCTACTCCTTCAATTAATACTTCTGGTACTGTAACTTTAACAGTTGCTGTTTTATCTCCTCCAACTGTTGCTGTTATTGTAGCTGTTCCTATTTTTAAAGCTGTTACTATTCCATTTTCTACTTTAACAACACTTTCATCACTTGATTCCCATTTTGCTGTTCTTGAATCTGTTGTGTTTGCTGGATTATATATTATTGTTAATTCTCTTGAATCCCCTCTGAATAATTCAAAATCTTTTTCTGCAAATGCTATTGAATCTAATTTAATTTCTTTTACATTTATAGCACATGCTGCTGTATAAGTTCCTACTTTTGCTGTTATTACTGCTGTACCTTCTTTTAAAGCTGTTACATGACCATTTTCAACTTTTGCAACTGTTGCATCTGTTGATGTCCAAGTTACTGTTCTATCGTCTGTTGTGTTGCTTGGTATGTATTCTACTTTTAAGTCTAATTCTTGATTTTTTAACATGTTTTCACTTGTAGTATTTAGTTTTATTCCTGTCAAAGGTGCTTTTACATCTATAGTATATGTTGCTGTTTTATCTCCTGCTTTTGCAGTTATTGTTGCTTTTCCTGGTCCTACAGCTTTAACTACACCATTTGTTACTGTTGCAACTTTTGCATCACTTGTTGTCCATGTTACTGTTTTGTTTGTTGCTGTATCTGGTTTTACTGTTGCTACTAAAGTTTCACTTACTCCTACATTTACAGAGTTAGCATTTTTGTTTAATGTTATTGTTTCTACTGGTATTATAACATTTATTTTTCCTGAAGTTGTTGCTACTGTATCTGCTTTGTCAACTTCATTTCCAACACTCTCAGAATAATATAATTCTGTTAATGTTAAGTTTAAGTCTTGTTGTCCTACTGCACCATTTTTTACTTTAAATTGTATTTTTCCTATTACTCCTGCTTGTAAAGTTTGGTTAGAATTTCCTGCTGCTGTAAATACTATTGCACCTACATTGTTTGCAGATTGAACGTCTGTATTATCTAGATTACCTTTTAATTGTTGCATTACTGTTCCTTGCTCAACTTTTACTACTTCTAACTTATCTTTATTAAAGTTTACTTCTGTAGCAAAAGAAATCATTTCTACTTTTTCTGATAATTTTACTTCTACTGTTACCATTTGACCAACTTTTGCTTCTGCACTTCCTATTGATAGTGTTGGTTTTGTTGCAGCATTACTCATGCTAATTGGTAACATTGTTAGCATAAGTGTTATTAGTGCTAATACTGCTAATAATTTTCTTGTTTTTGTTTTCATTTTTTTACTCCTTCTTCCTTTTATTTTTATCGTTTAGATTATATCATAACAATTTTTTATATACAATACTTTTTATAATTTTTTTTACAAAATAAGTTACAATTTGTTACAATTTACAGTTTGTAAAATTATATTACTTAAATAGAAATTAGTCTGTGAATTGTAACAACAATTCATTACAAGCTTTTTTGTTCATTTTAAAGACTTGGTATTTTCTTTGCTACAAATTGTAATATTCTAACTGCATCTAATGTATTTACTCTTCCATCTTTATTAGTATCTGCTGCAAGCATTTGGGCTTCTGTTAAAGTAACTTTTTTCGCTACATATTGCAATATTCTAACTGCATCTAAGGTATTTACCTTTCCATCATCATTTACATGACCTATTGTATAAGGAGGTGCCTGTTTTACAGTTAAAGTATAACTTGCTGTAAAGTCTCCTATTTTTGCAGATATAGTAGTAGTTCCATTAGCTTTACATGTTATTTTTCCATTTTTATCAATAGTTGCTATACTTTCATTACTTGAGCTCCATATTGTTTCATTATTCTCTGTATTATTGGTTGGCATTATTTTAATATTTTGAGCTACTTTCACTGTTCCATTATAGCCTGTTTGTTGATTTTCTGCAAAAGTAACATTTGTTATAAGTATTTCATTAAGATCAAAGAAATTAACATCATATTTATAATTTACAGTTTGATTTGATGTATTTGTTAACCCTGTTAGCTTCACAGTTATTTTTGCACTTTTCATTTGTCTTCCATTTCCACCAAAAATATTTATTAATTCATCTGGCATTTTAAATACTATAGCTGTTCTTTCAACTCCATATTCTTTTTGTGTATATGTTTTTCCATTATATATAAATTCTATTTTCATATTTTTTAAATTATATGATTCTGTACAATTTAAGTGCCAATATTCATTAGTTACAAAATTTTGCATTGGAAAATTACCTGCTGATGGATATGCGTAAAACTTTTCTTTATTATTTGTAGTACCATAATACATAGATAAAGTAGAATAATAATTACAGTACCCAAAACTTGCTTTATCTGCTTTTAAATCTAATAAATTTAATCTATGTCCAATATAGCTTCCACTACTTATATTGTATAAATCACTAATATAGCCTTCTATTGTATCTGTTATAGATCTGTCTCCATAAGAACAATTTCCATTATAGTCATAGTCTGCATAGCATCCTGCATATGCTTCTTTAAAAAACTCTTCGCTCATATCTGAAGGTCTTGTTGGTGTATGTGTTAATTCATCAGTAGCTGCTTGCACTACTGCTCCTTTTTGGTTTCTATCTAATTTTTCTGAATTTACTGTTACATCATTTACACCATATAACCATCTATAATAATTAATTTGATTTATTGTATCTGTAACAACTTGAGTTTGCAATTTTCCTGCAACATATGGTGCTTTAGCAGATGGTTGTACTGAAAATTGATTTTTACTATAATCATATTTTGGTAAAGTACTTTTATATTTATCTACAATTTGCCTTTTTGTATGTTTTTGTGTACTATGCTCTGTATACCAAATCTCTCCATTGTTTGTTTCTGTACTTTCTGCAAATACCTTGTCATTTGCACATATTAGTGTAATAAGTATTAAAATAATAACTGATAATACTATTTTCTTTTTCATTTTCCTTCATCCCTTCATAATTTACAATCTTTTACTTTATTCTTTTTTATTTTAAAATGCTGTTATCTTTTTCGCTACAAACTGTAATATTCTGACTGCATCTAAGGTATTTATTTTTCCATCTTTATTAGTATCTGCTGCTAATATCTGAGTATCTGTTAAAGATATTTTTTTTGATACATATTGTAATACTTTTACTGCATCTAGTGTATTTACTTTTCCATCATTATTTACATCTCCTATTGTATATTTTTCCTGTGAATTTATTACTTTTATCTGAACTTCACTAAATACACTCTTATCTTGACATAATACCTTAATTTTAGCTGTTCCAGCAGCTTTTGCTGTTATTTTTCCATTACTAGATACTTCTATTATATTAGAATTGCTACTTTCCCATTTTACATTTGTAGCAATTCCTGTAGGATCTGCTTTTGTACTTAATTGCTTTGTATCTCCTATTTTCATAAAATCAGGATTACCTTGTATTGATATTACTCCCTTTTTTAATTGTAAATAATCTATAATTGCTGTTGCATCTGCTTGTGCTAACCTTTTTAAGTCTGCATCAGAATCTAAAAACTGTACATCATGACTATTATTCATATAACAATGTTCTATTAATACTGTTGGTATTCCAGAGCCATCTCTAAAATCTGCTCCATAATCACCTCTTGTATCTCCTCTCATTGCATGCCTTATATCTGCATAATAGTCTGCTTGACTTCCATCATAGTATTGATATGTTGGTTCATGGTCTTGACACAATTTATATACTACTCCATTATTTTTTATTCCTAATTCGTTTAATTTTTTTAATATTTTATTTCCTAATGTTGTCATCCCTTGCTTATACTTTGGTAACTCTGTTCTACTTGTTACAAATACATTTGCACCATTTACACTTTTATCTGTAGTGTCATTTATATGCAAACTTACATATAGGTCTGCTTTATTATTTCTAGCTACCATTGCCCTTGCTGCTAAATCTCCAGCATCGTTTTTTGGAAATGTTACTCCATCATGTGTTAATATGACTTTTACATTATAATAATCTTCTAATATTTCTTTTAAATACTTACCTATTTTTAATGTTAGATTTTTCTCTACTAGCCCATATTCATTATTTGCACAACCTGTCCAACTTCCCCCATGACCTGGATTTATTACTATAACTGTTCCTGATGTTCCAGCAGCCTTTACTCTTGAAAACAAACATATAATTATCACAAATAACACTATTGCTACAACCATTTTTCTTACCCTTTCCATTTTTCTATTCCTTTCATATCTATTTTTTCATATTATATTAAATATTTTTCAATTTGTAAATATGAATATTACATTTAATTTTAGATATTTTACAAAACTCCATAACTTAAATTCACAGCAAAAAAAAGTACAATTTGTTACAATTCATAGATATCAATTATCTATCTAGGCAATATAATATTTATTTTTAGAAGTTTTGCGCAGGGAAGCTCCCAGAGTGGACATGACCCAGAGCGATTGGCGAAGCCAGTAAAAAACTTCGACAAAATAAATATTATATTGCCTATTGGCTTCTAATTTTAAACTATGAATTGTAACAAATTGTACTCTTTTTTGTTGTCAAATTCAATTTTATGTTGACTTTTCTTTACTTATATATTATAATAGTATTAGTACATTTTGTATTTTTCTAATTGCAACTATTAACAATATTTTCTTAATGGAGGCAATTAGAAAGCCTCCATCAACCACCAAAAGGAGGCAAATATGTTATTATCAGTATCTTACAGAAAGCAATCTTCAAGCGAATTATTGGCTCATGAAATCGGAGCCAAATTCTCAGACTGTAAAAAAGTACGTGTAACTCCTGAAGAGCTAATTAGATTAAAAAAATTAGAACTGATGGGCGGAATTGATGCTTTGCAGGTTCCCGAGACAGATGCCAATATTCGTACAATGGCAAAACATTTAAATTCAGGAAGTACAGACAATTCGAAAATTTTCTTTACCTTTATGAAACGTTTAAATACTGTAGCCATGTCTGAGCTTGGCTGTAATTAAAGATACACACAAAAAAGTATCCTGCTTGCAGGATACTTTTTTACATATTTTTATGCTTATTGAAATTTACTTTTACTAATGCACTATTTTTACATATTAGAAACCATTTATAAATATTATTGCTAATTATTTAGCCATTTAAAATACTCTACTTTTATTTTTTCTGCCACTTCTTCTGGCGTAATATTTGTTGTATCTATAATTAAGTCATAATTAGATTCATCTTCTTTTCTTACACCATATAATTCAAAATATCTCTCATTTTCTAGTTTATATCTTTTTATCATGTCTTCTTTTTGTTGTTCTATAGTAGTAAAATTTTCTGACTTTTTTCTATTAGGATCGTTAAAAGCTCTTTTAGCTGCTACATCTATATCTACTTTTAAAAATACCTTAAATGATTCTGGAACTGCATACCAACCTAAACGTGCATCTATCAAAAAATTGTCATGGCTTTGTGCATATTCTCTTGCACTATATTCAATTTTTCTATCTATTTCAGGGTGATTTATTACATACACATTGAAACTTGTTACATCCATTCCCATATCTAAAGCTAATTTTCTAAAATAGTCTCCATTTTTATATATTCCAAAATTTAATTCTCTTTGTAGTATTTCAGATACTGCACCTTTTCCACTTGCAAGTTGTCCACCTAAAGATATTATATGCTTCTTTTCCATTATGCCCCCTTAATCTACTATTTTTATTTTGCCTTCTGAAATTTCATTTGCTGCAAGTGTTACTGTTGAAGGCTCATTACTTTCTACTAATACTTCACTTCCACTTGATATTTGTCTAGCCCTTTTTGCAGTTGCTATTACTAACCTAAATTTATTATCATCTATTTTTTTTAATAACTCTGCTGTTGTTGGTCTTACTATCATAATATTTACTCCTTTCTTCTATAACCTTTTTAGTTAAGTTCTTCGATATCTTTGTCTAGTCTTCCAGCTACAGTTTCTGGCTGTACTGCAGATAAAATGATATGTCCCGAATCCATTATTAAAACTGCTCTTGTTTTTCTTCCACATGTTGCATCTACTGCATTTCCACTGTCTCTTGCATCTTGCACTAGCCTTTTAATTGGTGCTGATTCTGGACTTACTATGGCTATAATTCTATCACTTGATACAATATTTCCAAATCCAATGTTTATTAGTTTCATATTACTCCCCCTTTACTTTGTGATTAATATTACTACTCTACATTCTGTATTTGTTCTCTTATATCTTCTAATTGTGTTTTTATATCAATTACTAGATTCGTTATTTCCAATTTTACAGACTTTGAACCAATAGTGTTTGTTTCTCTATTCATTTCTTGAATTAAAAAGTCTAACTTTTTACCTACTGGTTCTTTTGTATTAATCAATTCCTTAAATTGAGTAATATGACTATTTAGTCTTGTTATTTCCTCTTCTATTGAACATTTATCTGCATATATTACTACTTCTGTTAAAATTCTTGTTTCATCTATAGAGTCAGTTTTTAACATTTCTTTTACTTTGTCATTTAATTTTACTATATATTCTTCAATAAGTCCAGTACTATTTTTTAAAATTTCATCAACTTTTGCTTCTACATCTTCAATTCTTTTTTTTAGGTCTTCTTTTATCTTTTCTCCTTCTTTTTGTCTCATTTCTATTATATTGTTAATTGCAATATTTAAAGTATCTAGCACTTCTTTTTTTATTATATCTTCATCATCTTGAATTGTTTTTAAAGTAAGTACATCTGGAAGTTTTGTTATTTCTATAACTGGTATATCTAAACTTAAGTTATTTTCAGTTGCAATTTTATTATATTCTAATAAGTACTTCTTTACTAATTCATGGTTTACTATTATTTCTTTGCCTTGACTACTATAATTCTCATAGCTTATAAATATATCTATTTTCCCTCTATTTATATATTTTTTAACTTCTTTTTTTATGTCCTCTTCTAAATAACTTATACTTCTAGGTAACTTTATTCCAATGTCATTATATCTATAATTTACAGATTTTATCTCAATTTCATATATTCTACTATCTTTTTGAAGTTTTGCTCTTCCAAAGCCTGTCATACTCTTCATTATTTTTTCCTTTCGCTATTTATCCATTTATTATTCTTTTTATTCCTTGAGCTCTTCTTTTTGCAATTCTTCTTTCTCTTATATATGTTACCAATGATTTAATTATATAGTAAACTATAAATACAAAAGATATTCCTGTCATTATATTAGTAAACCATTCATTATATCTTTCATATATTACTATTGAACATAATGTTACTATTGACATAAACATCAGCTCTACACCATGTATTCCTAAGCTTCCATTATCTTTTTTATATGCAACTTCAAATATAATTATTGTAATTGCTATAACAACTATACTAAACACTTTCATATCTAATAAAAACATTTCTGCTGGCATATTTGCATACCCTAAATTTATAAATAAAAAATATGCCATTATTCCTAATGCTATTATCATATTTCCAATTAATTTATTGTATACTCTTGCTAAACCTTTTTTAGCTTTGTTCCTTTTATTTTGTATTTCTTGTCTTATTGCTTCTAATTTTTCCTCATCTTTAACTTCTTTTACTGCCACTTTTTTATTATTTCTTTTCTTTTTTGTTTTTGGCTCTTCTTCCTCTATTTTATCTTCTTCTATATTATCTTCTTGTATTTCATTTTCTTCTAATTCGATATTTTCTATTTCTTCTTCAATTTTATTTGTAGCTTTTGACTTAGTATTCTTTTTTGTTTCACTTGATTTTTTTGATTTTGAAGTTATACTCTCTATTTCTCCTACAACTTCTATTTCTTCTATTATATCTGATTCTACTTTTTTGGATTTTGACGATGCCCTTTTAGCTGTTGATGATTTTTTTGGAGTTGTTTCTACTTCAGTATTTCCTTCTTTTTTTGCTCTTGCTGTGGCTTTTTTTTCTGTGTTTGCACTGCTTGCCTTTTTTGTTGTAGCCTTTTTAGCTGTACTACTTGTACCCTTTGTTGTTGATTTTTTTGTACCTATACTTTTGGTTGTACTCTTTTTAGCTGTTCCTTCAGTATCTGCCTTTTTGCTAGTACTTTTCTTGCTTGTAGCTTTTTTAGTTGTACTATTACTTGATACTTCTTCTTTTACATCAACTTTTTTAGTGTCTGCATCTTTTGTAGTAGCTTTTTTTGTAGTAACTTTTTTTGCTTTAATTTCTGTGTCTTTTGAAGCTACTTTCTTTGTATCAGAGTCTTTAACAGTTGCCCTTTTTGTAACTACTTTTTTCTCACTATCACTTTGAGTCTCTGCCTTCTTTGTAGATACTTTTTTGGTATCTGAAGATTTTGCTGTAGCACTTTTTGTTGTTGCTTTTTCTGTACTTTGTTTGCTCTTATTTGCTTTTTTTGTATCAGAAATATTTTTTGTGACTCCTGTTTTAGTATTAGATTTTTCTTCTTTTATATTAGACCCCTCTTTAGCAACTTTTTGTCTAGTTACCTTCTTTGTATTAGAATCTTTCACAACAGCTTTTTTGGTAGTTATTTTTTCTGCATCAGAATTATTTGCAGTAGCATTTTTAGTAGTTTCTCTTTTATTTATTTTTGCCTTTTCTAATTCATTTTTTTCTTTCATTCTACATTTCAACTCCTTAATTTTCTAACTCATAAATAGTATTACTTACTACAACTATTGGTGCAGTTTCTGTTCTTAATATTCTACTTCCTAAAGTAACAATATCTGCCTTGTCTTTTAATATTTGTATCTCCTTTTCATCTATTCCACCTTCTGGTCCTATTAATACTCCTATTTCTATATTTTCTTCTTCCTTTAATTCTTTTAGTACTTGCTTTAATGTTTTACTATTTTCCTCTTCATATGCTACTATAAATTTTGTATAATTATTTATTCTGTTTTGCACTTCTTTTATGTTTATACATCTTTCTATTTCGGGGATAATATCTCTTTTACTTTGCTTTGCTGCTACTTCAGAAATCTTTTGCCATCTTTCTATTTTCTTTTCTTCATCTTTTTTTGTTAATTTTACAATACTTCTTTCCATTGATACTGGAATAATACTTCTTACTCCTATTTCTGTTGTTTTTTGAATTATTAGTTCCATTTTATCTGCTTTTGGAAGTCCTTGGAATATATCTATCTTAACTTTTGGTTCTGTTGAGATATTAAGTTCTTCTACTATTTTACATATAACATTTTCTTTATTATATTGTATTATTTTTGCAATATAATTTTTTTTATCTTCTACACTACAAATTTGAATTTCTTCATCTATTTTTAGTCGCAAAACATTTACTATATGATTTATGTCACTACCAATTATATGTACTTTATTATTTTGTATTTGATTTTTATTTACAAAAAATTTGTGCATATTTTCCCCTTTTATAATATTGCATATTGTCTTTTTTTCACTATATTATATTTTAACATATTTTGTTACCTTTTTTCAACAAATTTTGAAAAAAAATTGTAATTATTCGTAACAATTGTTACAATTCATAGCTCAATTTCTATTTTAAAGATGGAACCCGCAAAGCGGATTCCATCTCGTTCCTAAAAATTACAGTGGTCAGTGCTAATCAAGTGCAAGCACGCCAACATCATTATAGAGTTTATTGTCTACAATGTTGAGGTGATAATTTATGTATATTTGCAAGCCAGATACAAAAATGCAGAAAAATTTACCCAAAAATCCCTCTCTTCTTAACTGGTGGTTGTTCATTCATTGTTTTAGCTAATTGCAATAGTAAATCTCGTTGCTCTTTAGTTAAACGTTTTGGAACCTGAACTTGTACAGTAAATACAAAATCTCCTTGAGAATTTCCGTTTACTGTTTTAAATCCTTTATTGCGTATAGTAAACTTTGTACCAGTTTGTGTACCTTCTGGTATTTTGTATCTTTCTTTTGTTCCATCTACCATTGGTACTTCAAGTTCTGCACCTAAAGTTGCTTGAGTAAAAGTAATTGGAATATCACAAAATACTCTATCACCTTTTCTTGTATAAATACTATGTTTTTTTATACGAACAACTATGTATAAGTCGCCATTTACGCCACCTCTTTCTCCAGGTTCTCCTTGTTTTGTTAATACAATAGTTTGTTCATCATCAATTCCTGCTGGAATTTTAATTTTTATTCTAGCTTGTTTTCTAACAGTACCTTTTCCTCTACAATTGTCACAAGGTTCTTTTATAACTTTACCTGTTCCATGACAATTACTACAAGGACGTTGAGTTTGCATTTGTCCTAATATTGTTGTTTGTATTTGTTTTACTACACCTGTACCACCACAAACTGTACAGTTTTCTATACTTGTTCCTGGTTTTGCACCATTGCCATGACAAATGCTACAAGTTTCATTTCTACTTATTGATATCTCTTTTTCTACACCCAAATATGCTTCTTCAAAAGTAATATCAACATATGTTTTTAAATCTGCTCCCTTAACAGGACCTGCACGTCTTGAAGAACTTCTTCCTCCAAAACTTCCTCCACCAAAAAATGATGAAAATATATCTCCTAAATCTCCAAAGTCACTAAAACCATCAAACCCTGATGTTGAATATGAATAGTAACCCCCTTGACTGCCAGCACCTCCTCCAAAACCTTGTGGACCATCTGGACCGAATTGATCATACATCCTTCTTTTTTGACTATCAGATAATGTCTCATATGCTTCATTTACTTCTTTAAATTTAGCTTCAGCTTCTTTTTTATTATCTGGATTTGCATCAGGGTGATACTTTTTTGCAAGTTTTCTATATGCCTTTTTTAATTCATCATCTGTTGCATTTTTATCTACTCCTAACACTTCATAATAATCTCTTTTTCCAGCCATCATTTCCTCCTATTTAAAATGTCTTTTTGTTATATTTTTCAGAATTTTCTTTTTCATAATGTCTATATATATTTACATTATGCTTACTTACATATGTACTTGAATATTCTTCCTTAAAGATTGAGGCTGGACTTTACTTATTTTCCAACCTCTCTTTAATTACTATATTTATTCTTCTACTTTATAATCTGCATCATATACATTACCATTTGGATCAACATTTGGTCCTTCTCCATTTGATTCTGTGTTAGCAGTTGTTTCTGCATTAGCTGCTCCTGCTGCATCTGCTTGTTGTTTTACTTGATTATATAATTTTTCTGATACTGCATAAAATTCTGTTGTTAATTTTTCTGTAGCTGTTTTTATTGCTTCTATATCTGTACCTTCTAATGCTTTTTTTACATTTTCAATTTCAGTTTCAACTTTAGCTTTTTCTTCTCCACTTACTTTATCGCCTAATTCGCTTAAAGTCTTTTCTGAATTATATATTAAACTTTCTGCATTATTTCTAACTTCAATTTCCTCTTTCTTCTTCTTGTCTTCTTCTGCATGTGCTTCTGCATCTTTAACAGCTTGTTCTATGTCTGCATCTGTTAAGTTTGTAGATGCTGTTATTGATACTTGTTGTTCATTTCCTGTTGCCATATCTTTTGCAGATACATGAACAATACCATTTGCATCTATATCAAATGTAACTTCAATTTGTGGCACACCACGTGGTGCTGCTGGAATTCCTGATAATTGGAATCTTCCAAGAGTTTTATTATATGCTGCCATTTCACGTTCACCTTGTAAAACATGTACTTCAACTGATGTTTGACCATCTGCTGCAGTAGAGAATATTTGTGATTTTTTAGTTGGTATAGTAGTATTTCTTTCAATTAATTTTGTAAATACTCCACCATATGTTTCAATTCCTAATGATAATGGTGTAACATCTAATAATACTAAGTCTTTTACATCTCCTGAAAGAACACCACCTTGAATTGAAGCACCTATTGCAACACATTCATCTGGGTTTATTCCTTTGTCTGGATCTTTTCCTGTTATTTTTTTAACAGCTTCTTGTACACATGGAACCCTTGTAGATCCACCAACTAATAATACTTTGTGAATGTCATTTGCAGTTACTCCTGCATCTTTCATTGCTTGTTCTACTGGTACTTTTGTAGCTTCTACTAAATCTCTAATTAAATCTTCAAATTTAGCTCTTGTTAATGTTATATCTAAATGTTTTGGTCCTGTGCTATCTGCTGTAATAAATGGTAAATTAATTTGTGTTTGTTGCATTCCTGAAAGTTCTATTTTTGCTTTTTCTGCCGCTTCTTTTAAACGTTGCATAGCCATTTTATCTGTAGCTAAATCTATTCCATTTGATTTTTTGAATTCATCTACTAAATATTTAATTATTCTATCATCAAAGTCGTCTCCACCTAGGCGTGTATTACCATTTGTTGCTAAAACTTCAAATACTCCATCTCCAATATCTAGTATAGATACATCAAATGTTCCTCCACCTAAGTCATATATCATTATTTTTTGGTCTTGATCTTCTTTATCCATTCCAAATGCTAAAGCTGCTGCTGTTGGCTCATTTATAATTCTTAAAACTTCTAATCCTGCTATTTTTCCTGCATCTTTTGTTGCTTGTCTTTGGCTGTCTGAGAAATATGCTGGAACTGTAATAACTGCTTGTGTTACTTTTTGTCCTAAATAATTTTCTGCATCTGTTTTTAATTTTTGTAATACCATTGCTGATATCTCTTGTGGTGAGAATTTATCTCCATCTATATCTACTTTTTCATTTGTTCCCATTTTTCTTTTTATAGAAATAATTGTGTGATCTGGATTAGTAACTGCTTGACGTTTTGCTATTTGTCCTACTAATCTTTCTCCATTTTTTGAAAACGCAACTACTGATGGTGTTGTTCTATTTCCTTCTGCATTTGGTATAACTACTGGTTCTCCACCTTCCATAACTGCAACACATGAATTTGTTGTTCCTAAATCGATTCCTATAATTTTCCCCATTTTAAAAATCCTCCTTAAACTATTTGGGATAAGAGTACCTTTTAATATAATTAATTTAATAACATATATAATACTCTTTCTATTCCTTATATTTTGTTGTACCAATATTAAATTTGGTATAAAATTAATAACTTTTCTAGTACTATTATTAAATTTAGTATAAAATAGTATCTTTATTTATTGATATAATAACTTAATTATTATTATTCATTAAATTTAATATATAGCAATAAATTAATTTGCTACTACAACCATTGAATGACGTATTACTTTACTGCCTATTTTGTAGCCTTTTCTGAATTCTTCTTTTATTTCCTTTTCTCCTAAGTTTTCATCTTGAACTAAACTTACTGCTTCATGAAGTTCTGGGTCAAATGTTTGCCCTATTGTTTCAATCTCTTCAACTCCATTTGCTTTTAAAACATCTTTGAATTGTTTTAATACTAATTCTACGCCTTGTTTATATCCTTCATCTTCTGTTTTTGCTTCTACTGCTTTTTCTAAGTTATCTATTACTGGTAGTAAATTTGTAAATATATCTGATACTAAAGAATTATATAATCCTTCTCTTTCCTTTGTACTTCTTTTTTTGAAGTTGTCAAACTCTGCCATTAATCTTTTTAGTCTATCTTCTTGTTCCTCTAATTTCTTTTCTTGAAGAAGTATTGTATCTTTCATTTTTACTTCTTCACCTTGGTTATTTTCTAGTTCTTCATTATTTACCTCTTCTTCTTTTTCTGACATTTTTTACCTCCCATTTTTATTCATTTTCTTCAGTTTCATTACTTTGCTTTGTTTTTAATTCTGAATTCATTTTTTTGCTTATATATTTCATTACTGAAATTACTTTTGAATAATTCATCCTCTTTGGACCTATTATACCTATTGTTCCTAAATCTTTATCTCCTACTGAATGTTTAAATGTAACTATACTAAAATCTTTTAATTGCTCATTATCATTCTCGTCTCCAATATAGACATTTATATCTTTTGCAAAACCTGAATTTAATACATCTATTACTAAATCCTTTTCATCTAGGATATTTACAAAGTTTTTTACAACATCTATACTTTTAAACTCTGGTAATTCAAATGATTTATTTGTTCCTTCTAAGTATATACTTTCTTCTGCTTCTATTATTTTATTTATCTGTTCTATAATAGGTTTTATAACATCTATACTATATGTTATTTCTGCCAATATATATTCTTCCATTGGTTTATCTATTTTGCTTAAAGGCTTTCCTTTTAACTTGCTATTAAATAGATTATTTAAAGTCTCAACTTGACTTTCTGTTATGTCTTCATCATACTTTATTATTGTTTCTTTAACTAATCCACTTTCTGTAACTATTACTACCATTAACATTTTTGTTCCTAATAATACAAATTTAATTTCTTGTATTATTTGCATATCTGTTTTTGGTCCTATTGCTACTGTTGTATAATGTGTTATTTCTGATAAAGTTGTTGTTGCAATTTTTGTTAACTCTTCTATTTCGTTTACTTTTGTTCCTAATTTTGATTGAATATATTTTATTTCTTCTAGTGAGATGTTGTCATCTTTTATTAGTTCATCTACATAAAATCTATAACCTTTTTCTGATGGAATTCTTCCAGATGATGTGTGTGTTTTATCTAAATATCCACTATTTTCTAAGTCTGCAAGTTCATTTCTTACTGTTGCACTACTGTAGTCTAAATTGTATTTTTTTACTAATGCCCCTGAACTTACTGGCTCGGCAGTATTTATATATTCATCTATTACTGCTTGTAATATCTTTTTTTTCCTATTATCTAACACTTCTTCACCTCTTCGTTAGTTCTTTTTAGCACTTTACCGTGTCGACTGCTAACACTTGTTATATATTATAACCATTTTTAGCAAATGTCAATATAGATTGCTAATTTTTTTGTGAATTTTTTGTGAAAAGGTTACAAAACACAGTAGGAGCCGTTTTATACAAATTCTTGCCAAACTATATTGGCAAAATCTATTCCTTTATTTGTTAATTTTATATAGTCTGCATCTACTGCTAGCAAATTGGCTTCTACTAATTTATTAATTTCATTTCTAAAAACATATAAAGGATTTAATGCAAATTTATTTTTAAACTCACTAATTTTTATGCCATCAATTTTTCTCAATCCTAATAGCATATATTCCTTTTGTTTTTCATTTTCATCTTGTACTTCATGAACAATCTTTTTAAAACTATTTTTTTCATATTCTTGTAGATTACTTACATTTGAAAAACGTTTTCCTTCATAATATGAATGTGCTCCTAAGCCAAAGCCTAAATACTCCATTTGTTTCCAACAATTCATATTATGTTTTGACTCATAACCTAACTTTGCAAAATTTGAAATTTCATAATGTTTATATCCATTTTCCTGTAATTTTCTTTTTACTAGCCAATACATTTGTCTTTCTAAGTTTTCCTCAGGTAAATATACTTTATTTTCTAAAACTAAACTTTCTAATTTTGTATTTTCTTCCAAAATTAATGAATATACAGAAATATGTTCTGGATTTAATAATATTACTTTTTCTATACTTTCTTGTAAGTCTTCTATAGATTGATTAGGAAGTGCTAACATTAAATCTACATTTATATTTTTTATTCCTAGATCTCTAGCTATTTTATAAGTTTCTAAAAATTTTTCATAATTATGAATTCTTCCTATTTCTTTTAATATTCTATCATTTGTAGATTGTAAACCTATACTAATTCTATTTATTCCTATTTGCAAATACTTTTTTATTTTATTTTCATTTACTGTTCCTGGATTTACTTCTATTGTCATTTCTGCTTGATTAGAAACTATATAATTTTCTTTTATTTTGTTTATAATCTCTTTAATATATTTTTCATCAATAATAGAAGGTGTACCTCCACCTATATAGATAGTTGAAACTTGTACATTCTTTATCTTACTATATTCAATTTCTTTTAATAATGTTTGAATATATTTGTCTACTTTTTCTTCACTATTTGAAAATGATAAAAAGTCACAATAATAACATTTTTGTTTGCAAAATGGTATATGTATATAAATTCCTATATTTTTCACTTTTTTTCCCTTTCTGCAATTTGTATAATTGAATTTAATCTATGGTTTACCCCCGATTTTCCTATTGGTATTTTTAACATCTGTCCTAGCTCTAAAAGAGTTGCATCTGGGTTTTCTTCTCGTATTTTGGCAATCTCTTTTAAGTTGTCTGGTAAACCTTCAAAAATTTTTTTCTTTTTTAATAACTTTATAGCATCTATTTGTTTTACTGCAGCACTTACAGTTTTTGTTATATTTGCAGTTTCACAGTTTACCTTCCTATTTATGTTATTTTTCATATCTCTAATTACTCTTATTTCTTCAAATTTTAAAACTGCTGTATTTGCACCTATAAATGCAAAATACCTTGAAATTTGTTCTCCTTCTTTTATATATAGCGATATTCCTTTTTTCCTATCTAATTGTTTTGTTTCTATATTTTGCTCTAATAATATCTGTTGTATAGCTTTTGCATTTTCTAAATTACTTAATATTATTTCTAAGTGATACTTTTTTTCTGGATTGTTTATACTTCCACTTCCTAAAAATGTACCTCTAACTAGTGCTTTTATTAAATTTTCGCCTTTTTGTATTTTAGCTAATTGTATATAATTTTCTATATATTGTATTTCTTGCAAACCTTCTATTTTTTCAAATGTTATTATATATTTTTTTCCTTTTAATTCAATTTTAAAGTTTAATATATTCATATTTGTTAATAATTTACTAAATCTATTGATATTATACTCATTTGATGTAGTATACATTATTTTGTTTTTTATACATGTTATGTTATTACTAATTAAATACCCTATTAACTCATATTTTACTTCTTCTTTATTTTTTAAATTACTTATTTTACTAAGGCTTTCTTTTACTTCTGACGAAAAAGACATTTTTAAATTCTTCCTTTCTGTGTTGTTACAATTCTCGCTCCAATATTCCTATTTAAGCTGTGCTATTATTATTCTATCATTTCCTTGTAAATCTTCTTTTGAATATATTTTACTATACTTTCCTGTTTGTTGTAATAACTCTATTACTTGCTTTTTTTGATTATATCCTATTTCTAAACACAAATAACCTTTTTCTTTTAAATATTTATATGCTTCCATTGCAAGTATTTTATAAAATCTTAATCCATCTGTTCCTCCATCTAATGCTAATATTGGCTCCTTTTGGACTTGTTTATCTAATTTATAAATTTCATTAGTTTTTATGTATGGTGGATTTGATACTATTATATCAAATTTTTTATTTATATTTTCAAACATATCTGATTTTATAAATTCTATTTTATTTTGTCTTTTATTATTATTGTAATTTTTATGTGCTATCTCTAAAGCCTTTGCACTTATATCTGTCGCTACTATTTCTACATTTTTCAAATAATATGCCAGTGATATTGCAATAGCTCCACTTCCAGTACATATATCTAATATTTCCTTTTTATTTTCTTTTACTATTTCTATTATCTCTTCAACTAAAACCTCTGTATCTGGCTGTGGTATTAACACATTTTCATCTACATAATAGTCTATTTTCATAAATTCTTGATTATTTGTTATATATTGCAATGGTTTTCCATCTGCTATATTTTTTAATTCTTGAACATATTTTATTTGCTCTACATCTGTTACTTCTTTTTCTTGATTTATTACTAACTCTTCTCTTTTCATTCCTAATATGTTTGTTAATAAAACTTTTACTATTATTCCTGTATCTTGTATTTTATATCTATTCAAATATTTTTTTCCATATTCTATTAATTGTTTAATTGTCATTTTTATACATTTCATTCAATTATTAGTAACCATTCAGCGGTATTATACTGTATGCTATGTTATTAATATTTATTTTTAGAAGTTTTGCTTACCTCTGAATTGTTATAATTGAACTACTTCTCCTTTAATATTTTTATTTATGTTTCATTCTATCTTTATATATACATATAAAGTTTTGTATATGGATAACTTCTATTGAATTAACATTAACTCTTTCTCATAATACTACATTTTAATGGAGAAAGCAAGAAGATTGCATAATGCTTTCTCCTTGCTTTTATTTTGCACAATTTAATTCTTTACAACATATTATTGTTGTAGTTGAGCTTTTCAAGATCTTGTCAAGAGCAGTGTGTAAATTTTTTCAAGATAACCTTTTAATACTCTCCAAAGTATTCTGTACCGATTTTGTCATATACTCTACCTTGTCTTGGTCCTTGCCATACTAAACGATAACTTCCAATTGGACCATATGTGAGTATGTCTCTAGCCCAATCATATACAAAGGCATGACCGTGAGTTAAAGGAGCTCCTTTTCCTACAAGCCTTCTTGTTCTAGAAGCATACTGCCTATGACCTGACACAACCGAATTTATTACGCCTAATACATTTGCTTGACCTCCTAATTCTGGTTTTCCTATACGGTTACATACAACGCTTCCTGCTAAAAGAAGTGCACGTTTTCCTCTGGTTGTTCTTGATAACAATATACACTCTTCTGCATCCATCAGGTCTCCAAGATAAATTACATCTTCTTCAGTATACGCAATCCATGGATTGTCTGGACTGAAATTTCTTTCTATTATTAACTGTGCCTCCACTTCATTTATTACGCCCTCATTTAATAAGTTAGTAGCATATATTTCTGCTGGTGATGGCATTTGCTCAAGTGAACAATTATGAATTGCTTTTTTATATATTTCTCCTGCATTAGTAAATAGCCCCTCTGGAGGTGTAGCTGTTGATGATGTTGCTACTGACGAAGTTGCTATTTGTGTAACTTCTGATGGCATTGCTACTGACGAAGTTGCTACTGGTGTGACTTCTGATGGTGTTGATACTACTGATATAGTATTTCCTGTTGCTGCTACTATTTTTTCAGTAGTTGGAATAGTAATTATCGTACTACCTATTAATATAGCATAAGCCATATTACTAATTTTACGATTTACTTTCCTGTTTTGTTTTTTTCTGCTTCTCCGTACTCTGTGCATTTTTCTCTCTCCTTTTCTGTTGTACTAGTATTTCTAGCACATTTTCACATAGTAAACATAACTGTTATACCATTTTTTCCCTTTCATTTCAAGCTTTATTTTTAAATTTTTAGCAAATGTGGTAACTATCCGTTACAATTCACAGCCAAATTTCTATTTAGACAATATAATATTTATTTTAACGAAGTTTTGCGCAGGGAAGCTCCCAGAGTGGACACGACCCAAAGCGATTGGCGAAGCCAGTAAAAAACTTCTTTAAAATAAATATTATATTGTCTAAAATATATAATTTTAAAAACTGTGAATTGTAACAATAATTATGTTACAGTTCACAGCCAAATAATCCGTTTAGACTATATAGTGTTTGTTTTGACGAAGTTTTATTGTCTATTTTTTTGTTAATGCTTTCATTTCTTCAAGATTAACTAGTTCTTCTCTGCACCAATCTTGATACACATCTCCATTTGATGTCATTGTAAAGTCAAATGTTTTTTTTACACATTCACCCCAATATTTAGGAAATTGCTCTTTAGTAATATAAATTTTAAAAGAAACAGTATAATTATAATCCTTTACAAATCTTTTTAATATATAACCACCTGTAGAACAGATTGTTCTTTTTTGTCTAAAACCTTGAGCTAATAACATTGAAAAAACATCATCTAAAATATTTTGATCTACATATAAGTTCTTGTTATCAATTTCTTTTTTTCCCATTGAAGCATCTTTATGGAGTGTTGAAATAATAATGTTTTTTACTCCATATTCGAAAGACACTGCTATATATCTAATTATTTTTTGCGAACTATCAAGTCCACCTTTTACACAAACTGGTGTAAATGTTATTATATTTCGCTTAGCAATTTCTTTAATATCTTCTAAGGATAATATATTACAAGACTTTCTTGGTTCTAGAATATTATAGTTTTCTTCATCTGAGATAGCATGTCTGCTTATATAAAGATTAAGTCTAAGTTCTCTTGCTCCTATTTTATCAAGGGTTTTCTTTTCCACAGTTCCATTTGTAACAATTACTAATTGAATCTGTTTTTCATAAATTTTTAAAATGTCATCAACATACAATGTAGGTTCTCCTCCACCAATAAAAATGCTATCTACATATTCTTTCATTATCTCTAAATTTGTTAAAATTCTACTTATATTACGCTCCTCGCACTTTTCATTGAAAGACTTATTTCTGCAGAATGTACAATTACAATTACAGCTCATTCCAAGTTCTAAATATAGAAATCTTTTAAAACTAATAGTTCCTAATTGATTCATATGACTGTAAGTGTTCAAATTTTTCCAACTATTTAAGTTTAAATCTGATAATTCAATACATTTAAAACTATTATTACTTTGTTGAGAAAAAAATGAAATTCTAGAGTTTAATAATTTTTTCAATTTATTGTCTAATTCCATCTTTTCAAAACTACAATTCGAAAAATGTATCATTTCTAATAAATTTATTGGAGAATCGTTAAATATGAGATTTTGGTAAACTTTTCCTTCAACTCTTCCTTGAAAGAATTTTAGCTTATCAAGATAATTGAAATTTCTACAAACAAGTTTATATAATCTTGTAAGTGTTCCATCATCATATTCTTCAAGAAATTTTTCACACTGTTCAACAAGGTTTATTATCTGATTTTGAGTTAAAAAAATACACTTTTTTTCAATATATACTTGTATGAGTATGAATAACTTATATGGTGTAATGTGAATAAAAGGATTTACCTTTAATGTTGAAAAATCGATATTACATGTATCCCAATATTCTATTGGTTTATCTGCATAACTTTCATCTAAAATAATATCTCCTACAGATTTACCATCACAATAAATATTGCAATATGAAATATTTATTGTTGCACCTGTATTTCTAAGAATTGCATCAGAAATAGTAAAACCTACCCACTCTTTTTCTTTAATATAGCTTAAATCAACATTTTCGAAATTGCACTTTTCGATTGTACGCATTCCAAGTTTTTCTGGATTAAAGCGTATACCTGTATTACTAAGATTTGTATTGTAAAAAATAGCATTCTCCCAAAACTTTGGTTTAAACTTACTTAAATCTAAATGTGATAAATCCATATTTGAGAAATTCCTTATTTTCCGTTCTACTATATCCCTCTCCTGTACTAACTCACTTACGTTACTATTTTTTTTCATTCTTCTACCTCCATAATAATTATTTTTTTCGGTTATTAATAAAAACTTGCCATTTGCAATATTTATATTATACTATAAAAACAGTTCCTATGCAAGTTTCCTAAGCTCAATTGCATGTTCTATTGTAACATCTGTAATGTCTCCACTTGCTATTCTTGCTATTTCTTCTATAGTTTCTTTTTCATTTAATTGTTTTACTTGAGTCTTTGTTCTGTTTTCTTCAACTTTTTTGCTAATATAATAATTATAATCTCCCTTTGCTGCAATACTTGCTAAGTGAGTGACACATAATACTTGATGATTTTTCGCTATATTTTTTATTTTTGAACCTACAGCTTTTGCTGCTTTTCCGCTAATTCCTGTATCTATTTCATCAAAAATTAGAACTGGTACTTTGTCTACTTCTGATAATACTGACTTTATAGCAAGCATTATTCTTGACATTTCTCCTCCTGATGCTATTTTTATTAAAGATTTTTCTTCATCGCCTATATTAGTAGCAATTAAAAATTCTACGTTATTTAAACCATTTTTATTAAAATCTTTGTTTTCATTAAATTCTACATTACAATTAAATTTTGCGTTTTTCATCTCTAATTCTTGGAGTTCTTTATTTATTTTTTCTGATAATTGTTTAGCAAATTCTTTTCTTGTTTTATCCATCTTTATTGCTAATTGAACCATTTCTTCTTCTAAATTCTTTTTTTCTTTTTTTAATTTATTGTTATATTCGTCTACATTTTCTATTTTTTCTATTTCTTCATCTAGCTCAGCTTTATATTTTAGTATTTCCTCAATACTATTTCCATACTTTCTTTTTAATGAAAATATAGTATCTAATCTTGTTTCTATTTCATTTCTTTCTTCTTCATTAAAATATACATCTTCTTTCATGTCATTAATGTCTCTTGATATTTCTTGTATTTCATAATATGCACATTTTAATTCTGATAACTTTTTACTATATTTTTCATCTATATTTTCTATTTTTTCTAGTGCTCTTATTGCTTCATTTATTCCATCTATTGCCTGCTCACTTAATGAAATATCTGAAATTTTTAAGTTTTCTGCTATTTTCTCTGAATTTGATATTATTCTTTTTTGTTCTTCTAATTTCTCATCTTCGCCTACTTTTAAGTTTGCAATTTTTATTTCATTTAATTGGTATTTTAATAAGTCTAACCTTCTTTGTTTTTCTTTTTCGTCTCCATAATTTGACTTTAAAAGATTTTCGATTTCTTGGTACTTACTATATAAATTACGATATTGCTCTTTTAATTTTTGAATACTATTTCCAATAAAACTATCTAGATAACCAATATGTGAATTTTTATTTAGTAATGTTTGATTATCGTTTTGACCATGTATGTCTATTACTTTATTCATAAAATCTTTTAGCTCACTTACTGTTACTAATCTGCCATTTATTTTACACATATTTCTACCATTTGTGTATACTTCTCTTGATACTATTATATTTCCATCTATTGCCATTTCACTTTGTGGCATATATATACATGCTTCTATATATGAATGTGTTTCTCCTTTTCTTATGATTTCTTTTGAGAATCTCCCTCCTGATATTATTCCTAATGAATCTATTATTAATGTTTTTCCAGCACCAGTTTCTCCTGTTAATACATTGAAACCTTGATTTAAGTCTATACTTAAATTATCTATAATTCCTACATTTTTTATATTTATTGTTGTAATCATATAATACCTCCGTACATTTATTCTACAAATATCTGTTTGTATTTTTTGTATTATACAGCCGAATTTTTGTTTTGTCAATACTTTTTATAAAAATTCAGCAAAAAAGAGTACTCTTTATTACATTTCACAGATTAAAATCAGAATTATATGAGTACTATAATATTTATTTTTACAAAGTTTTTTACTGGCTTCGCCAATCGCTCTGGGTCATGTCCACTGTGGGAGCTTCCCTGCGCAAAACTTTGTTAAAATAAATATTATAGTACTTAAGTGAATATTCTATCTGTGAAATGTAACAAATTGTACTCTTTTTTGCTAATAAAAATTCTTTAAAATAAAGAACTATTTTTCCATTTGAATAATTCAATTTGGAATCTTCTGTTACTACTGCACAAGGAATTTCCTTTGTGCGGTTCTTTATATAGCTAATCATTATAATCTTTTCATCTGCGGGAACGCAAATTGTTTTTTGATAAAAACATAATGTAAATTTTTTATAACTATGCGAGTTTCTTAAGTTCAAGAAATACTAATTTCTTGAATGCGTCTTTCCACTCTTTGTAACATGCTGGAACTTCTGGAAAGTCTTCTTTTGTATTTAATTCAGTATAAAAATCTTTAATTTCGCTTATATACTGAACATTATATACAATCTTTTCAATTTCCTCTGTATTACCTTCTATATTGCTAAAATCTGGAGGATACACTTCTACTTCATACATTAAGGCTGGTTCTCCATCTTTGCCTCGATATGTATCATTGTATCCTAAACAATGTGCAACTAATCTACCCCCTGTAAGTAAAAGTACTTCTTTTTCTTCAGGTTTTGGATAGTTTTTCCCTAGCTCTTCCATATCAAAAACTGCTGCTTTGTCATGAATTTTATAACAGCATATAGCTAAATGGTTTTTGTTGCCATATCCTAGTTGCATAATTTCTTCAGTGGAAAGTTTTGTTGTTGATGTAAGTGCATCTATTACGGTTTCCCCTTCTGAAATTTCGCTCTGCCGGCAAGCCCTAACTGTTGCAAGTTCTGTGGTTCTATTTATTCCACTTCCATAGCAGTATAAATATGTATAAAGATGAACCATTTTTCTTACACCTAATGGAGTAAGTAACCCTGGAACCTGTTTTTTTCCTTCGTCAAAGCGATCTTTTTCTGCTGTTTCGCCTCCCATAATAGTATTTAATGTTACATATGCCTTTTTGGCTTTTACTACACTTTCCTCAAAGTCCTTTTCTGTAAAGAATTCTCCATCAGGAACTCCTATATAGTACTGTGCTGCTGAAATAATTTTTCTTGAAACCATTTTTGCAGATGTCCGTAATACATTTTCTCCTGCACTAGTTTGTAAAAACTTTATTAAGTTTTCCTTTCCTAATTTAGCCATTTTGTCCTCCTTTAATTAACCATAAGTTCCAATGCTCTTTAGTCAATTGACTATAAATTGTTTTCTCCTTTCTATAGATTTTAACAATTTCTGCTACAAATAATTTACTTTATAACACTAGTATTATACCATTTTTGTTAACATAATTCAAGTGCTAAAAATAAAAAAATATATGGTTATAAACATTTAAACCATATACTTTTTTTATTTATATTAATTCTAATATTACAGTTTCTGCTGCATCTCCTCTACGAGGTCCTTTTTTGATTATACGAGTATAACCACCTACTCTACCTTCATATTTTGGAGCTATTTCATTAAATAATTTTGATGTTAAATCTACATTATTTCCTTCTGCATCTTTAACTTTATTTATCATTTTCATCATTTTTCTTCTTGCATTTAATCTTGATGGCATATCTTTTTGTCTTTTTTCAGTAGTTGTTTCTTTTACTACTTTTAGATATTCTTTACCATTTTTACTTTTAGCAATTTCAGTTTCTTTATTTCCTTTGCTGTCTAATTTTGCTTTTACAACTTTAGCTTCAACAGTTTCAAAATTGTCTTTTTCTTTAATAGCTAATGCTATTATGCTATCTGCCATAGATTTAACTTCTTTAGCTCTAGCCTCTGTTGTTTCTAATTTTTCATGTAAAATTAAGTCTGTTAATTGAGTTTTTAACATTGCTAAACGTATATCTGTTTTTTTGCCTAATTTTCTATTTATTGCCACTTTTTTCACCTTCCTTTTAGTTTAATCTTCTTCTCTTGCGAAATCTAAACCTAATGAACGTAATTTATATGTTACTTCATCTAAAGATTTCTTTCCTAAATTTCTAACTTTCATAACTTCTGATTCTGTCATGTTTGTTATATCTTCAACAGTTGATATTCCAGCTCTTTTTAAGCAGTTGAATGATCTTACAGATAATTCTAAATCTTCTATTGACATTTCCAATACTTTTTCTTTTTTATCTTCTTCTTTTTCTATCATAACTTGAGTATTTTTAGCTGTTTCTGATAGGTCAATAAATAATTCTAAATGACCTGTCATAACTTTAGCAGCCAAACTTAATGCTTCATATGGAGCTAAACTTCCATCTGTCCACACTTCTATTGTTAGCTTATCATAATCAACCATTTGTCCTACTCTAGTGTTTTCTACTGCATAGTTAACTTTTTTTACTGGTGTATATATTGAGTCTATTGGTAATACTGCTAAAGGTTGATTGTCTTTCTTATTTTTTTCTGCAGAGTTATAACCTCTTCCCATATTAACTGTCATTTCCATTTGAAGATGTGCACCCTCTGAAAGAGTTGCAATATGTAAATCTGGATTTAATACTTCTATTGAAGAATCTGTAATTATGTCTCCAGCTTTTACTTCTCCTTCTCCTTTGAAGTCTATTCTTATTATTTTTTCTTCATTTTCATGAAGTTTCAATCTTACACATTTTAAATTAACTATTATCTCTGGTACATCTTCTACTACATTTGGTATTGTAGAAAATTCATGAACTACGCCCTCAATTTTTACGCTTGTTATAGCTGCGCCTGGTAATGAAGATAATAGTATTCTTCTTAAGGAATTTCCTATTGTTACTCCATACCCACGCTCTAATGGTTCACAAACAAATTTTGCATAATTGTTCTCATTATCTATTTCTAAGCATTTGATATTTGGCCTTTCAAATTCTATCATTTTTACCTCCTAATTTTTTTAGAAGTTTTAAGTTTAAGGTTAGTTCTATGCCCAATTATTTTCATATTTTACCCCTATTACTCTACTTCTTAATACATAATATATATTTTTTACAAGTATATAAATACTGTGTAATATTTTTTCATTATTTAGAGTAAAGCTCTACAATTAAATGTTCTTCTACTGGGATATCAACATCTTCTCTAGATGCTAATCTTACTACTTTACCACTTAATTTTTCTGTGTCTTTTTCTAACCATTCTGGAACAGGTCTTCCTGAATTTTCTTGTACATTTAATTTTATTGCTCCATTGTCTTTTCTTATTTCTCTAACAGCAATTACATCTCCTGCTTTTATTAGATATGATGGTATATCTACTTTTTGTCCATTTACTTCAAATGCTCCATGTGTTATAAGCATTCTAGCTTGTGCTCTTGAGCTTCCATAACCTAATCTATATACTACATTATCTAATCTGCTTTCTAATATTTGAAGTAAAACTTCACCAGTTTTTCCTCTTGATTTAGAAGCCATGTCAAAGTATTTTCTGAATTGTTTTTCACCAACTCCATAAAATGCTTTTGTTTTTTGTTTTTCTCTTAATTGAGTACCATATTCTGAAAGTTTCTTCTTTTTTTGTCCATTTTGTCCTGGTGCATAATTTCTTCTTGAAATACTACATTTATCTGTATAACATCTTGAACCTTTTAAGAATAACTTTTGTCCTTCTCTACGGCAAATACGGCATTGTTCATCTTTATATCTTGCCATTTTTATATTTCCCTCCTTAATTATTCCTTTTATACTCTTCTTCTTTTTGGTGGTCTACAACCATTATGTGGTATTGGTGTAACATCTTTTATGCTACTTATTTCCAAACCTGCTGATTGTAATGATCTTATAGCAGCTTCTCTTCCTGAACCTGGTCCTTTTACAAAAACTTCTACTGTTTTTAAACCATGTTCCATTGCTGCTTTTGCAGCTGTTTCTGCAGCTTCTCCTGCTGCAAAAGGTGTGCTTTTTCTTGAACCTTTAAAACCAAGTTCACCAGCACTTGCCCAAGAAATTGCGTTTCCTTGAACATCTGTTATTGTAACTATTGTATTATTAAAACTAGAATGAATGTGTGCCATACCTCTTTCAATGTTTTTTCTATCTCTTCTTCTAGGTGTTGTTCTTTTTGTTACAGCTTTTGCCATTTAAGGTTACCTCCTATTTAATTCATTTATTTTTATTTTTTGCTTTTACTTACTAATTTTCTAGGTCCTTTTCTTGTACGAGCATTAGTTTTTGTTCTTTGCCCTCTTACTGGAAGACCTCTTCTATGTCTTATTCCTCTATAACAACCTATTTCTGTAAGTCTTTTTATATTTAAAGCTACTTCTCTACGTAAGTCTCCTTCAACTGTAATTCCTTCCATTGCTTTTCTTATTGCTTGTTCTTGTTCTCCAGTTAAATCTTTTACTCTAGTATCTGGGTTTACTCCAGCTTCTTTTAATATTTTTTGAGAAGTTGTTAGTCCTATTCCATATATATATGTAAGGCCTATTTCAACTCTTTTTTCTCTAGGTAAATCTACTCCTGCTAAACGAGCCATGTTTTTTAGCACCTCCAAATTTTATTTTTATTGTTTGTCTCCTTTCAAAAATAAAAGGTGAAATGCATTGGTTTTACCAATCTTTTATTTTCTCATAGACATGTATATAAACACAAATCTGATTTATAAGTTTTATTAATATATACATTTATAATATTGTTCATATTTAGTAGAATAATAATACTTTAATGTATATACTATAAAATTAAACTTACAGCCGCTTCAAGACTTGTGCTAATATCTAAATTAATTTTTAATTACCCTTGTCTTTGTTTGTGTTTAGGGTTTTCACATATAACTCTGATGACACCTTTTCTCTTAATGATTTTGCATTTTTCACATATTTTTTTTACTGATGGTCTTACTTTCATTAATATTACACCTCCTGTAATTAATAATACCTATACTTTATATATTAAAATATGATGTGTGATGTCAGATGTATTATAATTACAGGCTACATGAAATTAATACACCTCACGTCGCACCTCATATTTTATATTCTATTTACTATTTTATTAACTATTTTATTTTGCTCTCCAAGTAATTCTACCTCTTGTTAAGTCATATGGTGAAAGTTCTACTTTTACTTTATCTCCTGGTAATATTTTTATGTAATTCATTCTTAATTTACCTGAAATATGAGCTAATATTTGATGTCCATTTTCAAGTTCTACTTTGAAATTAGTATTTGGTAATGTTTCTACAACAGTACCTTCTACTTCTATAACATCCTCTTTTGCCATTTTTCCCTCCATTTTCTTAGCTGTTTTATAACAAATAATTATTGTATAATTTAGCTTTATTTGAAAATATTTTTGACTTCCTTATATTGTATTTATATACAATTTTTGTAATTTACATATAATGCTTATATAGTATATAATAAATTTACAAAATTGTCAATATTTCTGGCTCATTTTCTGTAATTAATATTGTATTTTCATAATGTGCAGCATTGCTTCCATCTTCTGTAATTATAGTCCATCCATCATCTAATTGTAAAATTCCATCACTTCCATATATAACCATTGGCTCTATTGCTAGAGTCATGCCTGCTTCTAGTCTTATTCCTTTTCCTGCTTTTCCGTAGTTTGGAATTCCTGGATCTTCATGCATTTGTCTTCCTATTCCATGCCCTTGAAATTCTTTTACAACGCTAAATCCATTTTTCTTAATAAAATCTCCAATGCTATGTGATATATCTCCTAGTCGATTTCCTTTTTTAGCATATTTTATTCCTTCAAAAAATGCTTGTTTTGTTATTTCCATTAATTTTTGGTTTTCTTCACTTATTTTTCCTACTGCATAAGTTCTTGCACAATCTCCATTAAAGCCATCTTTGTATGCTACTAAATCTATACTTATGATATCTCCTTCTTTTAATATTACTTTTTTTGATGGTATTCCATGTATTACTTCATCATTTACTGAAGCACATATTGAGCCAGGAAAATCTATTACTCCTTTTACTCCACTTGGATATCCTTTTTCTGCTGGAATTGCTCCATTTTTTCTCATTGTATTTTCTGCTATTTTGTCTAATTCCCAAGTTGATATTCCTGGTCTTATTGCTTCTTCTATTGCTTTTTGTGTTAAACTTGCTATTCTACATGCTTCTCTCATCTTTTCTATTTCATGTTTCGATTTTATTGTTACCATTTTAATATCATCCTTTCCTAATGTACAAATTTATTTTTTCTCTATATATTTTTTTATGTCTTTTGCTGCATCTTCTGATGTTTTTCCTGAATGTAAATTTAATCTTACAGTATATAATAACTGTTGTGATTTATAATAGTCTGTTAATTTTGCTGATGTTGCATAATAGTTTTCTAGCCTCTTTTCTACAGTTTCTACATTGTCATCATCTCTTTTTTCTAGTTTACTACCACATTTATCACAAATTCCCTGCTTTCTTGGTGGCTTAAATTCTAAATTATATATTTCCCTACATTCCTTGTTTGTACATACTTCTCTTTTTATAATTCTATCTATTATTTCTTTATCTGACAAATTTAATTCTATTGCTATATCTACTTTTTGATTTTGTTTTTTTAAAAATCTATCTAATTCTATAGCCTGATTTCTTGTTCTTGGAAATCCATCTAGTATTACACCATTTATGCAGTCTTTTTCTAGTAATCTTTTTTCTACTAATTTTATTGCTAATTCATCTGGTACTAAATTTCCTACTGATATATATTCATCTATTTTTTTTCCTATTTCTCCTGCCTTTTTTACATAACTTCTAAATAGTTCTCCACTTGATACATGTGGTATTTGTAGTTGATTTGATAATAAACTTCCTACTGTTCCTTTTCCTGATCCAGGCTTTCCTAACATTACTATATTCATTTAGATTCCTCCTAATATTTTTGCTACAATTCATAGCCCAATTTCTATTTAGGTAATATAATATTACCTATGGCTTTTAATTTCAAACTGCGAATTGTAACATATTTTTGTTTACTTAACTTATTGTATTATTTCCTGTAATTATTCTTCTAATTCATTTATTTCTGTAATCAAATTTTCCCACACCATTTGACGTTATCAGTATATCATATTTATTTATTTTTTACCATAACCAATTATAAAAATCAGCAAAAAAGAGTACAATTTGTTACATTTCACAGATATAACATTCACTTAAGTACTATAATATTTATTATAACAAAGTTTTGCGCAGGGAAGCTCCCAGAGTGGACATGACCCAGAGCGATTGGCGAAGCCAGTAAAAAACTTTGTTAAAATAAATATTATAGTACTTATATAATTCTGATTTTAAGATGTGAAATGTAACAAATTGTACTCTTTTTTGCTGTATAAAAATTCCAGCAATTTCTTACTGGAATTTTTAATTTTATTTATGGTATATTTTATAATATATTTTTTATTCTTGTGTTTCTGATGTTGTATCATCTTGTACATTATCTTCTCCTTGTGTTGGTTGCTCATTTTGCTCTGGATTGCTAACTGGTGCTACATATTTCATGTTTACTATTGATGTATTTGAGTTATTTGTACATTTAAAAGTTATTTGATATTTATTCAATTCCGTTTTATCAAAAACATATTCTTCTTCATCTACATTATAAGCAAACCCTACAAAAGCTACATCATCTGAAGTACTAGCAATTGATTTACTATTATTAAAATATTTAACATCTATTGGAGTTACTGGTTCTACTTCTGTATCATCTTTTATTTGTATATCTATTCTTGGTATTGATGTCAATATTTGTTCTTTAGAAACTTGAATTTTTACAAATGTACTTTGTTTTAGATCAATTTCTTGTGTTTTTTGTTCATCTGCATATGCTTTTACTGGAACTAAAGTATAAATTTTTCCTCCAACTGTAGTTGTATTTTCATTTTCTTCTTCAAATATTTGTACTGTTTGTGCAATATCTATACTTCTTGGAACACCTTCATATAATTTAACTTTCTTTGTTTCTGTATATTCATTTTCTTTACCTTTATATAATGTAATTGTTAAATCTTGTATTCCTTCTTCTGCTCCAGTAAGATTAGATATTTCTAAGTAAGCTACTTCTGCATCTGGTTGATCTTTTTTAACAAGTTTTCTTCCACTATTTAGATATTTTACATCTATACTATTAACATCATATGCAATATCTAAGTCTGCTACTTTGATTGTTTCTCCTGAAGGTTTTTGAGTACTAATTGCTTTTATTCCTGTTTGTATAGTTTTTCCTATAAGTAAATTTACATTTTTGTTTTCATCTTCTTTTTCAAGTTGTATCTTTTCTATATCTGGAATTGATATAGCTTTTAAGAAAATATTAGGTGCTTTAATTGAAGTTCCTTTTACAGATGCTGTTATTTGATAATATCCTTCTTCTAAAATAGTTCCTTTTATTACAAGATTGTTATTTTCATCTAACTCATAACTAATTTTTACTTCTTCATCCATACCATTTGTTGATAATTCTAATGCTTCCTTAGTTAAAGGTCCTTCATATGTTCCTACTTCCATTTTTCCTAGTATAAATTCTTTATTTGCAACAACTATCTTTTCTTTATTTTCAGTTTCTCCTATAATGTTTTTACTTACAGTTTCGTCTATACTTAATCTTGATATTTCTCTGTAATTTACACTTATTGGAAGGTTAGTTATTTTATTTTGTTTTTGACATCTAAACTCAATATTCTTTCCTTCTAATGTATTTAATTCAACTTCTACTCCTGTACCACTTGTTATTGCAATTCCTATTTTTGCAACATATGTTCCTGCTACTGCTGGCTCTCCATTTTTATCATAAAGTTTAACTGTTTTTATAGCTTTATCTATTTCACTTTCGCCATCATATTTTACACTTGCTTTTGGTGCTACTATAACTACATTGTTTTCATCTTGTAATGCTGTATTTATTATTGTTGAACCTTGTGTTGCCTGTTTTATTGAGCTTGCTGGTACATCTATTTTCTCACCTTTTTGGTTATAGAAATTAATTGGTACTATAGTATAAAAATCATTTCCTTC
Source organism: uncultured Clostridiaceae bacterium (assembly GCA_947642455.1). Classification (GTDB taxonomy): domain Bacteria; phylum Bacillota; class Clostridia; order TANB77; family CAG-508; genus UMGS1663. Next base: position 96,248 of record CANRSN010000005.1, read on the forward strand.
TCTTTTTACAGTATATTCAGAATTTTTTGGCTCTTCTGTATATAACTCAAGTTTATCTGCTCCTATTTCTATTGAAGTTAAAACTAAAGCATCTCCTGTTTTAAATGTTATTTCTTTTGAAACTTCTCCAGATTTTAATGTAAATGTTACTTCTTTTTGTTGTTTTAATGTTGTTGCTATTTCTAAGTATTTTACAATTGCTGTATCTTCTCTTTCAATTGATTTTTTATCTTTATTTAATCTTGTTATACTAATTCCTTCTGAAAGATTTTCTATTTTTAAATCTTTATTCATTACTTCTAATTCTTCATTATTTATATTTTTTATTGTTAATTCTTTTATTACTGGCTGTGATTGATTAAGTCTTACTTCTTCTTCTTTAATTGTTTCTAGTTCTATTGTATTTACTTTATTATTTTTTACTACTTCTAATGTTATAGTTTTTTCAATCCTTTCATCAGCGCCATACATTATATATACATTAATTTTATAACTTCCTATATTTGGTGTATTTCCTTTTATTAATACATTTCCTTGTTCATCTTGTTCTACAGAAACTGTTAATTCATTTGTTTCTTGTTCTGTACCATCTATTACTTTATATGTTTCTATTTGTACTTGCTCTTGTTTTAATGTACTTACATTTTCTATTTGTACAGCTCTTAATGTACCTAAAATGAAGTCTTCTTGTGAATTTGCTTTATATCCACCTTCTATTTGAGTAATGTTTTGTCTTCCATTTTCAATTAATTCTATTGCATTAATTGGTTTACATACATTTATTTCAAAACTTGTTTCAAAACCTTCATATTGAACAGTAATTGTATGTTTTCCAACTTGTGTTAAATCATAATCTTTTACAATCATATTTTCATTAATTGATATGTTTGAACTTGTTCCAGATTTCCAATTAACTTTTATTTGTAAACCAGTTAAGTCTATTTGACTTTCTCCATAATTGCAATTTACTGTTGGTATATTTGATTCTATTGATATAATTTCATCTTTTACAATTACTTTTCTTTCTACTTGCTCTGCAGCATTATTGCTACTATCTTTTACATTGTAGTATATTGTATACTCTCCTGCAACTTTAGTATTTACTTCTCCAGTTATTTGTACTTTTAATTTATCTGAACTGTCGTAGTTGTCTGTAGCAGTTGCTCCTAATTCTACATATTCTTCCCCTGCATTCATAGTTATTGTACTTGCACCATTTAGTTTTATTACTGGCTTTGTTGTATCTACAATATTTATTGTTCTTGTAGCTGTTCCTTTATTTCCGTGACAGTCCACTGTAGTGTATGTAATTAGATATTTTCCTACTACTTTTGTATTTACTTTTTCTCTACCTTCTACTTTTATATCACTTGCTGGTATATTTCCATCAAAGTTGTCTTTTGCTGTTGCTCCTGGATCTGTATATGTTGCTATTGTTCCTACTTCTATTGTTTCAGTTTGTTTTCCCTTTAGTGTAATTACAGGTTTTTCGCTATCTTTTGTTGTTTGTGGTTCTACTACTACAAGACGTTTTGGTAATGTTCCTCTTTTGAACATTATTATTCTTTGTGCATCTGCTAAGTCTACTTCATTGTCGTCATTGCCTACGTTTGCAACTTTAAAATATAAACCTTCTAATTTTACGCTACCAGGGTTTCTTTTATATAATATTATTTTTTGAGCATCTGCTAAGTCTACTTCGCCATCTCCATTTACATCTCCATAAACTAAAATATTATATACTTTAGAGTTTTCATTTACAGTTACTTTTGTTCCTGTTCCTACTTCAGTACCTGTTGATATGTTTTTTACTGTTAGACCTGCTTTTTTAAATTCTTCTTTTATTTTATCTGCTGTCATTTTTTGTGTAGCATTTTCATATATAAATGGTAATATTATTTGATTATTTTCCATAAATATATTCTCTAATGCATTTGATGGATTTTTTATATATGCTTTAATATTTTCTTCATATTTTCCTAATAAATTTGTAGTATTCAATATACTTGCAGATGCTATTGCTACTGTTGTAGCTCCTAATAATATTAAACTTTTATATGATTTTTTCATTTTTTCACCCCTATAATTTTTTAATTTTCTCTATTGCGTTTTATTATTAATATAACTATTATAATAATTATGATAACTATTACAATTCCATAAATTGCATATAATATATAATCTTGTTGCGCTTCTTCATTGCTATTTTCATCATTTTGCATATCGTTATTTATCTCGTTTGTCAATTCATTTGACAATTCATTTGAAATTTCGTTTGATATCTCGTTTGATATTTCATTTGATATCTCATTTGAAATTTCATTTGTTCCATTGTCTGGCTCTTGTGTTCCATCATCTGGATTTTGTACTGGATCTGCTGATGTTGGAGTAGATGGATTATTTGGTATTTGTGTACTTGTGCTTGGTTTATTTGTGCTTGGTGTAGTTGTATTTGGTTTATTTGTGTTTGGTGTACTTGGCTTATTTGTATTTGGCGTGCTTGTACTTGGATTACTTGGATTTGTTGGCTGTTCTGGCTGTGTTGGTGTACTTGGCTTTTCTTCTGGTGGATCTGGATTTACTACTGGTGGATCTGGTTCTACTGGCTTTGGTGTTTGAACTGTAATTGTTGCACTACCATTTACACTTGTAGTATATTTTTCTGCAATTTCATCTGTAAGTTTACTTATTGCAACACTACAATTAGCTGTTTTTCCCTCTGTTCCTGCTTTTACCTTAAATGTAAATGTAGCACTACTAATTGGTTTCATATCTAATGTTAAATAATCTACTACTACTTTACTTCCAGTATTAACTCCTCCTACTGAATTACCAACATATTCTAATACTGAGTTTGTATAGTTTAAACTAAAACTAGCTGAATAAGCTGGTTTTGAAAATGATACTGTTACTGTTACTGTATCTCCTGTGTTTGGTGTTGTATTGTTGCATTTTACACTAACATTAGCAGAAGCAGCATTTACAGTAATGGTTCCTGCTATTACTAATAAGCACATTGTAATAAAAGTTAAAACAATTTTTTTCATTCTCTAATTTCCTTTCTCTTAAGGAATAAATTTATTCCCTTTTGTATTTTTCTTCATATATTATAATAATATATTTTTACCACTTTTGTCAATATCTACATTTTGTTTTATAAAAAGGAGAAATCAGATTTTTTTCTGATTTTCCTTTTTATATTTTAGTCTATCTTACTCTGAATTCAATTTCTGTTAATCTACCCATATTATCTTTTAAATGTATAATATATATTCCTTTTTCAAATTGATAAGCAAGAATTTCTTCAGCTGTTTGTGCAACAAATTCATCATCTTTTACTAAAAATGCTTCTGTATATTCTACACTTGTGTCAAATGTTACACTTGTTAATCCTCTATATATATAAGTATCTGGATCCATTACTACTTGACCTGATGTTGTATTTGCTGTAATTTGTGGTCCTTTTGTATTTACTGTAAATATTACTGTTGTACTTGCTCCATCTTCTAATTTAGCTGTCATTTTATATTTACCATCTGTTATATTGTTGCTTCCTGAAGTTATTAATTTTCCATTTTCTGCTGTTACTTCTTCAGTAATTTCATCACCTTGTTCCCAGTTTTTAATATATCCTACTCCATCAAAGTTAACTATTAATGTATGTATATATTCTGCATTATTTATAAGTTCGTTATTATCACTACCATTATAAGTATATGTAATAATTGGATTGTAATTTCTTACTAATACTTCTACTATTAATTTTTCTGATCTGTTTCCATATTTATCAATTGCTGTATATTCTACTATATATTTTCCAGGTTTTGTTTCATTTACTATACCATTTCTGTCTATAACAACTTCTTCTCCTGAATTATCTGATACATTAAATTGTGGAGTTTTATATGTTCCTCCTCTAGTAAATACTTGTTTTGCATCTTCTGGATTTACAAATGAGATCTCTGGTGCTGTAGTATCTTCAACAACTACTGTTACATTAACTGATGCTGCATTTCCACTTGCATCTGTTACTGTATATGTTACAGTATATGCTCCTACTTTACTCATATTTAAGTTAGTTGTATTTACAGTAAGTACTGGATTTGGATCTACTTCATCATGATAAATTGCTTTTAATTGTTTATATTCTCCACCAACTTCTAGGGTTTGTACATTTTGATCTTCATTGTAAGTTTCATCTGCTTCAAATCCACTAATAATTGGAGCTTCTTCATCTTTTACAGGTTCTACTATTGTAAATGTTACTTCTTTATTAACAGTTCCTTCAAAGTTTCCTTTTCCTGTAACTACTATTTTTGCTGTATATTCTCCTACTTCTATAGCTTTTCCTTCTGTAACATTTCCTTCATATGTTACAACAACATCTGCATCAATTCCATTGTTTAATGTTACTGTTACTTCTTTTGCTGTTCCGTCATATGTTAGGTTTTCAGGTTCATTTACTGTTACATCTGTGTCTTGTATTGCTGTTTTGGCTAGTTCAATTGTAAATGTTAATTCTTTATTTACTGTTCCTGCATAGTTTCCTTTTCCTGTAACTACTATTTTTGCTGTATATGTTCCTGCTTCTATTGCTTCTGAATCTGTAACATTTCCTTCATATGTTATAACTACATCTGCATCTATTCCATTATTTAATGTTACTGTTACTTCTTTTGCTGTTCCATCATATATTAGATTTTCAGGCTCATTTACTGTTACATCTGTATCTAGTATTTCTTTTCCTGCTATTGTAAATGTGATTTCTTTATTTACAGTTCCTGCATAGTTTCCTTTTCCTGTAACTGCTACTTTTGCTGTATATTCTCCTGCATTTACTACATTTCCTTCTTCATTTACATTTCCTTCATATGTTATAACAACATCTGCATCTACTCCATTGTTTAATGTTACTGTTGCTTCTTTTGCTACTCCATCATATATTAAGTTTGCTGGTGCATTTACTGTTACATCTGTATCTGTTATTTCTTTTCCTGCTATTGTAAATGTGATTTCTTTATTTACTGTTCCTGCATAGTTTCCTTTTCCTGTAACTGTTACTTTTGCTGTATATTCTCCTGCATTTACTGCTTTTCCTTCTTCATTTACATTTCCTTCATATGTGATAGTAATATCTGCATTTACTCCATTGTTTAATGTTACTGTTGCTTCTTTTGCTGTTCCATCATATACTAAGTTTTCAGGTTCATTTACTGTTACATCTGTATCTGTTATTTCTTTTCCTGCTATTGTAAATGTGATTTCTTTATTTACTGTTCCTGCATAGTTTCCTTTTCCTGTAACTGTTACTTTTGCTGTATATTCTCCTGCATTTACTGCTTTTCCTTCTTCATTTACATTTCCTTCATATGTGATAGCAACATCTGCATCTACTCCATTGTTTAATGTTACTGTAGCTTCTTTTGCTGCTCCATCATATGTTAAGTTTGCTGGTTCATTTACTGTTACATCTGCATCTACTATTTCTTTTCCTACTATTGTAAAGTCTTTTGCTGTACTTATCATTCCTACATAGTTTCCGCTTCCTGCTACAAGTATTTTTGCTGTATATGTTCCTACATCTACTGGTTTTCCTTCTTCATTTACATTTCCTTCATATATAATAGCAACATCTGCTTCTATTCCATTATTTAGTGTTACTGTTACTTCTTTTGCTGTTCCATTATATGTTAAGTCTTCTGGTACATTTACTGTTATATCTGTGTCTGTTATTTCTTTTTCTGTTATTGTAAATGTTTCTTCTTTATTTACTGTTCCTATATAATTTCCTTTTCCTGTAACTACTACTTTTGCTGTATATGTACCTACATTTACTGCTTTTCCTTCTACTAAGTTTACACCTTCATATGTTATAGTTACATCTGCATCTACTCCATTATTTAATGTTACTGTTGCTTCTTTTGATGCTCCATCATATACTAAGTTTTCAGGTTCATTTACTGTTACATCTGTATCTGTTATTTCTTTTCCTGTTATTGTAAATGTTACTTCTTTATTTACTGTTCCTATATAGTTTCCTTTTCCTGTTACAACTACTTTTGCTGTATATTCTCCTACATTTACTGCTTTTCCATTTTCATCTGTAGCACCTTCATATGTTACAACTACATCTGCATCTATTCCATTGTTTAATGTTACTGTTGCTTCTTTTGATGCTCCATCATATACTAAGTTTTCAGGTTCATTTACTGTTACATCTGTATCTGTTATTTCTTTTCCTGTTATTGTAAATGTTACTTCTTTATTTACTGTTCCTATATAGTTTCCTTTTCCTGTTACAACTACTTTTGCTGTATATTCTCCTACATTTACTGCTTTTCCATTTTCATCTGTAGCACCTTCATATGTTACAACTACATCTGCATCTATTCCATTGTTTAATGTTACTGTTGCTTCTTTTGATGCTCCATCATATACTAAGTTTTCAGGTTCATTTACTGTTACATCTGTATCTGTTATTTCTTTTCCTGTTATTGTAAATGTTACTTCTTTATTTACTGTTCCTATATAGTTTCCTTTTCCTGTTACAACTACTTTTGCTGTATATTCTCCTACATTTACTGCTTTTCCATTTTCATCTGTAGCACCTTCATATGTTACAACTACATCTGCATCTATTCCATTGTTTAATGTTACTGTTGCTTCTTTTGATGCTCCATCATATACTAAGTTTTCAGGTTCATTTACTGTTACATCTGTATCTATTATTTCTTTTCCTGTTATAGTAAATGTAATTTCTTTATTTACTGTTCCTACATAGTTTCCTTTTCCTGTAACAGCTACTTTTGCTGTATATTCTCCTACATTTACTGCTTTTCCATTTTCGTCTGTAGCACCTTCATATATTATAACTACATCTGCATTTATTCCATTATTTAATGTTACTGTTACTTCTTTTGATGCTCCATCATATACTAAGTTTTCAGGTTCATTTACTGTTACATCTGTATCTATTATTTCTTTTTGTGTTATTGTAAATTCTTTTTCAATTGTAATGCTTCCAGTATAATTTCCTGTTGCTTCCACTTCTACTTGTGCCTTATATGTTCCTACATTTACTGGTTTTCCTTCTACTAGATTTTCTCCTGTATATGCTATTTCTCCTACATTTGCTGTTACATTTTCTTTTGGCTCTACAGTTACAAGTTTTGCTTCTCCATTATATACTAAGTCTGTTGGAAGTATTATATTCATATCTTCTTGTTTTATTGTTCTTCTTTCTATTGATAGAGTTACTTCCATGTCTTCTATTGGTTCATAATTATGTGTATCTGTTGATACAAAGCTTACTATTACTATATAATCTCTTGCTTCTACTTGCTCATTACCTGTATATTGTTGTACACTTACACCATTTGGTAATGTATCTTCATTTACAGATATACTATGTGGTTGTCCATCATATGTTACTTTTGTTCCACTAAATGTTACCTTTGACATATCATATTTTGCTTTTTTAATTGTTAATATTACTTCTTTTTCTGGAATTTCTTCATAATTGTCTTTATCTCCAGTAAATTGTACTTTTACTTTATATTCTCCAACTACTATTCTTCCATTACCTTCATAACCTAAAACAGTTACTCCATCTGGTAAAGTATCTTCATTTACACTAATTGAATGTTTTTCACCATCATATATTGCTTCTGTTCCATTGAATGTTACATTTGACATATTATATGTTGCTTTATTTATTGTAAATGTTACTTCTTTATTTATAGTTCCTGCATAAATTCCATTTCCTGTAACAACTATTTTTGCTGTATAATCTCCAGCATTTATTGCTTCTCCATCTTCATTTACATTTCCTTCATATGTTATAGCAACATCTGCTGTAATTCCATTATTTAGTGTTACTGTAACTTCTTTTGCTGTTTTATTGTATGTTAAGTCTTCTGGTATATTTGCTGTTATATCTTCATCTTTTATTTGAATTGGTAATATTTCAAATGTTTTTTCTATATTAATTGTTCCTTTATAGTTTCCTTTTCCTGTAATAACTACTTTTGCTGTATATTCTCCTATATTTATTGCATTACCATTCTCATTTACATTTCCTTCATATGTTATAACTACATCTGCTGTAATTCCATTATTTAATGTTACTGTTACTTCTTTTGCTGTTCCATCATATACTAGATTTTCTGGTTCTAATACTTCTATATCTGTATTTTCAATTTCTTTTGCATCTATTGTAAATATTACATTTTTGTTTATTGTTCCTGCAAAATTTCCATTTCCTGCAACAATTATATTTGCTGTATATTCTCCTACATTTACTGGTTTTCCTTCTACTAAGTTTGCTCCTGTATATGTAATAATTATATCTGCTGTAACTCCATTATTTAAGTCAACTGTTACTTCTTTTTCTGATCCATTATATGTTAGGTTTTCTGGTACATTTATTGTTATATCTGTGTCTTGTATTGCTTTATCTTCAATTGTAAATGTTTGTGTTTTATTTAATGTACCAATGTAATTTCCTTTTCCTGTAACAACTATATTTGCTGTATATTCTCCTACATTTACTGGTTTTCCTTCCACTAAGTTAATGCCTGTATATGTTATAACTACATCTGCATCTATTTCATTGTTTAATGTTACTGTTATTTCTTTTGCTGTTCCATCATATATTAAATCTTCTGGTACATTTATTGTTATATCTGCATCTGTTATTTCTTTTCCTGTTATTGTAAATGTTTCTTCTTTATTTACTGTTCCTATATAGTTTCCTTTTCCTGTTGCAACTACTTTTGCTTTATATTCTCCTACATTTACCGCTTTTCCTTTTTCATCTGTAGCACCTTCATATGTTATAACTACATCTGCTTCTATTCCATTATTTAGTGTTGTTGTAACTTCTTTTGCTACTCCATCATATACTAAGTTTTCTGGAATATTTATTGTTACATCTGCATCTGTTATTTCTTTTCCTGTTATTGTAAATGTTTCTTCTTTATTTACTGTTCCTATATAGTTTCCTTTTCCTGTTGCAACTACTTTTGCTTTATATTCTCCTACATTTACCGCTTTTCCTTTTTCATCTGTAGCACCTTCATATGTTATAACTACATCTGCTTCTATTCCATTATTTAGTGTTGTTGTAACTTCTTTTGCTGCTCCATCATATACTAAGTTTTCTGGTATATTAATAGTTATATCTGCATCTGTTATTTCTTTTCCTGATATTATAAAGCTTTCTGTTTTTCTTGCAGTTCCTGCAAAGTTTCCTTTTCCTGTTATTGTTACTGTTACTGTATATTCTCCTACACTTACAGGTTTTCCTTCTTCATTTACAGCTCCTTCATATGCTATAACTATATTTGCATCTACACCATCTTTTAATGCTACTCCTATTTCTTTTGCTTCTCCATTGTAGATTAAATCTTCTGGTTTTGTTATTATTATGTCTTCTTCAGTAACTTGTTTTTCTACTATTGTAAATGTTTTTGTTTCATTTAATTCTCCTGTATAATTTCCTTTTGCTGTTATTGTTACATTTGCTGTATATTCTCCTACATTTACTATTTTTCCTTGTACAAAGTTGTTTCCTGCATATGTAATAACAATGTCTGCTTCTAATCCATTATTTAATTGTACTCCTACTTCTTTTATTCCTCCATCATAGATTAGACTTTCTGGCTCTGTAATTGTTACATCTGATTTTGCAACCTGTTTTGGTGTTATTGTAAATGTTACTTCTTTGTTTACTGTTCCTGAATAATTTCCTTTTCCTGTAATAACTATTTTAGCTGTATATGTTCCTACATTTATTACATTTCCTTCAACTAAGTTATTTCCTTCATATGTTATAACTACATCTGCATCTACTCCATTATTTAGAGTTACTACTGGTTGTTTTGCTTCTCCACTATATATTAAATCTTCTGGTTGTGATACTGTTACATCTGTATCTGTTATTTCTTTTTCTATTATTGTAAAGTTTTCAGATTTATTTATAGTTCCTGAATAGTTTCCTTTTCCTGTTACAACTATGTTTGCTGTATATAATCCTACATTTACAGGTTTTCCATCTTCATTTACATTTCCTTCATATGTGATAACAACATCTGCATCTATTCCATTGTTTAATGTTACAGTTGCTTCTTTTGCTGTTCCATCATATGTTAGATCTTCTGGTAAATTTACTGTTATATCTTCATCTGTTATAGCTTTTCCTGCTATTGTAAATGTTATTTCTTTGTTTACAGTTCCTTCAAAGTTTCCTTTTCCTGTTACAACTACTTTTGCTGTATATGTTCCTATTTCTACAGGTTTTCCATCTTCATTTACTGTTCCTTCATATGTGATAACAACATCTGCATCTACTCCATTGTTTAGAGTTACTGTAACTTCTTTTGCTGTTCCATTAAATGTTAAGTCTTCTGGTAAATTTAATGTTACATCTGTATCTGTTATTGCTTTTCCTGCTATTGTAAATGTTATTTCTTTA